>JAHWJP010000179.1 GCA_019348355.1 Actinomycetota bacterium
TGCGAGCTGACGTCCAGGCCGAGCACGTCGAGCTCGGCCCGCACCCGCTCGGCCGGGCTCATCTCCGGCAGACCGCTCGAGACGGTGCGCTCCGGGGCGTCGTCCAGGTCGAGGGTGAGCTGGACGTCGACTGGTACGACCGGCGCCGGGGCCTGTGACTGCCGGGCGGCCCGGGCACGCACGTCGTCCAGCGCCACCACCGGCCGGACGAGCTGCCCGGCGCGCTCGCCTGCTGCGCTGTCCCTCACTGCGCGTCGACGCGGGGCCAGCTTGCGGGCCGCCGCGGCCGTCGACCGGCTCCACCGGTCGAGCTCGGCGACCTGCAGCAGCAGGTCGCGGCGGGTGACCTGCCCGCGCCGCCGCACCGGGACGGTCGAGCCCAGTCCGTACAGGGAGTCGAAACCGCCTGCCACGACGAGCCGCTCGGCGATCGGCCGGGAGATCTGGGCACGGTGCCAGAAGTCCGACAGCCCGGAGTAGGGCCGCCCGGCGACGATCCGGGCGACCTCGTCGGCCCGGATGCCCTTGACCTCGGCCAGCCCGATCCGGATGCCGTAACCGCGCCCGTCGGGCAGCAGCGGGTCGGACGGTGCGCTGCGCGGGCCGCTGACAGGCCCCCGCGGCTTCACCGCCGGGTCACGGTGATCCACGGAGGATGTGAGGTGGATCACAAACCCGGATCCGCCTGAAAGTCCCCGTGGATCACCCGGGTGGGGTTCGGCTGCCGGTGCGCCGGTCTGGTCGAGGATGGCCGGCGGCGGCTCGTCGAGCATCCCGACCCGCTCGACCCGGTAGGAGGAGTCGGACAGGTTGACGTCGAGGATCAGGATCGCGATCCCGAACTGGCGGGCGTCGTCGAGGATCAGCCGCTTGGGGTACATGCCGGGGTCGTGCGTGAGCACCCCGGCCAGGAAGGCCGCCGGGTGGTGGGCCTTGAGCCAGGCCGACTGGTAGGTCGGCAAGGCGAACGCGGCGGCGTGGGCCTTGCAGAAGCCGAACGACCCGAACGCCTTCAGCACCTCCCACACCTGCTCGACCACCCCGAGCCGGTAGCCCGCAGCCAGGGCCGCCGGCGCGAACCAGGTCTGCACCTCCTGCTGCCCGTCCGGGCTGCCGAGCGCACGGCGCACCTCGTCGGCCTCGGCGAGCGAGCACCCGGTCATGACGCTGATCAGCTGCAGCACCTGCTCGTGGAAGACGACGACACCGTGGGTCTGGGCGAGCACCGGTTCGAGGTCAGGGTGCGGGTAGACCGCCGGCTTCCAGCCCTGCCGTGCCTCGAGGAACGGCCGGACCATGTCGCTCTTGACCGGGCCGGGGCGGAACAGCGAGATGTCGACGATGAGGTCCTCGAAGGTCTCCGGCGCGAACTTGCCGATCAGCTCGCGCTGTCCCGGCGACTCGATCTGGAAGCACCCGAGCGTCCGGGTCGACTGCACGAGGGCGAAGGTCGCCGGATCGTCGCGGGGGGCCGAGTCGAGGTCGACCCGGACGCCGTCGACCCGGGCGACCTCCTGCACGGCGTAGGTCATCGCCGACTGCATCCGGATGCCGAGCACGTCGAGCTTGAGCAGCCCGAGCTCCTCGACGTCGTCCTTGTCGAACTGGCTCATCGGGAAGCCCAGCCAGCTGGACTCCACCGGGGTGCGGTCCAGCAGGGTGCGGTCCGACAGCAGCACCCCGCACGGGTGCAGCGCGACATGCCGGGGCAGCCCGTCGAGCCGCTCGACCAGGCGCAGCAGCAGATCGACGCGACTCGCGTTCTCCCCCTGAGCCAGCCCGCTGGCACGCAGCTCAGGCAGGTCGCGCATCGCCGCCCGCACCTGGTTGGCACGGATGTGCGGGAACGCCTTGGCCAGCGCATCGACCTCGCCGGGCGGCAGCCCGAGCGCGGCGCCGACGTCGCGGATGCCGTGCCGGGCGCGGTAGGTGTCCATCATCGACACGCAGGTGCAGCGCTCGCCGCCGTACTTGCTCAGGATCTGTTCGTAGACCTCGGTGCGCCGCGCCGACTCGACGTCGACGTCGATGTCGGGCAGCTGGTGGCGAAGCGGTGACAGGAACCGCTCCATGAGCAGGCCGTAGCGGATCGGGTCCACATCAGAGATGCCGAGCAGGTAGGTCACCAGGCTGCCGGCGCCGCTCCCCCGCGCCGCCACCCGCACCCCCATGCCCCGGATGAGGTCGACGACGTCGGCGACGGTGAGGAAGTACGAGGGGTAGCCGAGCCCTTCGATGACGCCGAGCTCGTCCTCGAGCCGGACCAGGGTGGGTCCTTCGCGAGGCATCGACCGTCGGCCGAAGCCGGCCTCGCAGCGCGCGCGCAGCACCGCCTGCGGCTCCCCACCGGCTGCCACTGGCAGCTCGGGGAAGTACACCGTCCCGATGCCGAGGTCGCGGTGCGGGTCGACCGCGCACCGTTCGGCCTCGTGGCGGGTGCGGGCCAGCAGGCCGCGACCGTCGTCGCTGAGGCCGGCCGCACGGGCGACCTGCCCGGCCACCTCGGCCATCGCCTTGCCGGGCAGCAGGGCCGCCTCGGCGTTGCGCCGGTCGACATGGCGCAGATCGAGCGCCACCAGCCGCCGGGAGGCGTCGAGGACGTCGGCGGTCGGGGCGTCGGTGCGGTCGGCGTAGCGCACGACGTTGGTGAGGATCGCGCTCGCGTGTTGCTCCTTCGCGAAGCCGAGCATCCGCGCGGCCCGGGCGACGTCGCCAGGTCCGCGGTGGCAGACCACCTCGACGACGACCGCATCCGCGCCGAGCACGTCGCGCCAGCGGGACAGCTCGGCGCGGGCGAGGTCCTCCCGTCGGGCCGACACCGCCCGACCGAGCTCGGAACCGGGACCGAGCAGGACGGCGAGCGCTCCGGACTGCGCGGCGCCGCCGGCGTGCTCGGCGACGAGGTCGAGGGTGCTGACCGGTGTGCCCCGCTCCCCGGCGAGGTGGGTGGCCGAGACCAGCCGGCACAGCGCCGCCCAGCCCCGGCCGTCGCGGGCGAGCAAGACCACCCGCGGCAGCGCCCGGCCCGGCTGGCCGCAATCAGGATGGCCCCGATCGGGATGGCGGTCGAGGAAGGCTCCACCCCGGGCCGGGCTGCTGCGCCCGGGCCGGGCCTGGTCGCCGGACGCGGCGGATCCGGTCTCTGGCTCGACCGGGGCGACGGCGAGATCGACCCCGAACACCGGCCGCACCCCGCCGGCTGCGCAGGCCGTGGCGAACTTCACCGCGCCGTACATCCCGTCGCGGTCGGTGAGCGCCAGCGTGTCCATCCCGTGCTCGGCTGCACGCTCGACGAGCACCCGGGGGTGCGAGGCGCCGTGCCGCAGGGAGTAGCCCGAGGCGACGTGCAGGTGGACGAAGGGGTCGCCGGTCATGGCGGAGACGTCATCGCGGTCAGCCCGAGGCCAGCAGCAGCTGCTGGCCGGGCAGGCCGAGGGAGGACTCCACCATCGTGAGGAACGCCTGGGTGTCGCGCACGAGGTCATCGGCCTCCCGGGCGGTGACCACCGAGGGCAGGCCGGCCTCGGCCGCGGCCCGCTTGCGCGCGCCGGCGGCGAAGAAGGCCGCCCACTCCCCGAGCTCGGGGGCGACGTCGGCCAGCAGCACCCAGGCGCTGGTGGGACGGCTGCGCCGGACCGGACGGGCCCGACAGGCCAGCACCGCCGCGGCGACCCGCAGGGCGGACAGGTGGGCGGTGGCGTAACGCTCGCCCGGCGAGGTTGCCGAGCACGCCTCGAGCAGCCCACAGCGGGCCAGCGCCAGCAGCGTGCCGGCCGGGAGTGTGGGAGAGCCGGATGCGGTGATCGTCATCGCCTCCGCCCCTCAGTCCAGGACCCGGGCGAGCGACCAGCAGCCCGAGGACCAGGAGAAGCACAGGTCGTAGACGCCGGTGCCGGCCGCCCGGCCCGCGCCGGCCTCGACCCGGAACCAGTCCTGCTCGCCGTCGTCCACCGAGGCCGGTCCGCTGCCTGCCTCGCCGGCCGGGCTCCCGGACGACAGGGCCGAGACGGCGGCACTGCGCCACCAACCACCGGACTCGGTCCAGCGGGCGAGGACTTCGCGCACGACGTAGAGCCGGCCACGCCACAGGAACTGGGCCGGCTCGTCATCGTGACGCTGGACCTCGACGGCATCGGCATGCAGACGGGACATGGGCTCCTCCTCCCAGCCTGGAGCGGGCAGCGGTCGCTGCCCGCGGGTGCCGGGGGAAGGCGGCAACGGGCGGCGCCGGTCCGGGTGAGGCGCTTCCCCACGCCACACCCGGACCGGCGGTCCCGCCCGGTGAAGCGGGAGGGTCGAGCTCCCAGTCCACCGGGCGGATCCGCCCTCGACGGTCCGCGAGGCCCCGTCGGTGCTCGAACGCTGATCACTCGAGATGATCACTCGAGATGATCACTCGA
>JAHWJP010000180.1 GCA_019348355.1 Actinomycetota bacterium
GTGGACCCAGACAGACTCGAACTGCCGACCTTCGCCTTGTAAGGGCGCTGCTCTACCAACTGAGCCATGGGTCCCGAGGTCCCGAGACTAGAGCGTCGCCAGCACCGCGGTGTATTCGTCCAGGCTGCGCGCGTCGGGGATGCCGTGCACGACCTTGTACGCCACCCGCCCCTGCCTGTCGACGATGAACGTCCCGCGCAGCGCCAACCCGGTGGCCTCGTCGAACACGCCGTAGTCCCGAGCCACCCCGCCGTGCGGCCAGAAGTCCGCGAGCAGGGGAAACGTGTAGCCCTGCTCCTTCGCCCACTGCGCGTGCACCGCCGTAGTGTCGCAGCTGATGGCGAGCGTCTGGACGTCCGGCGAGTCGAAATTCGCGATCGAGTCGCGGATCGCGCACAGCTCGCCCTGGCACACCCGGGTGAACGACAGCGGGTAGAAGACGACCACGACGTTCTTGCGGCCGCGGAAGTCCGACAGCCGCACCGGCGTGCGGGACTGGTCCGCGAGCTCGAAGTCCGGTGCCTCGTCGCCGACCTCGATCGCCACGAGCACTCCTGTCCGGCGCCCGCCGCGGGTCAGGGCAGGATGACTGCATGCTAGGTCCCGTCCCCGCCACCGGCCGCTTCGGCCTCACCGAGACCGACCCGGACGAGGTCGGACGTCGCATCCTCGCCGGCTGGGATGCGTTCCTCGACGTCGTCGGCGACCCGTCGACCGACCTGTCCCGGCCGTCCCGGCTGGCCGGCTGGTCCGGCAAGGACCTGCTCATCCATCTCGGCGCGTGGGACGACGCCCCGGGGCTCGCCAGTGTGCTGGCGTCGGCGCGGGACGGCGCCTTCGAGCCGGCCGCGGCCCCCGATGCCGCCAACGAGGCTCTGGTGGCGGCGCACCGCAACGCCTCGCTGGGTGAGGTACTGCGGGCGCTCGAGCTCTCCCGGCAGCGCATCGAGGACTTCTTCGACGGACCGGATCTGGCGACCTACGCCACCACGCTGTCGCGGTCGTCGGTCGGTCCGCTGCCGGTGCTGTCCCTGCTGCATGCCGGCACGTACGAGCTTGCCGTCCACGCGCTCGATCTCGCCCCCTGTGGCGCACCGGAGCCGGCCGCGGAGCTGCTCGACCGCGGCCTCGCTGCCCTGCTCGACGTGACCGGGGCGCTCGCGGCGCGGACCGGCGTCGACATCACCGTCACCGCCATGACGCCGACCGGCGGCTGGCGGTTCACCAGCGACGCGGACGGGTGGACGACCGAGCCGGTCGAGGCAGGCAGTTTCGCCGGCGTCGGTGTACGCGGCACGGCAGCCGACCTGCTCGACACCTCGGCCGGGCGGGCCCACCTCGCTCAGCTGCTCGTGAGCCGGCGATTGCAGGTGCAGCACCTGCCCCAGTGGATGCGGCTCGCGCCGCTGCTGGAGCAGGTGCCGGGGCTGCCCGGCGGCCCCGCACTGAGGGGGGCGGTCGGCGGGCTGTCCGGTGTCGCGGGCGGCGTCGGCAAGGTGCTCGGCCGGTTCCGTCGCTAACCTGGATGGCATGACGGCCAGCCAAGGAGACAGCTTCGTCGTGCCGGGTCACGAGCCGGGGGACGAGGAGCGGCGCTGCGACGTGCTTCAGGCCAAGGGCCCGGACGGTGGCCCGCCCTACTTCGTGCGGTGGGCCGACGGCGAGCTGGGGATGGTGTTCCCGGGCGAGGAGTGGCAGCTCATCCGCCCGGACTGAGCGGCTGCACCACCATCGCGATCTGCCGCCCGGCAGCGCGGGTCAGCACGACCGTCACCTCCCGGCTGCCGGTCAGCCGCAGCTGCTTGCGCAGCAGGTCGGGCTGCACCGCCGTACCCCGCTTCTTCACCACCAGCGCGCCGGCGTCGTGTGCCCGCAGCCGTTCGCGTAGCGGCTTGAGACTGAACGGCAGCAGCTCGAGGACTTCGAACCACCGGCCGTACGGCGTGGGCACCGGGACCGGCGCGCTGAGGTAGGCGATGGTCTCGTCCAGGAGCCAGGCACCGAGCTGTCCGGCCAGCTGGGCGACCAGGTGCGCCCGGACGACGGCCCCGTCCGGTTCGAGCAGCCACAGCCCCGGGGGACGGACGGCCGGCGCCTCGACCGGAAGGCCGAGCAGGATGTGCGGACCGGGCAGCAGCGTGGCCGTACGACGGACGCCATTGCGGGCCGCCCCCGCGAGCAGCACCGCCTCCTTGACCTCGCCGCGCAGCGAGACGACGTCGACCTCGAGGTCCGAAGGGAGCGCCTCGTGGTCGAGACCCGGCGCCGCCTTGACGACCAGCGAGCGCACCGTGTCCCGCCAGCCGAGCACCTCATCGAGCGGCGGGGAGTAGGCCCGCGGGTCGAACACGCGGCGGCCACTCGCGCGTCGCGCCGGGTCGACGAACACGTCCGCGCCGGGTGGGCGTGGCAGCGCTGTCACGTCGGCTCGTACGAAAGACACTGCGCGGCCGAGGATCTCCGCGTTCGCCCGGCCGAGCAGCAGCCGTGTCTCGTCGAGGTCCACCCCCACCGAGCCGTCGGGCAGCGTCAGCAGGTCGCCGCCGACCGAGCAGCACAGGTCGAGGACCGGCCCGTCGAACCGGCGGGCCCGGTGCGTGGCCACCTCGAAGGACGAGGCCTGCTCGAGCGCCGGCCCGGTCCACCACAGCTCGGCGCCGCGGGGATGCTTGCTGCGGGCCCGCTCCCGCAGCAGGGCCTGTTCGAGCGCGAGCGGGCCGAGTTCGGGGCCGTACGCGACGCGCACCGCCTCCGCCGCACCCAGCCGTCCGTCGGGACGGAGGTCGAGCGCGGCGGCCGCAGCGACCGCCTCCCGGCCGGCTGTACTCAGCAGCCGCCGGGCCTGCTCCGGGCTCAGCGGCGTGACGCGCCCTTGCTGGAACGGGGCGAGACGAGGCGGGTGCCGGACCACTCGGGCGCGGCGCTGGTGCTGCGCGTGCTGGACAGCCCCGCGGTCGGCGCCGCCTCGTCGATGTCGCTCGGCTCGACGTGCCCGTCGCGGCCGGCTTTGGGTGTCAGCAGCCAGATGACGCCATGGTCAGCAAGGTTGGTCAGGGCGTCGACCAAGGTGTCGACCAGGTCGCCGTCATCCTCCCGCCACCACAGCAGGACGATGTCGACCACCTCGTCGGAGTCCTCGGTGGTGACCAGCTCGGTCCCGGTGCGGGAGGCGACGTCGTCGAGCAGGCCCTGGTCGACGGCCGGCCCCGAAGAGCTGTCCGACCCGACCACCTGCACGATCATGCCGGGCTCCACCCCGAGCTTCTCGGCAAGGCCACGCTGTGCGGCGTGGTCCGCGGACGTGCTCACGAGTGCCCCTTCCCCTCGGCCCCGGCGGGGCGCATCGGGGGTAGTCCACCGGACGGACCCCCGCTGCGCAAGTGCCGGGCCCGCAACTGTGTGGGCAAGCGCCGCGTCATGCCCTGAACCGCCGACCCGAAATCGACTACCCACGGGTAAGGGGGAGGATGGAGGCTCGGCACACCGACGAGCAACCCCGGGAGCAGCGTGACCACCACCAGCGGCAGTCACTCCGAACGTTCCAGGGAGCGGTTCGGCGTCATCAGCGACGGCCTGCCCACCCAGCTGCCCGACATCGACCCGGCGGAGACGGCCGAGTGGCTCGAGTCGCTGGATGCGGTGCTCGACAGCGCCGGTCGCCCGCGGGCCCGCTTCCTGATGCTCAAGCTGCTCGAGCGCGCCCGGCAGAAGGCCGTCGGCGTGCCCGCGTTGCGCAGCACCGACTACATCAACACGATCCCGCCCGAGCGTGAGCCGTGGTTCCCCGGTGATGAGCACCTCGAACGCCGCATCCGCGCGTACATCCGGTGGAACGCCGCGATCATGGTCAGTCGGGCGAACCGGCCCGAGATCGGCGTCGGTGGCCACATCGCGAGCTATGCCAGCGCGGCCAGCCTCTACGAAGTCGGCTTCAACCACTTCTTCCGCGGCAAGGACTTCCCACACGACAGCGCCCACCGCTCCGGCGACCAGGTGTTCTTCCAGGGGCACGCCTCCCCCGGCATCTACGCGCGGGCCTTCCTCGAGGGCCGGCTGACCCAGGACCAGCTCGACGGCTTCCGCCAGGAGTCACGGGCCGCCAGCCTGCCGTCCTACCCGCATCCGCGCCTGATGCCGGACTTCTGGGAGTTCCCGACGGTGTCGATGGGCCTGGGCCCGATCGCCGCGATCTACCAGGCCCGGTTCAACCGCTACCTGCAGCACCGTGGCATCAAGGACACCAGCGAGAGCCGGGTGTGGTGCTTTCTCGGCGACGGCGAGATGGACGAGCCGGAGTCACTCGGCGCGATCGGCCTCGCCGCCCGGGAGGAGCTCGACAACCTCGTCTTCGTCGTCAACTGCAACCTGCAGCGCCT
>JAHWJP010000181.1 GCA_019348355.1 Actinomycetota bacterium
CTGCGCCATGCGCGTCCTGCTGCTCGTCAACCCCAAGGCCACCACGACGTCGGCCGATGCGCGTGACGCGCTCGCCAAGGCCCTCGCCAGCCAGACCGAACTCGAGATCGTGGTCACCGAAAGACGTGATCACGCCACCGACCTGGCGCGGCAGGCGGTCCTCGACGGTCTCGACGTCATCGTCGCCCTCGGCGGTGACGGGACCGTCAACGAGGTCGTCAACGGCCTGCTCGCCGACGGCCCGCGGGCGGGACTTCCGGCGCTTGCCGTGGTGCCCGGTGGTAGCACCAACGTGTTCGCCCGCGCCCTCGGCCTGCCGCGATCGATGGTGGAGGCCACCAGCCGGTTGCTCGATGCGCTGCACGCCGACCGCCGACGGACCGTCGGGCTGGGCATGGCCGACAACCGCTGGTTCACCTTCTGCGCCGGGCTGGGCCTGGACGCCGAGGTCGTGCGGCGGGTCGAGGGCAAGCGATCCGAAGGTCACAAGGCGACTCCCGGCCTGTTCGTCCGGCAGGGGCTCAGCCAGTTCTACCTGCACACCGACCGTCGCACGATGCCCATGACGGTGCACACCGCCGCCGGTCCGATCGACCGAGTCGGCCTGGCACTGGTCTGCAACAGCGATCCCTGGACCTATCTCGGGGGGCGTCCGGTCCGGCCCTGCCCCACGGCGAGCTTCGACACCGGGCTGGACCTGTTCGCCCTACGCCGGCTGGGCACGGTCGACACGCTGCGTAACCTGCGCCAGGTCCTGTCGGACCGACCGCAGCCGGTCGGCGGGGCCGCACTGTCGCTGTGCGACCAGACCGGCTTCACGCTGAGCGCCGACGCACCGATGGCCTTCCAACTCGACGGTGACGACCTGGGAGACCGGACTCGGGTGGAGTTCCGCTCGATGCCGCGGGCACTGGATGTGGTGATCTAAACCTTTCTCGTCCATAAAGGTGTGAGGCGTCTTCTCTGGGGCATCTGCCGGGTGAAACGGGACGTGACGGAGCCGACACTGCTCGTCGGCAATCCGGCGCGTCTCTTGCTTGCTACCTCCGCCCGTCAAGTGCAAGGGTGGATGCACAGGCAGCAACGACCGGCGGGATCCACCGTCTCGGTGGTGATCACCCGCGTCGTACTGCTGCACGATCACCGCCTCCGGGCGGTGCCTGGACATGCCGGCGCACCGTCGCGCCGGGCCGAGCAGGTGACGTGCGAGGGCGCGCAGCTGCCGACCTGAGGGAGTACCAACGATGGACTGGCGCCACGCCGCGCTCTGCCGCGACGAAGACCCGGAGCTGTTCTTCCCGATCGGGACCACTGGCCCCGCCGCGACACACATCGAACAGGCGAAGATCGTCTGCCGGCGCTGCCCCGTCGTCGAGCCCTGCCTCGACTGGGCGCTCGAGACCGGCCAGGAGGCCGGCGTCTGGGGCGCCACCAGCGAGGACGACCGTCGCCTGCTCCGGCGCCGGGTGCGGGCGCGGGCGCCGTCGGCCTAGACTTCGCGGATGACCGAGCGCTACGTCCGACCACCTCTGGTGGCTCAGGAATCGGTGCCGGCCTGGCGCGCCGTCTGGCGCTTCCGGCTCGTCGGCATCGTCCTTTTGGCCCTGCTCGTGCTGGTCGGCGTGCTGCTGTTCCGGTCGTTCACCGGCGCCACCGCCCAGGATCCGGGTCTGGACGCCCTCGGGACGCTGATCAGCTGACCGGGGGGCTCGCGGCCAGCGGCACCTGCAGGACCGACCGGGTGCCGGTCCCGCCGTCGCCGGGCGCGAGCGCCCTCGAGGTGAGCGTCAAGGTGCCCCGCAGCTCCTCGGTCACGAGGGTGCGCACGATCTGCAGGCCCAGTTGCGCGCACCGGTCCAGGTCGAAACCGGTCGGCAGCCCCACACCGTCGTCCACCACCTCGACCTGCAGGCCGGCGTCGGTGCGATCGGCCCGGACGTCGATCCTTCCAGACCTTGCCGGGCCGGCGCGGTCGTCGCAGTAGCCGTGCTCCACAGCGTTCTGCACCAGCTCGGTGAGCGCCAGGGCGAGCGGGGTGGCAACCTGCGCCGACAGCACCCCGAAGCTGCCTGACCGCCGTACGACGACCTGGCACTCCGGAGCCGCGACCTCGGCGCACATCGCGAGCACCCCGTCCGCGATCTCGTCGAAGGCGACCGCGTCCTCCCAGACCTGGGACAGCGTCTCGTGCACGAGCGCGATGGAGGCGACCCGGCGTACCGACTCCTCGAGGGCTGCCTTCGCCTCGGGCGCCGCCATCCGCCGGGCCTGCAGCCGCAGCAGCGCCGCCACGGTCTGCAGGTTGTTCTTCACCCGGTGGTGGATCTCCCGGATGGTGGCGTCCTTGCCGAGCAGCTGCCGGTCCCGGCTGCGCAGCTCGGTGACGTCGCGGACCAGCAACAGCGCGCCCCGGGGCCGCCCACCGGAGTGCAGCGGCAGCGCCCGCAGCAGCACCGTCACGCCTTGCGCCTCCACGTCGGACTCCCGCGGCTCGCCGAAGCGCAGCACCGCGGCGAGCGCAGCCGAGCCGCGCGGCTCGTCCAGCGCCCCTGGTGCGGCGCTGAGCCGGGCGATGGTGGAGCCCAGGTGCACGCCGAGCAGATCCCCGCTGACCCCGAGCCGGCGATGAGCCGACAGGGCGTTGGGGCTCGCGTAGACGACGTGGCCGGTCGGGTCCAGGCGCAGCAGACCGTCACCGACGCGGGGTGCGTGCTCGCGGTCGGGCACCGGGCCCGGGAACGGGAAGCGCCCCTCGGCCACCATCTGCAGCAGCTCGCCGGCGGTGGTGAGGTAGGCGAGCTCCAGCGCGCTCGGCATCCGGGCGGCGTTGACGCTGGTCTCCCGGGTCAGCACCGCCACCACCCGCGACCCGCGCCGGACCGGCACGACCTCCTGTCGTACGGCGTCGCGCGCCGAGGACTCGGGCTCCCCCGCCCGAACGATCCGCCCCTCGGCGGCGGCCCGGTCGAAGTGCGGCACCAGGGCCGCAACCAGCTCGGAGCCCACGACGTCCAGCGGGAAGGTGGTCGGACCCGTCGTCGGGCGCATGTGCGCGACGGCCAGCCAGCACGAGCCGGTCGTACGGACGTGCAGCACCAGGTCGGCGAACGACAGGTCCGCGACCAGCTGCCACTCGCCGACGAGGCGGTGCAGCCAGTCGACGTCCTGCTCGTCGAGGGCCGTCCGCGCGAGGACCAGGTCACCGAGCGTCGACACCGGTCCAGCGTAGGCAGCCCCGACATTCGGCGACCGCGAGCGGGGCGGCCGGCCGTACGCCTGGCAGACTGCGGGCGTGACCGAGCTCCTGACCGACGTCCTCGAGGTCGCCCGCGACCAGGTCCTCCACCGGGGGGTGGGCCTGACCGAGCAGCAGGCGCTCGCCTGCCTGCGCCTGCCGGACGACCGGCTGCCCGAGCTGCTGCAGCTCGCCCACGAGGTGCGGATGCGGCACTGCGGCCCGGAGGTCGAGGTCGAGGGCATCGTCAGCCTGAAGACCGGTGGCTGCGTCGAGGACTGCCACTTCTGCAGCCAGTCCGGGCTGTTCTCGAGCCCGGTACGCGCCGCCTGGCTCGACATCCCCTCCCTCGTGCGGGCGGCCGTCGAGACCCGGGCGACCGGAGCGACGGAGTTCTGCATCGTCGCGGCGGTCCGGGGGCCGGACGAGCGGCTGATGCGCCAGATCGCCGAGGGGGTGGCGGCCATCCGGGCGGCTGTCGACATCTCGATCGCCTGCTCGCTCGGCATGCTCACGCAGGCGCAGGTCGACGAGCTGAGCGCGCTCGGCGTGCACCGCTACAACCACAACCTGGAGACCGCCCGCTCGCACTTCCCGCAGGTCGTGACCACCCACACCTGGCAGGAGCGCTGGCAGACGCTGCAGATGGTGCGCGAGGCCGGCATGGAGGTCTGCTGCGGCGGCATCCTCGGGATGGGCGAGACCCTCGAGCAGCGGGCCGAGTTCGCGGCGCAGCTGGCCGTGCTGGACCCCGACGAGGTCCCGCTGAACTTCCTCAACCCGCGCCCCGGCACCCCCTTCGGCGACCTGCCGGTGATGTCCGCCGACGAGGCGCTGCGGGCCGTCGCCGTGTTCCGCCTGGCGCTGCCCCGCACGATCCTGCGCTTCGCCGGAGGGCGTGAGATCACCCTCGGCGACCTGGCCCGCGACGGCATGCTGGGCGGCATCAACGCCGTCATCGTCGGCAACTACCTGACCACGCTCGGACGACCGGCCACCGAGGACCTCGACATGCTGCGGGAGCTCTCGATGCCGATCAAGGCCCTGTCCCAGACGCTGTAGATGTCCCAGACGCTGTAGATGTCCCAGACGGTGTAGATGGCCCAGACGCTGTCGATGCGCTGCTTCGGCGACGGGGT
>JAHWJP010000011.1 GCA_019348355.1 Actinomycetota bacterium
CGATCGGGTCCGGCGCGAGGGTGCGTGGGTCGGGGGTGACCTCGAGCTTGACCAGATCGGTGCCGGTGCCGGCCCGGCCGAGCCGGGCCAGCCGTACCGCTTCGCCCGCGTCGACCGCGCCGGAGGTGTTGGGCAGCAGGTGCATGCCGGCCGGTACGAAGTCGAGGACGTCACCTCCGGTCGCGGCCGTCCGGTCCAGGTCGACCCGGCGCAGCGCGACGGTGACGACCTCTGCCTCGGAGGCGATCAGCGCCGCCCGCATTCCCTCGTGCGAGCGGAACTTCCCGGTGCCGACCAGCAGCCGGCTGGACAGGGTCAGCTCGGCCACCGACCACGGATCTGCCCCGGCTTGCTTCCGCTGGCTCACGGCTCGACTCCCCACGCGGGCACGACCCCGATCGGGTGCTGCGGGTCGCCGGCGGTGCCGCCTGCGCGGCCTGGCCGGCCTCTCAGCCCGTGTCCGCGGGCTCCCCGGTCTGGACGGTGTCCATCCTACCCGTCCCTCACCCCTCTCTCCCCGGTGATCCACGCGGTCGTTGAGGTGGATCGCCCAGCGGATTCCACCTCAGAGCCCCCGTGGATCAGTGGGGCGTGGCGACGGGCTCAGGACAGCAGTGCCCCGTGGGGGATCACCTCGAGCCCGGCCGGCTCGCCCAGACCCCGCGACCGTCGCTCGGCGACCTTTGGAAGAGCCGGGCGCGGAAGGCTGAAGGACTCCTTTCCCAGCTCAGCGCCCAGTTCCCGAACCTCCGACATCCGCATTCGTTCAGTGGACAACGGCGGCGGGCGCGGCGTCTGGTCCAGAGCCGTGTCTGTGGACGGACCGGCAACTGTGCACAACCCCTAGCTGATCCACGCGGCGGTTGAGGTGGATCGCCGAGAACTTTCCACCTCGAAGTCCCCGTGGATCACCGGGGGTGCCTACGGCGCGTCGCTACCGCAGTCTCATGGGACACGCCAGTAACGTAGAACGATCTCTGCCTCGCTTGTCACAATGATCACTCCTGCGTAAGGTCGCCCGGGATCTGACCGTGCTGAGCAACCTGAGGCCCTCCCCTGATGACCCCACCGCCATGGACTCGCGCCACCGCCCCCAACGTCCCGGCTGGCCAACGAGCCCGCCGCACCCTCGGCGTGCTGCTCGCCCTCGCGGTCGTCGCCACGGCCGGCGCCCCCGCCGTGATCACCATCCGGCCCGGCGACACGTTGTGGGACCTGGCCAGGAAGCACGGCACCACGGTGGCCGCCCTGCAGGAGCTGAACTCGCTGCCCGGCAACGGCACGATCTACGCCGGTGACCAGCTGCGCATCACGGGTGGGGCGACCGGTGCCCCGGTGGCCGGCAACGGCGAGCGCCGGCATCTGGTCGTCACCGGCGACACCCTCGGCGGTCTCGCCGTGCGGTACGGCGTCAGCGCGAGCTCCATCGCCGCCGCCAACCGGCTGCCCGACAGCACCATTCAACGTGGGCGGCGCCTCACCATCCCGGGTGCCGCCAGCGGCCCGAACCTCGCCGCGGTCCCGACCAGCAACGCCGGGGTGCGCGTCCCGGACAGCGTGCGCCGGTCGGTCGCGCAGCACCGGGCCACCCTGGCCGGCCGCTCCCACCCGAGCAAGGCGCAGGTCCGCCAGATGGTGGCAGCGACCGCCCGCCGCCACGGAGTGGACCCCTCGCTCGCCGTCGCGGTGGCCTACCACGAGAGCGGTTTCCAACAGCGCGTCGTCTCCGGGGTCGACGCCATCGGCGTCATGCAGGTGCTGCCGAAGACCGGGCGGGTGCTGGGACAGCAGCACGGCCATACGTTCGACCTGCTGGACGCTCAGGACAACATCTCGGCAGGCGTGCTGCTGCTGCGCCAGCTGACCCGCTCGACGGGATCGGACGACGCAGCGCTGGCCGGCTACTACCAGGGTCTCGGCTCGATTCAGCGCCGAGGAGTGCTGCCGCAGACGCTCGACTACCAGCGCAACATCGCCGTCCTGCGCCAGCGGTTCCCGAACGGCTGAGCTCGAGCTCGCCGCGCGCCTCTCGGTGGATCACCCCGACCGATCTACAGTGAGTCTCGTGGATCTGACCGTCGAGGGGCGCACCGACCCGATGGTCGGCGCGCTGCTGGACGGTCGCTACCTCATCGACGCCACCATCGCGCGCGGCGGGATGGCCACCGTGTATGCGGCGACGGACACCCGGCTGGATCGCACCGTCGCGGTGAAGATCATGCGCCCGCTGCTGGCAGAGGATCCCGACTTCGTCGAACGATTCGCCCGCGAGGCCCGCGCCGCCGCGCGGCTGTCCAGCCCCGAGGTCGTCGCCGTCCACGACCAGGGCACCGACCCCGCAACCGGAACCGCCTACCTGGTGATGGAGCACATCGCCGGTGGCACGCTGCGCGACCTCGTGCAGCGCGGAGCCCTGCCACCGCCGCGTGCCCTCGACCTGCTGGAGCCCGTGTTGCGTGCGCTCGCCGCCGCCCACGCCGCCGGGCTCGTGCACCGCGACGTCAAGCCGGAGAACGTCCTGCTCGGCGACGACGGCCGCATCAAGGTCACCGACTTCGGCCTGGCCCGCGCCGTCGAGACGAGCAACCTCACCGCCACCACCGGCTACTTCATGGGCACGATGGCCTACCTCGCGCCCGAGCAGGTCGAACAGGGCCGCACCGACACCCGCACCGACGTCTACGCCGCCGGCATCCTGCTGTGGGAACTGCTGACCGGAGCCCCGCCCTACACCTCCGACAACCCCATGACGGTGGCGTTCCGCCACGTGCACGAGGACGTCCCCGCGCCGAGCACCGTCGTCGACGGCATCCCCGCCGCTCTCGATGAGCTGGTGGTGCGGGCGACCCGTCGCGACGCCGACGCACGACCGGCCGACGCAGGAGCGTTCCTCGCCGAAGTGCGAGCCGTCCGCGCCGGTGGCACCGATCTCGGCGCTGCCTCGGCCGACCACCCACCCCGCCGCACCACCTCGCCGACCCTGATCGTCCCGCGCGCCACCGTCCCTTCTCCCACCGCTTCCGTCGCCACCGCCGACCCTGCCGCCGAGCCTGCCGACCCTGCCGCCGACCCCGACCCCGACCCCGACCCCGACCCCGACCCCGACCCCGACCCCGACCCCGCCACCGCCGCTGCTGCCCCGCTCCCACGGCGCCGCCGCAGGTGGCTGCGACCGGTGCTGTTCGTGCTGATCCTGGGCGTGCTCGTCGCCGCCGCCCTCGCCGGCGGGTGGTGGCTCAACGCCGGCCGCTACGCCCCGACGCCGGCCGTGCTCGGGCTCAGCCAGCAGGTCGCGGCGGACACCCTCGTCGCTGCCCGGTTCGAGGTGGTGGTCGATCCGGAGCAGGTCTTCTCCGAGGACGTCGCTGCCGGGTTGGTCATCGAGCAGGCGCCCCCTGCGGGAGACGAGGTCCGCAAGGGCTCCCCCGTCACCCTGGTGCTGTCCCGCGGCCCGGACCGCCGCGTGGTGCCCGAGCTCGTCGGTAGGACGCGGGAGCAGGCCACCGCGGCACTGGCCGAGGTCGGCCTGCGCCCCGGCGCTGTCGCCGAGCAGTTCAATGCCAAGGACGCCGGCTCCGTGCTGTCCGCCGAGCCACCCGCCGGCCAGGCCCTCCCGCCCGGGACTGCTGTGGACCTGGTGGTGAGCAAGGGTGTGGAGATGCTGCCGGTCCCCGACGTGCGGGGCCAGCAGCGGGCAGCCGCCGAGAAGGCCGTCACGGGCGCTGGCTTCAAGCCGGCTGTCAGCCAGGTCTTCAGCGAGACTGTCGCCGCCGGCACCGTGCTCGACCAGTCGCCGTCCTCGGGCCGGGCGCCCCGCGGAACGGCCGTCTCGGTCAAGGTGAGCAAGGGACCGGAGCTCATCACCATCCCCGATGTCGTCGGTCAGCCTCGAGCGCAGGCCGAAGCAGCGCTCAAAGCCCTCGGGCTGCAGGTGCGGGCCTTCGCGATCCCCGGACCGGGCATGGTGCGCTCCACCGACCCGCCTGCGGGCCAGAAGGTCCGCAAGGGCGCCACGGTCACCGTCTACGTCTTCTGAGACCTCTGACACCCTGAACCGGTGCCCCCCCGCAAGCCCTCCGCCGTCGGCTCCCACGTGCCCGTGGCCGGGGGCCTGGTCAAGGCGCTGGCCTACGCCCGGGAGATCGGCGCGCAAGCCGTGCAGATCTTCGTGTCGAACCCGCGCGGCTGGGCGCCGAGCGCCGGCGACCCGGCACACGACGAGGCCTTCCGAGAGGACTGCGGCGCAAGCGGCATCGCCGTCTACGTGCACGCTCCGTACCTCGTGAATTTCGGCTCCCCCACCGAGATGACGCAGGTCAAGTCCGTCGAGGCCGTACGCCACTGCCTCACCCGCGCAACCGCTGTCGGCGCGCGGGCAGTCGTGGTGCACGCCGGCAGCGCGGTCGCAGGGGCGCACCGCGACGAGGCGCTGGCGCAGCTGCGCACCCTGCTGCTGCCGCTGCTGGAGTCGGCGGAGCCGGACGGCCCGCGGCTGCTCGTCGAGCCGACCGCGGGCGGCGGCCAGGCCCTCGCCGCGACCGTCCAGCAGCTCGAGCCGTGGTTCGCCCAGCTCGACCACCACCCGCTGCTCGGCGTCTGCCTCGACACCTGCCACGCCTTTGCCGCCGGCCACGACGTGGCGCTGCCGGGTGGGATGAAAAAGACGCTCGACGCGCTGGTGAAGTCGGTCGGCCGGGGCCGGCTGGCCCTGGTGCACGCCAACGACTCCAAGGACCCGCTGGGGTCGCTCCGCGACCGGCACGCCTCGATCGGGGCGGGCCACATCGGCAAGGACGCCTTCGCCGAGCTGTTCCGGCACTCCGCCACCCGCGGCGTGCCCGTGGTCGTGGAGACACCCGGCGACGCCAGCGCCCACCGGCACGACATCGAGCTGCTCTGCGCCCTTCGAGACGGGTAGGGCGCGACAGCTGAGCCGCCCGCCTCAGCCCACCGGACCGTCGCCCGGTGACTCCTGATAGCTGTAGCGCTGCTCGCGCCAGGGGTCGGCGAGGTTGTGGTAGCCCCGCTGCTCCCAGAAGCCGCGTCGGTCGGCGGTGAGGTACTCCACCCCCCGCACCCATTTCGGGCCCTTCCAGGCGTACAGGTGCGGCACCACCAGCCGCAGCGGGAAGCCGTGCTCCGGGGTGAGTAGCGCGCCGTCCCGGTGGGTGACCAGCATCGACAAGTCCCCGCCGAAGTCAGCCAAGGCCATGTTGGCGCTGTAGCCGTACTCGGCCCAGACCATCACGGAGGTGACGCCGGATGCGGGCGGCGCCAGCTCCAGCAGCACCCCGGTGGCGACGCCGGTCCAGGTGTTGTCCAGCAGGGAGAACTTCGTGACGCAGTGGAAGTCGGCCCGGATCTCGGTACGCGGCAGCTCGCCGAACCCCGCCCAGTCCCACCGGCGCTCACCGCCGTCGGTCGCACCGAAGACCCGGAAGTCCCAGCTGCTCTCGTCGAACTTCGGCACCGGGCCGTAGTGCAGGACCGGCCAACCCCGCGGGATGTACTGCCCGGGTGGCAGCCGGTCGGCGGCCAGTCCCTCGGCCCGCTTCTTGGCGCCGAGACGACTGAAGGGCATCGTCACGAGACCCATCCTGCCCCGACGGTGCCGGGCCGCTGTTCACCGGCCCCGCCGGGCAGCCGGCCGCGGGTAGCCTCGGCGCTCATGGTCGTCGTCATGCGTCCCGACGCTGTTCCCGGTGAGGTCGACGCCGTCGTGGACCGGGTCGAGTCGGCCGGTGGCTCGGCGTTCGTCAGCCGAGGGGTGCAGCGCACCATCGTCGGGCTGGTCGGCGACGTCGTCGCCTTCGAGGGTCTGAACCTTCGGGCGATGCCCGGGGTCGGCGAGGTCGTGCGGGTGTCCAAGGCCTACAAGCTGGTCAGCCGCGAGAACCACCCCGACGCCTCGATCATCACCGTCGGCGAGCGGGCCGACGTCGACCTGGGACCGGGCACGTTCGTCCTGATCGCCGGCCCGTGCGCTGTCGAGACCCGCGAGCAGACCTTCGAGGCGGCGCACATGGCCAGGGCCGCCGGCGCCACGATGCTGCGGGGCGGCGCCTACAAGCCGCGCACCTCCCCGTACGCCTTTCAGGGTCTTGGCCTTGCCGGGCTCGAGATCCTGGCCGAGGCCCGTCAGCTCACCGGGCTGCCGGTCGTCACCGAGGTCGTCGACCCCGCCGACGTGCCGCGGGTCGCCGACTTCGCCGACATGCTGCAGATCGGCACCCGCAACATGCAGAACTTTCCGCTGCTGCAGGCAGTCGGCGCAGTCCGCAAGCCGGTGATGCTCAAGCGCGGGCTGTCCGCCACATACGAGGAGTGGCTCATGGCGGCGGAGTACATCGCCCGGCGCGGCAACCTCGACATCGTGCTGTGCGAACGCGGCATCCGCACCTTCGAGACCGCCACCCGCAACACCCTGGACGTCAGCGCGGTGCCGATGATGCAGGCGCTGTCCCACCTGCCGATCGTGGTCGACCCCTCGCACAGCGCCGGCAAGCGTGAGCTGGTCGTGCCGCTCGCCCGCGCCGCCATCGCCGCCGGCGCGGACGCGGTGATGGTGGACGTGCACGCCGACCCGACGGCCGCGCTGTGCGACGGACCGCAGGCGTTGTACGGCGCTGCGCTCGACGAGCTGGCCGCCGCGTGCCGCGACCTGCCGCCGATGGTCGGGCGGCGGGTGCTGGCGGCGTCCTGACGCCCGCCCGCCTCGTCAGCCGGTGGCCGGGCGGACCCGCCCGCGACTGACGCCGGCCCGGGTGCTGGTGACCCGGGCGGCACCGGCGAAGGCGGCGCCAGCGAGCAGACCCAGCAGCAGCGGCAGCGTCGGACCCCCGGAGGGCAGCAGCGGCAGCACCTCGGCCCGGTCAAGGCCAGCGGCTCGCAACTCGGTCGGGGTGAGGGCCGGGACCGTGCGGTCCAGCCCTTCGAAGCGGTAGACGTCCAGGCCGCGGCCGAGGTCGTTGCCGTAGCCGAAGAACGAGCCGTCCTTGGCGATCGCGTTGGTCTTGAACGACCAGGTGTTGGCGTCAGGGAAGACGTAGGAGCCGATCTCCTTGATTCCGCCCTGCGTCCCGCGCAGCACCGTGAGCGGGGACCCCGTCGCGTCGGCCAGGCCGGCCACGTCGAGCACACGCACCCCCTCGTCGTACCAGGCGACGGTGATCAGACCCTGCGCGGAGTGCATGCGAAAGACGTGCGCCGTGCAGGTCGCCGTCGACGGCCGGGTCTCGGCGATGAACCAGGTGGCGATCTTCACCGGTGCCTTCTCGAGCTCGCCGGTGATGTCGTAGAAGTGCAGACCCCCGCCCGGGCAGTTGGTCCCGGTCGCCGCCCCGGCCTGCTCGTCGGAGACGACCAGCAGTTCCCGCGTGCTCTTGTCCGCGCGGGTCAGCGTGATCGGGTCGGCGCCGTGCACCAGCTGGACGGTCGGGTCGATCACCTGGCTGACCTGCTGGGGGTTCTCCGGGTCCGACGTGTCGAGGACCAGTGTCTGGGACAGCGCGGCGCTGTAGGCCCGGGTGCCGTCCTCGCTGAAGGTGATGTCGTGGCTCTCCGAGCCGAGCGAGGTCGGCACGTACGGGATCGGGTAGTCCTGGACGAAGCGCGGCAGGGCCGGGTCCGAGATGTCGAAGATCCTGATCGTCGGCATCGTGCTGGTGAGCAGGTCGGAGTTGCTGTTGTAGAGGTAGCGGCCGCTCGGGTGGACGGTCATGTTGTGCGAACCGCGCGGCACGGGAGCGAAGCCGACGGTCTGCGGGCGGGTGGGGTCCGTGACGTCGAGCAGGACCGTGCCGGCGGCTTTCGCGTCCCGCAGATCCAGATCCTTGGCACATTGCGAGGCGAGACCCACGGCCCCGAACGACCCGTCTGCGGTGTAGGTCGCCAGCACCCGCTTGCCCTGCCGGAAGACCTGCACGTCGCCCTGGGAGATCGCGCAGTCGTAGACCGCCACCCGGACGGGCCGGGTCGGCTTGCTGATGTCGATGATCTGCAGGCCGCCGCGCAGCGTGCCGGCGAAGGCGTAGTCCCGGCCGCCGATCCGCCCGAACTCGATGTCCGAGCCGGCCTGCGACCGCTCCCCCGTCGCATCGCTGTAGGGCACGTTGGCGACCGCGGACATCCCGCTGCCCACACCCTCGGCCGCGGGCGCGAGCACGTCCTTCATGACCACCTTGTCGACCCCGCCCGTCTCATGGGCGAAGGCCGGCCCCACGGGCCCGATCAGGACGAGGGCAAGGGCGGCGGACGGGATGGTCCAGCTGCGCAGTCGCATGAGGCCTCCGGGATCGGGATGGGCGGATGTGTCCTTCTTCGCCGTCGATGGTCGTGTTCCTGGCGCCATCGCGCAAGCCGCACTGCCGCATGGACTCACATAGGCTCCGGGGCGTGATCACGAACAGTCGGCCGGGCGGTGTCTCGGCCGAGGATTTCGGGTCGGCGGTCCGGGTCCACCTGGACCGGGTCCACGACGCGGTACGCCGGCTGGGCTGCGAGCCCGACGCCGCCCTCGAGGTGGTCGAGGTCAGCGCGGTCGACCTCGTCGAGGTGATTGCCGACCGCCCCCACACGGTGCCGGACGCCGTCGGCTGGTGGTTTGGGCGGGCGGTCGAGCTGGGCCGGCAGCAGGCCACCCGTTCACCCGACGACCTGCCGCTCGGTGGGGGTGTGCTGGCCGCCGACGCCGACCAGCAGCCCCTGGCTCAGGCACTGGACCAGCTTCCCGACCGCGAGCGCATGGCCCTGCTGCTGCGCGACTCCTACGACCTTCCTGCCGCCACCGTCGGCGCCGCACTGGGGTTGGACGTGGCCGGCGCGACCGAGCTGGTGGGGCGGGCGCGCCTTGCTTTCCTCCCGCTGGTCGGGGAGCGGGTGGGCGAGCCGACCGACGCCCAGGACCGAACGCACGTGCTGCTGACCGGGCTGACCGTCGCGGCACTTCCCGAGTCCGATCGGGCAGCCGTCTTGGCCCGGGTCGATGCAGTGGCATTCGGTAGCCTGCCGAGCAGTGCGCCGCTTCCGTTACCGGGTGAGGTGGAGAACGTGGACGACGAGGACGAGCCGCGGCTGTTCTCGCCGCTGCTGGTCCTGCTCGCCCTCGTGCTGGTCGGGATGGGCGGGCTCGGGCTCGGCCTGGTGCTCGGCCTCGGCGATGACGACGAGCCGACGCCCATCTCGCCGGCCAGCCAGCTCGACGCGCTCGCCTCACCGCCGCCGGAGGAGCCCGAGGTGCTCATCTCGCCGCCGGTCGTCGAGCCCCCGGCCCCGGTGACGAGCGTCTTCGTCATCCCCCCGCCCCCACCGCCGCCCCCGCCACCCCCGCCGCCGCCGAAGCTGTCCATCGCGGTCGAGCCTGCCTCCGGCGGCAACGGTGCGGAGCTCCAGGTCACCGGCCTGGGGTGGCCGGCCGGAGCGACTGTGACGCTGAACTATCTCGACACCGCCGGGCGGGAGACCGGATCGCGCACGACAGTCGTCGTCGACGACGCCGGTGAGTTCAGCGCCGAACTTCTCGCGGAGGACCCGGCAGATCTGCCCGGCCGTCACTCGGTGCTGGCGACCGACGGCACCCGCACCCTGCGGGCGCCCTACAACGTGGAGCCGTGAGGACTACCTGTCCCGCCTGGCCTGCAACATCTCGGCGACGAGGAAGGCCAGCTCCAGCGCCTGGCTGGTGTTGAGCCGTGGGTCGCAGGCCGTCTCGTAACGCCCGGCCAGGTCGGCGTCGGTGAGCTGCTGCGCCCCGCCGAGGCACTCGGTGACGTCGTCGCCGGTCAGCTCGACGTGCACCCCACCGGCCCAGGAGCTCAGGTCGGCGTGCACCTCGAAGAAGCCGCGCACCTCGTCCATGACGTCGTCGAAGTGCCGGGTCTTGTAACCGCTCGCCGTCTCGGTGGTGTTGCCGTGCATCGGGTCGCACTCCCACACCACGCTGCGCGGACCGCGCGCGTTCTCGACCGCCGCCACGATCGCCGGCAGGACGTCGCGGACCTTGCCGGCGCCCATGCGGCTGATCAGGGTGAGCCGGCCGGGCTGCATCGCCGGGTCGAGCCGCTCGCACAGCGCGACAGCCGTCGCGGGAACGGTCGAAGGGCCCAGCTTCACCCCGATCGGGTTGGCGAGCCGGGACAGCAGGTCGACGTGGGCACCGTCCAGGTCGCGCGTGCGCTCCCCGACCCAGAGCATGTGCGCCGACAGTCCGTACGGACGGCCGCTGTCGTCCGTACGGGCGAGCGCCCGCTCGTACTCCAGCAGCAGGGCCTCGTGGCTGGAGTAGAGCTCGACACCGTGCGTCTGCGGGGTCGCCTCGATGTCCAGCCCGCACGCCCGCATGAAGGCCAGCGCCCGCTCGATGTCGGTCGCCAGCTCCTGGTAGCGATGCACGGCCGGGCTGCTCCGGACGAACGCGGTGTTCCAGTCGTGCACCGCAGCGAGATCGGCGCTGCCGTCGGTCGCCATGGCGCGCATGAAGTTCATCGTGGCGGCGCTGTTGGCGTAGGCCCGCACCATCCGGGCCGGGTCGGGCGTACGGTCGCCGTAGAGGTCGTTGACGGCATCGCCGCGGTAGGACGGCAGCCCGGTCAGGGGCTCGATGTCGGCGCTGCGCGGCTTGGCGTACTGCCCGGCCAGGCGGCCCACCTTCACCACCGGCACACTCGCGCCGTAGGTCAGCACGACCGCCATCTGCAGCAGCGTGCGGACCTTGCCGCGGATGCCGTCGGCGGTGTTGGCCGCGAACGTCTCGGCGCAGTCGCCGCCCTGGAGCAGGAACGCCTCGCCGCGGGCAACGTCGGCGAGCCGGGTACGCAGGTTGTCGCACTCGCCCGGCTGCACCAGCGGTGGGACCTGCGACAGGGTGTCGCAGACAGTGGCGAGGGCGTCGGCGTCCGGCCAGCGCGGCTGCTGCCGGGCGGGCAGCCCGCGCCAGTGGTCGAGGTCGGGAGGGTCGAGCGTCGAGGTCACATCACGAGGCTAATCGCGCCGCCGGCTCAGCTGCAGCCGCCGCGTCGCTCATCCGAAGAACACCTCCGCCTCCTCATAGCGCTCCAGCGGCACGGTCTTGAGCTCGCCGGTCGCCTCGGCCAGCGGCACCCGCACGATGTCGGTACCCCGCAGCGCGACCATCACCCCGCTGTCACCGTCGTTCACGGCGTCGGCGGCGTGCAGTCCGAACCGGGTGGCCAGCACCCGGTCGTACGCGGTCGGTGTCCCACCCCGCTGGACGTGGCCGAGCACCGTCTGGCGCGCCTCGTAGCCGGTGCGGGCCGCGATCTCGCGCTCGAGGAACTGGCCGATCCCGCCGAGCCGGACGTGGCCGAAGGCGTCCAGCTCACCGGTCTGCAGCTCCATCGTCCCTTCCAGCGGCTGCGCACCCTCGGCGACGACGAGGATCGGCGCGAACTCGCTGGCGAACCGGGTCGTCACGTAGTCGCAGACCTTGTCGATGTCGAAGCGCCGCTCCGGGATGAGGATGACGTTGGCCCCGCCGGCGAGGCCCGAGTGCAGCGCGATCCAGCCGGCGTGCCGCCCCATGACCTCGACGATCAGGGCCCGGTGATGCGACTCCGCGGTCGTGTGCAGTCGGTCGATGGCCTCGACGGCGACCTGCACGGCGGTGTCGAAGCCGAAGGTGTAGTCGGTCCCGGACAGGTCGTTGTCGATCGTCTTGGGCACGCCGACGACGTTCAGCCCATGCGCGGCGAGCGAAGTCGCGACGCCGAGCGTGTCCTCGCCGCCGATCGCGATCAGCGCGTCGACGCCGAGCTCGCGCAGGTTGGCCTCGATCCGCTCGACCCCGCCGTCGACCTTGATCGGGTTGGTGCGGCTGCTGCCCAGGATGGTGCCGCCACGCGGCAGGATGCCCCGGGTCTGCGTCACGCCCAGCGGCATCGTCAGGCCTTCCAGCGGCCCTTTCCACCCGTCCCGGAAGCCGACGAACTCATGGCCGTGCACCACCGTGCCCTTGCGCACCACCGCCCGGATGACGGCGTTGAGTCCGGGACAGTCCCCGCCGCCGGTCAGCACACCGATCCGCACCACTACCTCCGAGGTCGCCGTCGACGCGGACACTAGTGGGCGGCTGCGCACCCGCAGGGGTCAGCCGTACTGTCATCAACGCCCGTACATGACGACCGTCTCGACAGGAGCGCCCGTGACCGTCCCCCACCTGCTCGACCGCCCCTCCTCCGCAGGGCCGCGTCCGGTGCGGGTCGCGGTGCTGGGCGCCGGTCCGACCGGGCTGGAGGCCGCGCTCGCCGCGCACCAGCAGGGTTGGGACGTGACGGTGTACGAGCAGTCCGCCCACGTCGGTGCCTACGTACGCGCCTGGGGCCACGTCCGGCTGTTCACGCCCTGGCACATGAACGTCTCGCCGCGCGCCGCCGAGGCGCTCGGCGTGCCGGTGGGTGCGGACTGTCCGACCGGAACGCAGTACGCCGAGCACCTCGACCGGGTGGCGGCCCTGCTGCCCGACGTCCGCCTGTCGACGCGGGTGCTGTCGATCGCCCGCGAGGGACTGCTCAAGAACGAGGAGATCGGCAGCGCCGAGCGCGGTACGCGCCCGTTCCGGCTGCTGGTGGAAGGGCCGGAGGGCGCCGAGCGGATCGAGGTCGCGGACGTGGTGCTGGACTGCACCGGCACCTACGGCAACCCCAATCCCCTTGGTCACGGGGGTATCCCGGCTCCTGGTGAGCGGATACTGGCGCACCGGATCTCGCACGAGATCCCGCTGGTCGACGCCGGTTGGGCGGGCCGCCGGGTGCTGCTCGTCGGCGCCGGCTACAGCGCGCAGACCGCGGCCCGGGACCTGGTTGCCGCCGGCGCCGAGGTGGTCTGGGCCGTACGCCGCGCCGCGACCACCTGGGGCGCGGTCCCCGCGGACCCGCTGCCCGATCGCGCTGCGCTGGTGGCCTCCTCCCAGCACATTGCCTCGGGGGCGGTCGCCGAGGCGCAGGTCCTGACCGGTGTGCTGGTCGACGAGCTGCGGCCCGCCGGCGGCGGCGTGGCCGTGGTCCTGCGGGACGCCGCCGGGGCGGTCCGGGAGGTCGTCGTCGACGAGATCCTCTCGATGACCGGGTCGGTGGGTGACAGCCGGCTCTACCGCCAGCTGCAGGTGCACGAGTGCTACGCCACCGAGGGTCCGATCACCCTGGCGGCGACCCTGCTCGGCGGCGAGGGCGGTGACTGCCTGGCCCAGAGCTCCGCGGGCGTCGACGCCCTGCGCAACCCCGAGCCGCGGTTCTTCGTGCTCGGCAGCAAGTCCTACGGCCGCAACAACACCTTCCTGCTGCGGGTCGGCTGGGAACAGGTCGCCGAGGTCGTCGCCGACCTCGCGACGGAGTTCGCGCCGCGAGAGGGAGCCGCCTGAGCCGGGCCCGCGCATCCTGGACCTCTCCCGCGCCGGCTCGCGGGCGCTCGGCTTCGACGGCGTCCAGCAGGTCGCCATCGAAGTCCTCGTCCCCGCCGGACAGGCCCGCATCCGCCCCGCAGCCCAGCCCATTACCCGTGATCCACGCAGCCGTTGAGGTAGATCTGCACGCAGGATCTATCTCAAGCCGCCCGTGATCACCGAGAAGAAGGCGAGCCCAGCTCGGGCGAGCCAGCCCATCCCAGCTCCATGATCATCAGGGGGTTGACGCACGACACGCCCGGCGCGTCCGACGGGAATCTCCTGATGATCTTGAGGGCCGCAAGGGACCTGGCGGGCGGGGCCCCCGGCTACACCGACAGGCCCAGCCGGTAGGCCCGCTCCGCCAGCGCCTCCCACTTGAGCCGCACGTGCCGGGCGTCGTCCAGCGCGTGGTGCAGCCCCGTCGACTGCACCGGCAGGGCCGGCCGGCCCAGGTGTTCCCAGAGCTGCCGTACGTCGAGGGTGAGCCGCGGTATCGAGCGTGGCAGCTCGGGCATCGAGCCCCACAGCTGGCACAGGGCGACATGGTCGTACGCCCCGAACCACGCCCACAACACCGGCGTATCGCCCAGGAACTCCAGCAACGCGGAGCGCAGCGCGAAGCGCGTCATCCACGCCGGGTCGCCCGGCGGCGGGAGCTGCGGCAGGACGTTCTGCTTCACCCACGGATGCGCCGTCGCAGGGTCGAACTCGGTCGACACCGCGTAGAACTCGCGGCCGTCCTCGGCCACCGCGCCGAACGAGATCAGCCCGATCTCCGGCGCCGTGGTGGAGAACTCCCCGTCGTACCAGACCCTCATCGGCCCATCCTGCCTTTCATTTCAGCCATGTGAAGGTCTCCGCACCGGCGTTTAGCGCCTCCCCCGCCGAGAACGAACAGGGGAGTCGACCGAGGGGGCTTGCCTGTGTGCGGGTTCAGCGGCGAGGTGCGCCGCGACGGCCGAGTGGCCGACATCGCTGCCGTGGCGCGGATGACGGCAACGATGGACGACCGGGGCCCGGACGGGTCAGGGCTCTGGTCGGCCGGCCCGATCGCGCTGGGACACCGCCGGCTTCAGGTCGTCGACCTCACCGAGCACGCCGCCCAGCCGATGGTCGACGCCGAGCTGGGGCTGACCATCGTGCTCAACGGGATGGTCTACAACTACCCGCAGCTGCGCCAGGAGCTGACCGGTCTGGGTTACCGGTTCTTCTCGCACGGCGACACCGAGGTCGTCCTGAAGGCCTACCACCGGTGGGGCGAGGACTTCGTCGACCACCTGGTCGGGATGTTCGCCTGCGCGATCGTCGAGCGCGACACCGGCCGGGTGGTGCTCGCCCGCGACCGGCTCGGGGTCAAGCCGCTGTACGTCGCCGAGCTCAGCGACGGCAAGGCCCTGCGCTTCGCCAGCACCATCCCGGCCCTGCTGGCCGGCGGCGGCATCGACACCACCATCGACCGGGCGGCGCTGCACTGCTATCTCAGCTTCCACTCGGTGGTCCCGGCTCCCCGCACCGTGCTGCAGGGCATCCGCAAGCTGCCACCGGCGACGGTCCAAGTTCTCGAGCCGGACGGTACGAGCCGGGACCGCGTCTACTGGGCGCCGTCCTACGGCCGCGATCCCGCCCACGCCCGCTGGTCCGAGAAGGACTGGCAGCAAGCGGTTCTCGACGCACTGCGCCTGTCGGTGCGGCGGCGCATGGTGTCCGACATCGAGGTGGGTGTGCTGCTGTCCGGCGGCCTCGACTCGAGCCTGGTCGTGGGGCTGCTCGCCGAGCAGGGGCAGCACGACCTGCGTACGTTCTCGATCGGTTTCGAGGCGGTCGGTGGCCGCAGCGGCGACGAGTTCGTCTACTCGGACCTGGTCGCGGAGCGGTTCGGCACCAAGCACATGCAGCTGCTCGTCCCGCCGGAGCGGGTGCTGCCGGCGCTGGACAGCGCGGTCGCCGCGATGAGCGAGCCGATGGTCAGCCATGACGTGGTCGCCTTCTACCTGCTCTCGCAGGAGGTGTCGAAGCACGTGCACGTGGTGCAGTCCGGCCAAGGCGCCGACGAGGTGTTCGCCGGCTACCACTGGTATCCCCCGATGCTCGGCGCGGCCGACCCGGTGGACACCTATGCCACGGCCTTCTTCGACCGGAACGATTCCGGCGTGGCGGCGCTTCTCGACCCGGCCTGGCACGCAGACCGCGACGAGAGCCGGCTTTTTGTCGAGGAGCACTTCGCCCGCCCGGGCGCCGACACCGCCGTCGACAAGGCGCTGCGCCTGGACACCGAGGTGATGCTCGTCGACGACCCGGTCAAGCGGGTCGACAACACCACCATGGCGTACGGCCTGGAAGCGCGCGTCCCGTTCCTCGACCACGAGCTGGTGGAGCTGGCGGCAGCCTGCCCGCCGGAGCTGAAGCTCGCGCACGGCGGCAAGGGAGTGCTCAAATCGGCTGCCCGCCAGGTGATCCCGAGTGAGGTGATCGACCGGCCGAAGGGATACTTCCCGGTGCCGGCGCTGACCCACCTCGAGGGCGGCTTCCTCGACCGGGTGCGCGACGCCCTGACGGCGCCGGCCGCCAAGGACCGCGGCCTGTTCCGCCCGGAGGTCGTGGACCGCCTGCTGTGCGAGCCCAACGCGACCCTCACCCCGCTCGGCGGCAACCCTCTCTGGCAGCTCGCGCTGCTCGAGATGTGGCTGCAGGGGCGCGGGTTGTGACAGTGCGGCCGTGAGCGGCGGGCGATGACCCGAGACCCGGCCCCACCGGGTGCGAGCAGCTTCAGCACCCGCTGGCACGGGCCCGCCACCGCTCTGCCGGAGGGCATCCGGCCCGACGTCGTGCTCGACTGCGGCTGGGGGCGCATCGTGTTCGGTCAGACCTTCACCTCACCGGACCGGCTCCGCTCGGCGCTGCGTGGCGAGGAGAGCGGCCGGCGCGACATCTGCATGTATCCCCGTGAGCCGCACGTGCTCGTGGCCCAGTCCCCGGCCGAGCTGTTCGTGGACCCCTCCCACATCTACCGCCTGGACCTGGGGGAGTTCTCCGCCGGGGCACCCCGGAGCGCGGCGGTGATCCGGGCACTGACCAGCGAGGCCGACGCAGTGGCGGTGAACGCGGTCTACGCCAGAGCGGGCATGGTGCGGGCCAAACCGTCCCTGCTGCTCCACAATGCGCAGAGCCCGGTCTTCACCTACCTCGTGGCCACCGAGCCAGGCAGTGGCCGCATCCTCGGCACCGTCACCGGCGTCGACCATGCCGAGGCGTTCGGCGACCCCGAGCAGGGCACCAGCCTGTGGTGCCTCGCCGTCGATCCGCAGAGCCGGCTGGCGGGGATCGGTGAGCACCTCGCCCGGGCGCTGGCCGAGCACTACGTCGGGCGCGGCCGTTCCTACGTCGACCTGTCCGTCCTGCACGACAACGACAAGGCGATCGCGCTGTACGAGCGGGTCGGCTTCTCGCGGGTGCCCGTCCTGGCGCTCAAACGCAAGAACACGATCAACGAGCGGTTGTTCGTGACGGCGCCGCCGGAGGACTATCAGCGGCTCAACCCCTACGCCCGCATCATCGCCGACGAGGCCCGCCGCCGCGGGATCGGCGTGGACGTGCTGGACGCGGAGTGGGGCGAGCTGCGCCTGTCCCACGCCGGGCGCAGCATCGTCACCCGCGAGTCGCTGTCCGAGCTCACGACCGCCGTGGCGATGTCGCGCTGTGACGACAAGCGGGTCACCCGCCGGATCTTCGAGGGTGCCGGTCTTTCTGTGCCACAGGGGCGTTCGGCCACCAGTGACGAGGCGGACCGGGCCTTTCTCCACGAGCTCGGAGAGCTCGTGGTCAAGCCCGCGCGCGGCGAGCAGGGCCGGGGGATCACCGTCGGGGTGAGCGACGAGCCGGCGCTGGACGAGGCGGTGGCGCTCGCCCGCTCGTACTGCCCGGACGTGCTGCTCGAGCAGCTGGTGTCCGGGCAGGACCTTCGCGTCATCGTCATCGGACACCAGCTCGTCGCGGCAGCCGTCCGCCGTCCGGCCTCGGTGATCGGCGACGGGCACACGCCGGTGCGCAAACTCATCACTGCCCAGAGCCGGCGGCGGGAGGCCGCCACGCGCAGCGAGTCGCGGATCCCCCTCGACGAGGCCACCGCGGCGACGGTGCGCGCCCACGGCTACGAGCTGGACGACGTGCTGGGTGCAGGACAGGAGTTGGAGGTCCGGCGCACCGCCAACCTGCACACAGGTGGCACGATCCACGACGTGACCGCATCCCTGCACCCTGCCGTGGTCAGCGCGGCGGTTCGAGCGAGCCGCGCGCTGGACATTCCCGTGACCGGTCTGGACTTCCTCTTGCCAGACCCCGAAGGGCCCGACCACGTGCTGATCGAGGCCAACGAGCGGCCGGGCCTTGCCAACCACGAGCCGCAACCGACGGCCGAGCGCTTCGTCGACCTGCTGTTCCCCGAAACGAGCCTGCGGACGTGACCCAACCGCCACCGGAGAACGGCACTGGAGCGGCACCACGCAAGCTCGACATCGACATGGTCTACGTCCAGGACGTCCTGCTGCACCTGCTGCGCACGCCCAGCCCGACCGGACGCACCGACCAGGTCGTGCAGTACATCGGGGAGCGTCTGCTCGAGCTCGGACTGGAGCTGTCGGTCACCCGGCGCGGGCTGCTCAACGCCACCCTGCAGGGCGGCCGGCCCGGGCCGGACCGGGCCGTCGTCGTGCACGCCGACACGATCGGCGCGATGGTCACCCGCCTCAAGGACAACGGCCGGCTGGAGATCACGCCGCTCGGCACGCACAGCGCGCGCTTCGCCGAGGGCGCCCACGTGACCGTCTTCACCGACTGCCACGAGCTCAGCTACACCGGAACGGTGCTGCCGCTCAAGAGCAGCGGACACCAGTACGGCGAGGAGGTCGACACCCAGGGCATCGGCTGGCCGCTGGTCGAGGTGCGCATCGACGAGCCGGTGAGCGATGCCGCCGACCTGGTGGCGCTGGGCATGCACGTCGGTGACTTCGTCGCCTTCGACGCGAACCCCATCCTCGCCTCGGGCGGCTTCGTGAAGTCACGGCACCTCGATGACAAGGCCGGGATCGCCGCCGCGATGGGGGCGTTCCAGGCCCTCGTCGAGTCCGGCATCCGGCTGCCGGTGAGCGCCCACCTGCTCGTGACGATCGCCGAGGAGGTCGGGCACGGCGCCACCCACGGGCTCGACACCAACGTGGCGGAGATGATCGCGGTCGACAACGCCGTCGTGGCAGCCGGCCAGCAGTCGCGCGAGGACCGCGTCAACATCGCCATGCTCGACTCGACCGGCCCGTTCGACTACCACTTCAGCCGGCGCCTGCTGTCCCTCTGCGGTGATCACGACATCCCTTTCACCCGGGACACTTTCCGCCACTACCGGTCCGACGCGGCGAGCGCCGTCGAGGCAGGCCTGGAGATGCGCACCGCGCTGATCGGCTTCGGCGTCGACTCGAGCCACGGTCACGAGCGGACCCACTTCCGCGGCATCCAGGCCGTCGCGGAGCTGCTGGCGGTCTACCTGCAGAGCGACCTGACCTTCCCCGAGTGGGACACCAGCGAGCGCGGCACCCTGGAGGACTTTCCCAGTGGCAGCGTCCAGCCGGCGCCGCTCGAGGACCTGCGCCGCCCGACGGACTGAGCCCTGCCGCTAGCGTCGCGGTCATGGCCGTGCTCGCCCTCGACATCGGTACGACCGGTGTCACCGCGCTCGTCGTCTCGGCGGACGGTGCGGTCCTCGGCCGGGGTTACCAGGAGTTCGGTCAGCACTTCCCGCAGCCGGGCTGGGTCGAGCACGAGCCGGAGGAGATCTGGCAGGCCGTGATCGCCGCCTCCCGCGCCGGCCTGGCCGCAGCGCCGTCCGAGCAGGTGAGCTGTCTCGGCGTCACCGACCAGCGCGAGACGGCGGTGCTGTGGGACCGGACGAGCCTTGCCGCCCCCCGGCGCGCGATCGTCTGGCAGGACCGGCGGACGGCAGCGATCTGCGAGCGGCTGCGCGACGCCGGTCATGAGCCGCGCGTCGCCGAGCTCACCGGGCTGCGGCTCGACCCGTACTTCACGGCCACCAAGCTGACCTGGCTGGCCGAGCACGACCCGCGCGCCTGGGAGGGGGTGACCGCCGGGCGCACCGCGCTCGGCACCGTCGACTCCTACATTGTCGCGCGGTTGACCGGTGGTCGGCGGCACGTCACCGACGCCTCCAACGCGAGCCGGACGCTGCTGTTCGACCTGCGGACCGGCGGCTGGAGCGAGGAGCTGTGCGAGCTGTTCGGGGTGCCGATGGCGGCGCTGCCGGAGGTCGTCCCGTCCTACGGGGAGGTGGGGCGCACCGATCCGGCCGCCTTCCTCGGGCTGGACCTGCCCGTCGCGGGCATCGCCGGGGACCAGCAGGCGGCGCTGTTCGGACAGGGTTGCTACGAGCCGGGTCGCAGCAAGTGCACCTACGGGACAGGCTCTTTCGTGCTGGTCAACACCGGGTCGACGCCGCAGCTGTCGGACCGGCTGCTCACGACGGTGGCCTGGATGGAGCCGGACGGCTCGCTCGTCTACGCCCTCGAGGGCGCCGTGTTCGTCACGGGGGCGGCGGTCCAGTGGCTGCGCGACGGGCTCCAGCTGATCGGCAGCGCCGCGGAGATCGAGGCGCTCGCGCGCACCGTGCCGAGCAGCGACGGCGTGGTCTTCGTGCCCGCGCTCACCGGGCTCGGGGCGCCGCACTGGGACCCCGATGCCCGCGGAACCGTCCTCGGCATCTCCCGCGGCACCACCCGCGCCCACCTGGCGCGCGCCACCCTCGAGGCGATCGCCTTCGAGGTGCGCGACGTCGTCGACGCCATCACCGCCGAGGCCGGCCTGTCGGTGCCGGCCCTGCAGGTCGACGGCGGCGCCAGCGCCAACGACCTGCTCTGCCAGCTGCAGGCCGACCAGCTGGGCATCGCCGTCCAGCGGCCGCAGGTGCTCGAGACGACGGCCCTCGGCGCGGCGTTCCTCGCGGGCCTGGGCACCGGCGTCTGGTCCTCGCCGCAGGAGCTGGTCGACACCTGGCAGCTCGACCGCCGCTTCGAACCCGAGCCGGGCGTACGCGACGACGGCTCGCACGACCGCTGGCTGCGCGCCGTCGAGCGCGCCAAGGGCTGGGCCACGGACAGCTGAAGCACCGCCCGCTGGGCACCTGGGACACCACCCGGACCGCTGCAGCACGGCGGGTCCTCAGTCGGCCAGGCCCTTCTCGACGGCGTAGCGGACCAGCTGCGCCCGGTTGTGCAGCTGCAGCTTGGACAGCGTGTTCTGCACGTGGTTCTCGACGGTGCGGTGCGAGACGGTCAGCCGCTCGGCCGCCTGCCGCGCCGTCAGACCCTTGGCCACCAGGCGCAGCACCTCGGTCTCTCGCGCCGTGAGCTTGGGTGCACCGTCGTCCGAGGCCGTACGCCGGTACTCCCCCAGCACCAGGCCGGCCAGCCCCGGCGTGAAGACCGCATCGCCGGCGGCGGTGCGGCGTACGGCGGCGACCAGGTCCTCGGCGCTCGCGGACTTCATCAGATAGCCGGTGGCACCGGCTTTCACGGCCTCGAGGACGTCTTCCTGCTCGCCGGAGGCGGACAGGACCAGGACCTTGGTGAGCCCGGCCACCGCCCGGGTGACCTCGACGCCGGACCGCCCGGGCATCTGCAGGTCGCAGACCAGCACGTCCGGGGTCGTCGCGGTGACGACCCGGACGGCCTTGTCGCCGTCACCGGCGGTCCCGACGACGGACAGTCCGGCCGCGACCAGGTCGCGTTCGACGGCCTCCCGCCAGATCGGATGGTCGTCGGCGAGCACCACGCGCAGGGGCTCGGGATCACCGGCAGACACGCAACTCCACCTCCGTCCCCTGTCCGGGTGTGCTCTCGACGCAGACCGTGCCACCCAGGTCGTGCATCCGGCCGCGGATCGACTGTGCCACGCCGAGCCGGCCGTCCCGTTCGGCCTGGTCGAGCCGGCCGGCGGGGATGCCCGGACCGTCGTCGCGCACCGTCACGGTCACTGCATCGACGTCGTCCTCCACGAGCAGCCAGGCCGCGCCGCCGCCGTGCTGCCTGGCGTTGTCGACGGCGGCCCCCACCGCCGCGGCGAGTTCAGCGGCAACCCCGGACGGCAGCAGCACCGGGGAGGCCGGTGCGGCCACCTGCAGGTCCGCTCCGGCCGGCAGCAGCGCGAGCAGGTCCGCCTCGCCGACCGGAAGCGGCCGGGTCGCCGCGCTGACCAGCCGGCGCAGCGCCACCTCCTGCTCGGCCGCCACCGCGGCGAGCTCGGGGTCGCCGCGCCGGGAGACCAGCGCCAGTGCCTGCAGCACGCCGTCGTGCACCTGCCGGCTCAGCCGCTCCCGTTCGGCGGTCGCGGCCTGCAGGGCCACCGCCTCGGAGTAGGCCCGCTCGGCGCGACGGGCGAGCTGCACGACGTAGCCCACGACCGTGCCGACCAGCAGCAGCAGCACCAGGCTGTTGACCGTGGCCTGCGAGGCGCCGCCCCGCTCGAGGATCGCGCCGGTGCCGACGACGGCCGCCGCGACGGCGCCGCCGACCCAGCCGGACCAGATCGCCCAGGCCACCACCGGCGCAGCCGCCCAGCTGACCGTGAGGGTGGGATCACCCGCCTCGATGCGGGCACTGGTCATGACCGCCACCGAGCTGAGCAGGGCGCCGACGGTGAGCGCCAGGTCCACCACGAGCAGCGGCCAGCGGCGCCGGCGCCGGTCGGAGTAGAGGTAGGCGGCGGCGGCCGTCCACACCGCCATGCCGGCCAGCACCGCCCAGCCGAGGGCCGGCCGGGCGTAGCGATCGGTGTAGACGGCCATCGACCCGGCGGCATAGAGCAAGGTGGCGAGACGGTAGACGGCAAGGGCCCGCCACAGCGCGGTGTCGAGCCGCATCGCCTGGCCGGGCGCCCCGGTCAGCTGGCTCGGCGGGCGGGCGCCGGTGCGTCGCTGACGAGAGGGGTGAGCGCAGCCGTGCGCGCCCGCTCGAGGTCGGCCTTGGCCTTGGTGGCGTACTCGTCGACGTACTCCTGGCCGGACAGCACCATCAGCTCGTACATGATCTCGTCGGTGATGGAGCGCAGGACGAAGCGGTCACCCTCCAGGCCGGCGTAGCGCCGGAAGTCCAGCGGCTTGCCGATCCGGATCTCGACCCGGCCGGGCCGGCCGATCTTGGGCAGCCGGCGGCCGGCCGGCTGGAGGGCGAACATGCCGATCAGGCCGACCGGAATGACCGGCACACCGGCCTCGAGTGCCATCCGGGCGACGCCGGTCTTGCCGCGGTAGAGCCGGCCGTCCGGCGAGCGGGTCCCCTCCGGGTAGAGACCCATCAGCTCGCCGTCCTCGAGCACCTGCAGGCCGGTGCCGAGAGCGGCCTCGCTGGCCTTGCCGCCGGAGCGGTCCAGCGGGATCATGCCGACGCCCGAGAAGAACGACTTCTGCAGCTTGCCCTTCAGGCCCCGGCGGGTGAAGTAGTCGCTCTTGGCGAGGAAGGTGACCCGCCGGGGGACCACCAGCGGGATCATGAAGTTGTCGAGGAACGTCGTGTGGTTGCCGGCGAGGATGGCCCCGCCCTCGGCTGGCAGGTTCTCCACGCCGGTGACGTACGGGCGGAACAGCACCCGGAGGATGGGGGCGAGGACGGCCTTGACCAGCCAGTAGCCCATCGACCCTCCTCCGCCTGCACGTCGCGCCCTGATCGTAGGTGCGCGGGCACGACAGCGGCAACGGCGACGGTGCCGGACGTGTTGAGCCTTGACCAACAGTTGCGTGCGACGATGGATCCGGCGGTCGTCGACGCGTCCCGCCACCCGACACGCCAGGGAGCTCGCCGTGGTCACACCCGTCCTTCCCGGCGCCGAGCCGGTCGACCTGCCCGGCGGTCCGGTCGGCGCCCTGCTGTGTCATGGCTTCACCGGTACGACCTCGAGCATCCGGCCGTGGGCCGAGCATCTGGCCGCGGCCGGGCTGACCGTGAAGGCCCCCCGGCTGCCCGGCCACGGCACCCGCTGGCAGGACCTGAACGGCACCGGTTTCGCCGACTGGTACGCCGAGCTGGAGCGCTCGTTCGACGACCTGCTCGGGCGCTGCGAGTCGGTGTTCGTCATGGGCCTGTCCATGGGCGGCACCCTCGCCCTGCGGCTCGCCGAACTGCGCGCCGACCGCGTCGCCGGGCTCGTCGTCGTCAACGCCTCGCTGGCCACAGAGCGCCGGGACCTCAAGCTCGCGCCGACCCTGTCGAGAGTGCTGGCGTCGGTCCCGGCCATCGGCAGCGACATCAAGAAGCCGGGCAGAACCGAGCTGGCCTACCCCCGCACCCCGCTCAAGGCGCTGGTCTCCCTGCAGCGGGCCTGGCCGGTCGTGTGCGCCGACCTGCACCGCATCACCTGCCCGGTGCTCGTCTTCCGCAGCCGGGTCGACCACGTCGTCGAGCCGGTGAGTGGGCGGGTGCTGCTCGAGGGTCTCGCGGGGGGCACTGTCGAGGAGCGCATTCTCGAGGACAGCTATCACGTCGCCACGCTCGACAACGACGCGCCGACGATCTTCGCCGGCAGCCTGGAGTTCGTCCAGGCACACGCCCCCGCCGCTGCGGGCTGAGCAGCGACATGCCCGAGACCCTGCCCGACCCGCCGAGCCCCTCCGGCCGCGGCCGGCGCAGCAACGGCCTGCCCGCGACCGACTGGGGGGCGCTGGTCGACCTCGACCCCAGACTGTCCGAGGCGCTGCTCGCCAGCCTCGGCGCCGCCGGCGTGGCTGCTTACGTCGAGCCGGCCCGTGGCGAGGACTCCTTCTCGCGCGCCGCGCAGCACCCACCCCGTCCGCTCGACCGGCTCTGGGTGGACCCAGGTCATGCCGACGCCGCCCGGCAGGTGGTCACCGCCGAGGTGGCCGACCTGACCAGCCTTCTCGCCGAGACCGATCCCGGCGCCACCGCACACGGTTTCGTGCACGCCGTCCCCCGCACGGCGGCCGCCCGGGTGCTGCCGCCGCCGGCGCTGCCCGATCCGCCGGCCAAGCAGCCGCCGCCCGGGAAGCCGGCGACCCCCACGTCATCCGGCAGCCCCGAGCCGGACGACCCGGACGAGGCGTGGCGCCGGATCGTCGAGGGCTACCACCGTGAGGCAGCCGGCCCGGTGGCACCGTGGCCGGTGTCGGAGGACCTCGACCCGCCGACCCGCCCGCAACTCCCCAGCCGGCCGGAGCGCACCGGCGAGCCCCCCGCCGCGTCCCCCCCACCGCCGGCACCGGCACCGGGCAGCCGCAGCGACCTGCCGGGATGGGTCGAGCCGGCGGCCCTCGACGACGAGGGGCACTACGTCCCGCCACCTCCGCCGCCGGTCCCCCGGCTGGCGCCGAAGCGGATCGCGGCGGCTCTGACGCTGGTGGTCGGCTTCGTGCTGATGTTCGTGCCCGGACTGCTGCTCCAGCCGCGTACGGCCGGTGTCGCCATCGTCGGCGTGCTGCTCACGGTGACCGGGGCCGCCGCGATGATCTACCTGATGCGGGACGCCCCACCGACCGACAGCGGTCCGGACGACGGAGCCGTCGTCTGAACCCCAGCGAGGTCCTCGAGACACGCGGGCACCTCATGGACAGCGGAGTGCTGGCCCGCGTGCTGGACGACGTGCTGTCCTACGGCGGGGACTACCGCATCGACCGGCTCGACGTGGGCCGAGCGCACGAGGACGAGTCGTACGCCCGGATCGTGGTCTCGGCCGCCGACGAGGAGACCCTCGCGCGGCTGCTGATGCGCCTGCAGGCGCACGGGGTGAACCAGGTCGACCCGGGCGAGGCGGTGCTGCGCGTGGCCGGGCGGGACGGCGTCTTCCCGGAGGACTTCTACTCCACGACCAACCTCGAGACGGTCGTACGCATCGGCGCCACCTGGGTCCCCGTCGAGCAGCCGGAGATGGACTGCGGGCTGGTCGTCACGAACGGACGGGCGCGCACCGTGCCGGTCTCGGACGTGAAGGCGGGCGACCGGGTCGTGTGCGGCGCCTCAGGGGTGAAGGTGGTGCTGCCGCTGATCGAGCACAGCACCACCGACAACGGCTTCGAGTTCATGTCGTCGGCCGTGTCGAGCGAGAAGCCGCAGTCGCTGCTGCTGCGCCAGATCGCCGCCCAGATGCGCGAGGTCAAGGACGACGGCGGGAAGATCCTGTGGGTGGCCGGGCCGGCGGTGGTGCACACCGGCGCGGCGCCGGCGATGGTCGCGCTCGTCGAGAACGGCTATGTCGACGTGCTGTTCGCCGGCAACGCACTGGCTACGCACGACATCGAGGCAGCGCTGTACGGCACTTCGCTCGGGGTCGATCTCGCGGCCGGCAAGGGGGTCGAGCACGGGCACGAGCACCACATCCGGGCGATCAACACGGTCCGGCGCGCGGGGTCGATCGCGGACGCCGTCTCACAGGGGGTGCTGGGATCCGGCGTGATGCACGCGCTCGTCACGCACAGCAGGCGCTTCGTGCTCGTCGGCTCGGTCCGCGACGACGGACCGCTGCCGGACGTGCACACCGACGTGATCGTCGGCCAGCGCGCGATGCGCGCCGAGCTGCCCGGCGTCGGCTTCGCCATCATGGTCGCGACGATGCTGCACTCGATCGCCACCGGCAACCTGCTGCCCGCCTCGGTCCCGCTGGTCTGCGTCGACATCAACCCGGCGACGGTGACCAAGCTGTCCGACCGCGGCTCCTCCCAGGCGATCGGCATCGTCACCGACATCGGGCTGTTCCTCGAGGGGCTGGCCCGCGAGCTCGTCCCCGGTTTCGTGGCGGGTTAGGTCAGGTCACGGCGCAGCAGCGCGCTCAGCCCAGGTCGGCGACCAGCGGCAGGTGGTCGCTGACCGGGCCGGGATCGGGCCGGCGTACGGTCAGCACCGCCAGCGCGGGGTCGACGAACAGACCGTCGATGCGACGGCTCGGCGCCCGGGCCGGGAAGGTCGGCCCGCAGTCCGCCGCCACGTCCGCGAGCCCGGCCGACAGCGCCGTCCAGGCGGGGCCGCCCGGCTCCTCGTTGACGTCCGCGCCCACGACGAGCGGGACCCCGCCCGGCGCCCTCGCCCGCAGCCGGCCGGCGGTCTCGAGCCGGGCGGCCGGCTCGAGGTCCAGGTGGGTGCCCAGCACCCCCAGCCGCCGACCGCCGACCTCGAGCACGGCGAGCACCGCCCCGCGACGATGCAGCCGCGGTCGCTTCGCGAGGCGTACGGCCGAGGCCTCGACGACGGTGACGCGAGACGAGACCAGCAGCAGGTTGCCAGCCGCCGGCGCACCGCCGGCGACCCGCTTCAGGCCGGAGCGGCGGGCGAGCAGCCAGCACGACCAGCGCCACAGCAGCAGCCGCGGCGCCTCCTGGATCAGCGCGACGTCCGGGGCGATCGCCGCGAGAGTGGCTGCCACACCGCGGGAGTCGTCGCGCAGGGAGCGTACGTTCCAGCTGACGACCCGGGCTAGTCGGTGCGGCGGCGCCGTGGGGTCGGGACGCGGGGCTGCTCGAGGAAGGTCGCAACACCCTGCAGCAGCTCGACCCGGTCGGCCTGCACGCCGTCGCGCTCCCAGATGTGCCGGCCGCAGGACGTGCAGCTGTGCAGCACCAGGGTGACACCGCGGGTGGTCACCTCGATGGCGGACATCGTGCGGTAGCAGCACAGGGTCGTGAACGTCCGAGTTGTCATGCAACCCAGCGTGGCCCAGCAGACGCCGCAGCGCCATGGCCCGAACGGACCATCTCCGGACCAGATCGGGCATAGTCCGCTTGGCCTCAGCGGTAGCGCGCGAGGTCCGCCGCGCCGACCATGCCGGCGTCGTTGCCGAGCTCGGCGAGCCGGATCTCGGCGTGCGGCCGGGCTTTCGTGCCGCTGAGCCGGGCGGCGAACACCCGCCGGGCCGGGCCGAGCAGCAGCTCCCCGGCGTCGGCCACTCCCCCGCCGATGACGAACGCTCCCGGGTCGAGGATGGCCGCGAGGTCCGCGAGCCCCTGCCCGAGCCAGGCGCCGATCTCCTCGAAGCAGTCGAGCGCCGCAGGGTCGCCCTCGCGGGCAGCGATGGTGACCTCCGTCGCCTCGATCCCCTCGGCCCGACCGCCGCCCAGCTCGAGCAGCCGCTTGCCGTACGCCCGCTGCACATCGACGATCTCGCGCGCCTCGTGGAGCAGGGCGCGCCCGGAGCAGTACTGCTCCCAGCAGCCGTGCTGCCCGCAGCCGCAGCGCCGCCCGGAGTCGCTGACCCGCATGTGCCCGAACTCCGCACCGATGCCGTAGCGGCCCCGGTAGAGCTCGCCGTCCAGGACGATCCCCCCGCCGATGCCGGTGCCGACGGTGACCACCACCAGGTGCGTCTCGCCGTGACCCGCCCCGAAGCGGCACTCCGCCCAGGCGGCGGCGTTGGCGTCGTTCTCGACCACCACCGGCAGGCCCACCCGCGCGCTCACTCCGGCGCGCAGGGGCTCGTTGCGCCAGGACAGGTTCGGGGCGACGAGCACCGTCGAGCGGTCGGCAGAGATGAACCCCGCCGCGCCGACCCCGACCGCCTCGACCTCGGCCGGATCTACGTCGTCGCGCGCCAGCAACTCGGCGACGCAGGAGGCGATGACGTCCTCGACGGCGGCCGGCGCCGCCGACGGCGTCGGCTGGCGGGTGCGCGCGAGGATCTTGCCCGCCTCGTCGACGAGCCCGGCGGCGACCTTGGTGCCTCCGACGTCGACCCCGATGGTGAGCATCAGCCCTCTCGTACGTCGATGTGCTCGACCCGCGAGCCGGCGTCCGGCGCCGCGCCGTCGCCTCCCGGCGGCCCGAGCAGCGTGCTGCGGAGGGCAGCGAGCACGGACGCTGCGGCGTCCAGCAGGTGCTCGACCGTTTCGGGCTGCACCTGTCGCAACGCGGAGACCGCCTGGCACAGCGGGCAGACCGAGCACTCGGGGGCACCTGTCGCGAGGTGCTCGCCGTCGAACAGGCCGCCGGTGCGGGTGCGGGCCCAGTCCTCGACCGCGGCAAACAGCCGCCCGGCCTCCTCGGCGGCCGAGCCCAAGGGAGCTGAGCCGGGCCGCGGGCTGCTCACGGCTGCCTCCACAGCGCCGGGTCCGGCTCGAAGCGGACGACGAGCCGGCCGCCGGTGAGGACGGCTCCCGCGACGGTGCACCGGCGCAGGGCGCTCGGCAGCGCGAGCACCCGTCGGTGCCCGGCGACGGTGATCACCAGCTCGTCACCGGAGCGCGTCAGGCCGAGCTCGCTGCGGCGGGCGAGCGGCAGGGCCAGCGACAGCTCGAAGCCGTCGGTGGTGCGCGACACCGTGAGCAGCTCCGGGCCGCCCACGGGCGCGCCGGGCAGCACAACGCCCGGGTCGTTCGCGCCGTACAACGCCTGTCCGAGCTCGGTCAGCGCGGCCAACCCCACCGGCTCGGTCGCGCGGTAGGGCACCTCGAGCACCGGCAGGCTCCCGGCGTCGGCGCGCACCGCTGCGAGCTGCACCGCCTGCGCCGCCGCCCAGCCGGCGAGGAAGGGGTCCTCCGAGCTCGGGAACACCCGGTTGGCGAGCAGCGCGTCGACGCGGTAGCCGTACAACGCAAGCGACGTCAGCGTGCGCCGGGCCTCGGCCACGACGACGGCTTCAGGGGTGAGCACCAGGCGTACCGACGTGGTCGGCGCGGTCAGCACCGCCCGGACAGCCAGCAGCTCGCGGTGCAGCCGCTCGACCGCGTCGAAGACGTCCTCGTGCGGCACCGCCGGGCCGGAGACCCGCGACAGCAGCGGCCGGATCGCCCGCAGCGCCCGGCGCTGGGCGGGAAAGACCCGCTCGACATACCAGCTCAGCGCCTCCGGCAGCGCGAGCAGCCGCAGGGTCTCGCCGGTCGGCGCGCAGTCGACGACGATCAGGTCCCACGGCCCGGTCGTGACCTGGCGGGTGACCTCCAGCAGCGCGAGCACCTCCTCGGCGCCCGGCAGCACGGTGAGCTCCTCGGCCTGCAGTGCATCCACGCCGGCCCGCTCGAGCACCGTGAGCAGGTAGCTCTGCACCTCGCGCCAGGTGCGCTCGAACGCCGCCTGGGTGTCGACCTGCATGGCGTAGAGACCGGTGTCGACCTCGGTCGGGCCGGCCCCGAGCGGCACCCCGAGCGCGTCGTGCAGCGAGTGCGCCGGGTCGGTCGACAGGACCAGCGTCTTGCTGCCCCGGGCCGCAGCCGCGGCGGCGGTCGCCGCGGCGGCGGTCGTCTTGCCGACCCCCCCTTTGCCGGTGAACAGCAGGACCCGCATCTGCTCCCCCGTCGCCGGGTTCACTCGGCCGCGAGGGACTCGACGCGCTTCTTGAGCTCCTTCAGCGCCGCATCCATGATGATCTTCTCGGCCTTGCGCTTGAACATCCCGAGCATCGGCATCGCGATGTCGACAGCGAGCGAATAGGTGACAAGCGTCTCGTCCTCCATCTCCACCATGAGGTACGAGCCGACCTGCGAGCGCTGCACCACACTCTTGCCGACCAGCGTCCAGCTCACCTGAAGGGGGGTCCACACGTACGCGAGGACGTACTCGTCCTTGAGCACGCCGGCGTCCATGAGGAACCGCGCCTTCGCGGGGCGGCCCTCGTCGTCGGTTTCGAGAACCTCGGTGCTCTTGATCTGGCCGGTCCACTCGGGGTAGCGCTCGATGTCGGCGATGACCGCCATCACCTCGGCCGGCGGGGCGGCGATGATGATCGTTGAACTCGCGGCGTCGGCCATGAATCGGCAGGCTAGTACTCCAGCGAAAACGGTGCTCCGGTGCCTCGGAAGTGCCCGACGTTGACGCACTCGGTCCGCCCGATCCGGACCCGGCTGTGCAGCGGCTGGTGGACGTGCCCGAACAGCACCAAACCTGGTGCGGTGTCGCGGATCGCGTCGAGCACCGCGGCGCTGCCGCGCTCGAACCGGCGGGCCTCCACGTCGTAGAGCAGCCCCGGCACGTCGGGCGGGATGTGGCAGGCCAGCACGTCGACGGCGCCGACGGCCGCGACCTTGGCCGCGTAGGTCTCGTCGTCCACCTCGTACGGCGTGCGCATCGGTGTCCGCAGCCCACCGCCGACGAAACCCCATGTCCGGCCACCAATCTCGGTAACCTGACCGTCGAGGATCGTGTGGCCGGGCTTGGTGAACTCCGGCCACATCGCGGGCAGGTCGACATTGCCGTACGTCAGGTAGGCCGGCTCGGGCATCGCGCCGAACAGGTCTGCGTACTGCGCCCGGACGGCATCCCCGAGGATCTCCCGCGGATCGCCGGGCAGCGAGCCCCACAGCCCGCGCGAGAAGGTGCGCGCCTCGTCGAAGCGCCGGGCGGTCCGCAACGCCACCAGCCGCTCGGCGTTGTCCGCCCCGAACAGCCCGGCGAAGATCCCGCTGCTGCTGTCCTCGTAGTCCAGGAACAGCACCAGGTCCCCGAGGCAGACCAGCACGTCGGCGCCGTCGCCCGCCCGGGCCAGCGCCTCGACGCTGCCGTGCACGTCGCTGACCACGTGAACCCTCACCGGCGGTCCGACCTGCCGGTGACCAGGTCTGCCACCGTCGTCTTCTCGTCGAGCAGGATCTCGTCGAAACTGGCTGCCGTGTCGAAGAAGGCCAGCGGCACCGCGGCGGGGACCTCCGCGCGCACCCACAGCGCAATCTGGGCCGCGCCCACGTCGTCGGCCCGGATGCTGACGGCCTTGTCCTCGTGCAGCTTCACCGTGAAGTCCCGGCGGCGCATCCGCACCGCCACGCCGCCCCCGTCGCCCCCGCCGCCCGGCACCGGATCGGACGGGACCGTCTCGAAGCACTCCTGCAGGCGGGCGAAGAAGACTCCCGGGTCGAATCTCCACTCGTGGTCCGCCCACACGCAGACGACAAACACGATCCTCACGGCGCAGCCACCTCCACCACGTCATCTTCGGGCAGTCATCGTCAGGCAGTCATCTTCGGCACCGACCGGGCTCGCCTCGCGCGAGCCCGGTCGGCCCCGGCCCCGCTATCCACTGGGGCCGTGCCCACTTAGGCCGTGGGTCCAGCCGTCTGGTCCGAGCCAGCGGCCGTCCTTGAGCCGGATGGTGTGGCCGGTGTGGAGCTGGTGGTGGGTTTGTTCGCACAGCAGCACGGTGTCGGCGAGGCTGGTGGTGTGGCAGCGCGCCCAGGGGTTGCCGTGGTGCGGGATGAGCCGGCAGCCGGGGCCGCGGGTGCAGCCGGCGCCTTGGCAGCAGCCACCGGTCTGGAGGTGCGCGGCCCGGCGTTCGTGGGCTTTGAGCGTCCGCTCGCTGTGGCTGGTCTCGAGAACTTTGCGGCCCAGCGAGAACACGAACCGGGTCAGGGTGCTGTCACACGACCACCGGCTGACCAGACTGACCGGCAGGGTGGCGCCGGAACCGCCGACCGCCGGCAGCGCCCCCGGCGCCTGGTGCAGGGTGTCGATCCCGACGGTGACCGCCAGGTGCGGGGCGGTCTTGTCCCGCAGCCCGCTGATCCCGGCGTCGAGATAACGTCGCAGGCCGTTGCGAAGCGCATCATGGCGGCGTTGCCGCAGCGATCGCGGTCCGTCGCAGACCGGCAGCTCCTGCTCGGAGGTCCAACCCTGCTCACGCAGCTCGGCGTAGGCCTGGGTGTCGGTCGGGTTGTCGGGGTCGGCGGTCAGCTCGGCCTGCAGGACGGTGTGCAGCAGCTCCCCGCACTCGAGGTCCAGCTCCCCTTCGACGATCACCCAGCCGGAGCCGTCGTCGTGCCGGCGCATGCTGAACCGGCGGTTGCTGTGAGCGTCGGCGGCCCGGCGTTCCAGCTCGTTGGGCAGCACCGCATCGACCAGCCGGGCCAACCCCGAGGGCAACAGGCCGGGTTCGACGTGCTGGGCGAGCAGCACCATCGCGGCCTCGAGCCGGGCCAGCTCGCTGACCGGCCGACCGGCGATGCCGGCCAGCTGCGCGCTCACCGAGGCGAGCAGTGTGCTGTCATCGGCCAGCCCGCCGTGCGCTTCGCAGACCAGCTGCCGGATGCCGTCGACCACGACCGCGGTCACCACCTGGTGGCCGTCCTGACCGTCGATTCGTCCGTCCGGCCGGTCGACATGCCGGCGCAGCTTGCTCAGCGCCGCGGCCAGGCGTTGCGCGGTCGACACCGACAGCCGCTGCGCGGCCAGCTCGGCGGCGACGTGTGGCAGGCCGGGCAGCCGGCGGGCCAACGCGATCTGCCCGCGGTCCAGGCTGGTCTGCTGCGCGCCCAACCAGGTCCCGACCGTCGGCGCCCCGGCCAGCACATGCAACTGGCGGCGCTCCACATCGGCCACCCGGGACAGCACCACCGTGGTGAGCGCCTCCAGCTGCGCGAGCAGCACCGAGCACTCCGCGACCGCCTGCGCATCGGGCAGGTCCAGCGGGTCCTGCGCGGCCACCGCGCGTACCGCCTGCACCACCAGCGCGGCCGGACCCGACAGCGGCGGCGGAGCAGGCCGCGGGACGTTCACGATCACCGCCACAGCACCCACCGCCTTCCCGCTCCCGACGCCTTCGACCGTATGTTCGATACGTTACCCGGTCGCCCGGCCCGATGCAAGCCCTCGGACACGAAAGTTTCATCCCAGCGGCATCTTTGGCGATGCACACACCGGCCGCACCCGCAAGAGGCGCAGCCCGATCTGTGGAGGACGCAGCGACGATCCAGGGCAGCGAGGGAAGCCGGCCGCGCCGGCAGATCAGCGGGAGACGGACGGTCCACACGACGTGCCAGGATGCCCTTCCGCCGCTCCTCCGGAGGACCGCATGCACCGCTCGGACTGGAGATCGGTCCTCGCCGTCGCCGCCCCGGCGGCGCTGGAGCACCTGGAGTCCCTCCCTGACCGGCGAGTCCATCCGGCAGCCGGCTACGCCGAGATACGCGCGGCGCTTGATCACGCGATGACGGACATCGGGCTCGACCCGGCGCAGGTCGTCAGCGATCTCGTGCGGGACATCGGGCCGTACGTGACGGCGCACGCCAGCGGACGCTTCTTCGGCTTCGTCATCGGGGGTCTGCACCCGGCCGCCTGGGGGGCCGAACTGCTTGTGTCGACGTGGGACCAGAACGCCGGTCTGTTCCCGCCCACCCCGGGCGTCGCGGTCGCAGAAGAACTCGCCGGCGAGTGGCTGGTGGACCTGCTCCAGCTGCCAGCCGAGTGCTCGGTCGGTTTCGTCACCGGCGGTCAGATGGCCAACTTCACCTGCCTGGCCGCCGCGCGCGACAAGGTGCTCCGCGACGCCGGCTGGGACGTCGAGGCCGATGGCCTGACAGGAGCGCCTGCGGTCACGATCCTGCTCAAGGAGGGCGTCCACTCGACGGTGCCGCGGGCCCTTCGCTTCCTCGGCTTCGGCGAGCGGGCCGCCGTACGGCTCGCCTGCGACGACCAGGACCGCCTGCGGCCGGATGCACTCGAGCGGGCACTGTCCTCGATCTCCGGCCCGACGATCGTGGTGATCGAAGCGGGAAACGTCAACACCGGGTCCTTCGACGACTTCGACGCCGTCGCCGACCTCGCCGACGCTCACCGCGCGGCCGGCTCTCCGACCTGGGTGCACGTCGACAGCGCGGTCATGCTGCTCGCGGCGGCATCACCTGCGATGGCGCGACACACCCGTGGACTGTCCCGGCTCGACTCGTGGTCGACCGACGGTCACAAGCTGCTGAACGTCGCGTACGACTGTGGAGTGGCGCTGTGCCGGGAGCCGGCGGCTCACCGCGCGGCGATGAGCGTGCAGGCGAGCTACCTGGAGCAGGGCACCGGAGCGCGTGACGCCATGGACTGGAATCCGGAGTTCTCGCGGCGGGCCCGCGGCGTGGCGGTGTACGCGACGCTGCGCGCACTCGGCCGATCGGGGGTTGCCGATCTCGTTGACCGTACGGTCCGGCTCGCGCAGCGCTTCGCCGAGGCCCTGAGCGCGAGTGGCCTCGCGGAGATCGTCAACGAGGTCGTCGCGAACCAGGTGCTGGTGCGCTGGCTGGCACCCGACGGCGACACGGCTCGGGTAGCAGACGCCGTCATGGCGGGCATCCGGGCCGAGGGCACGGCGTTCTTCAGCGGCACGACCTACCGCGGCGAGCGCCTGATGCGGATCTCGGTCTCGGACTGGGCGACCGACACCGATGACGTCGACCGGGTGGTGGCGGCCCTGCTGCGGCACGCCGAACTCGCCCGGGGCTGACGCCCTGAACTGAGCCTGAGACAGACCCCGCTCAGGCCGACTTCTCGCGCCGCTCCCGCCGGGCCGGGGTCGCGGCGTCACGCGGGATGAGCGTGGGGTTGACGTGCTCGAGCACGACCTCGCGGGTGATCAGGCACTTGGCGACGTCACCGCGTGAGGGCAGCTCGTACATCACCGACAGCAGCACCTCCTCGAGGATGGCCCGCAGCCCCCGGGCGCCGGTGCGGCGCGCCATCGCCTGGTCGGCGATCGCGGACAGGGCGTCGTCGGTGAACTCCAGCTCGACCTGGTCGAGCTCGAACAGACGGCGGTACTGCCGTACCAGCGCGTTCTTGGGCTCGGTGAGGATCTGGATCAGCGCGTCCTTGTCCAGGTTGTGGACGCTGGTGAGCACCGGCAGACGCCCGATGAACTCCGGGATCATCCCGTACTTGAGCAGGTCCTCGGGCATCGCGTCGCCGAAGACGTTGCCGCCGTCGACCTCGCCCTTGGAGCGGGGTGAGCCGGTGAAGCCCACGCCGGTCTTGTTGGTCCGCTGCTCGATGACCTTGTCGAGTCCGGCGAAGGCGCCGCCGACGATGAACAACACGTTGGTGGTGTCGATCTGGATGAACTCCTGGTGCGGGTGCTTACGCCCGCCCTGCGGCGGCACGGACGCCGTGGTGCCCTCCAGGATCTTCAGCAGGGCCTGCTGGACGCCCTCGCCGGAGACATCGCGGGTGATCGACGGGTTCTCGCTCTTGCGGGCGATCTTGTCGACCTCGTCGATGTAGATGATCCCCGTCTCGGCCTTCTTGACGTCGTAGTCGGCCGCCTGGATGAGCTTGAGCAGGATGTTCTCGACGTCCTCACCGACGTAGCCGGCCTCGGTGAGCGCGGTCGCGTCGGCGATCGCGAAGGGGACGTTGAGCATCTTGGCGAGCGTCTGGGCCAGCAACGTCTTGCCACAGCCGGTCGGACCGAGCAGCAGGATGTTGCTCTTCTGCAGCTCGACCGGGTCCTTGTCGCTGCTGCCGGACTGGACCCGCTTGTAGTGGTTGTAGACCGCGACGGCCAGGGTCCGCTTCGCGGTGTCCTGGCCGATGACGTAACCGTCGAGGAAGTCGTAGATCTCGCGAGGCTTCGGGAGCTCGTCCCACTTGAGCTCGGAGCTCTCGGACAGCTCCTCCTCGATGATCTCGTTGCACAGGTCGATGCACTCGTCGCAGATGTAGACCCCTGGCCCGGCGATGAGCTTCTTGACCTGCTTCTGCGACTTGCCGCAGAACGAGCACTTCAGCAGGTCGCCGCCGTCTCCGATGCGTGCCACCTCGTGGTCCTCGTCCCTGTCGTCCCGGCCGCGGCCGGTGCCTGCGGGTTCCTGTGCCCGACGGTACTGCCTGAGGCGGTCCCCAGGGCAGTGCTTCCGGTGGGCGATCGGCGCCCCGTGCTCGGTCTGCCGCCTCGAGCCCGGGCGTGTCGCCCGGCCTCGTGGCGCCTGTCGAACCTAGCGCCCCGCGGCCTTGAGCGAGGCGGTCTTGCGGGTGGCGACGACCTCGTCGATGAGGCCGTAGTCCACTGCTTCCTGGGCGGTGAGGATCTTGTCGCGTTCGATGTCCTTACGGATCAGGTCGGCCTCGCGGCCGGTGTGCAGGGCCAGCATCTGCTCCAGCAGGGCCCGCATGCGCAGGATCTCGCGGGCCTGGATCTCGATGTCACTGGACTGGCCCTCGCCGCCACCGGAGGGCTGGTGGATCAGCACCCGGGCGTGCTCGAGCGCGAGCCGCTTGCCCTTGGTGCCCGCCGAGAGCAGGACGGCGGCGGCGGAGGCCGCCTGCCCCATGCAGATCGTCTGGATCTCGGGCTTGACGAACTGCATCGTGTCGTAGATGGCGGTCAGCGCCGTGAAGGAGCCGCCGGGCGAGTTGATGTAGATCGAGATGTCGCGGTCCGGGTCCTCGGACTCCAGGTGCAGCAGCTGGGCCATGACGACGTTGGCGACGCCGTCGTCGATCGGCGTGCCCAGGAAGATGATGCGCTCCTTGAGCAGGCGGCTGTAGATGTCGAACGAGCGCTCCCCGCGAGAGGTCTGCTCGATGACGATCGGGATGGTGTAGTTCGTCGGGTCCATAAAGGTCATGTCGTGGTCCTCCTAGGCCCGGGTGCCGGCGCCGGACGGCACCTGTGTCGCGCCGGTGACGACGTGGTCGACGAAGCCGTAGTCCTTGGCCTCCTCGGCCGAGAACCAGCGGTCCCGGTCGGAGTCCTTGTTGATCTGCTCGACCGTCTGGCCGGTGTGGAAAGCGATCCGCTCGGCCATCTTGTTCTTGGTGTAGAGCATCTGCTCGGCCTGGATCGCGATGTCGGACGCGGTGCCCCCTATCCCGCCGGAAGGCTGGTGCATCATGATCCGCGCGTGCGGCGTGGCGTAGCGCTTGCCGTTCGCCCCGGCGCAGAGCAGGAACTGTCCCATCGAGGCGGCGAGGCCGAGCCCGACCGTAGCGACGTCGTTGGCGACGAACTGCATGGTGTCGTAGATCGCCATGCCGGCCGAGACCGAGCCGCCGGGTGAGTTGATGTAGAGGAAAATGTCCCGCTCGGGGTCTTCGGCCGCCAGCAGCAGCAGCTGAGCGCAGATCGCATTGGCGATCTCGTCCATCACCGGCGAGCCGAGGAAGATGATGCGCTCCTTCAGCAGGCGGTTGAAGACCTGGGCGTCCAGGCCCATGTCGCCCCCGCCGGTGCGGGCAGCCGCGGCGGGGATGGCCGTCCCGAGGCCGGCGACGACCAGGCCCGAAGCCGGATCGCCGGCCGCTGCGGATGTCGCCGGGAAAGAGTGGGTCACGAAGGCCTACCTCGGATCGGGGACGGAACGGTGCTGCCTGTCATTGCTGCCTGCCCGCGACACTAATGCCGTCCGCCGACACGGACTGCCCGGCGGACGCCCGTTTCGCTGTGGGCGCAGGCCCCGTCAGTCCTCGTCCAGGTAGTGGACGGTGCCGTCGTCGTGCGTGTGGAACGGCCGGCCCTCGTCGTCCAGCTCGGTGTCGTCGGCGGGCTGTACGGACGCCAGGTCGCCCCGCAACTGTTCGAGGTCGATGGCATTGCCCGCGGAGTCCGTGATCGACGCGGCCTGCATGACCGTCGCGAGCGCCTTCCCGCGGCGGATCTCGGCCACCAGAGTCTGGATCGAGCCCGACTCGATCGCCTCCTGCATGTACTGCTCCGGCGGGACGCCGGCGGACTGCGAGCGACGCATCAGGACCTCGCGGAACTCGTCGTCGGTGATCGCCAGCTGCTCGCGCTCGGTGATCGCGTCGAGGACGAACTGGGCCTTGATGGAGGTGGTCGCGCCGTCGAGCAACTGCTCGTCGAAGTCCTCCTGGCTCTTGCCCGAGTTCTCCAGGAACTGCTCGAGCGTCAGCCCGGCGCCCTGCAGCTGCTGGGTGGTGTTCTGCTTGCGCCACTCGAGCTCGGCCTCGAGGACCGACTCCGGCAGCGGGAGGTCGACCGCAGCGAGCAGCGCCTCGAGGACGTGGTCGCGGACCGCGTTGCCCTGCTCCTGCTTCCCGGCGAGCATCAGGCGGGTGCGGATGTCCTCCCGCAGCTCCTCCAGCGTGGCGAAACCGGTCGTTTCCGCGAAAGCCTCGTCGGCATCGGGGAGTTGCCGCTCGTTGACCGCCTTCACGGTGACGGCGACATCGGACAGCTGACCGGCGTACTGCCCTGCAATCAGGGTGGTGGTGAACGTCGTGGCGTCGCCGGCGCTCTTGTCGAGCACCGCCTCGTCGATGCCGTCGAGCAGGTCGCCGGCGCCGATCTTGTACGACAGGCCCTGCGCGTTCCCGCCCGGCACCTCCTCCCCCCCCACGGTCGCGACCAGGTCGAGGGTGAGGTAGTCGCCGTCGACGGCAGGCCGCTCCACCGGAGCGAGCGTGGCGTAGTGCAGGCGCAGGTCGTCGAGCTCGGCGGTGATGTCCTCCTCCTCGACGATCACCTCGTCGACGGTGACGGACAGCGAGGCGAAGTCCGGAAGGTCGAATTCGGGGCGTACGTCGAACTCGGCCGTGAAGGCGAGCTCCACGCCGTCGTCGAGCTTGGTGACGTCGACCTCCGGCCGGCTGACCGGCGCCACGCCGGATTCGGTCACGGCCTCGGAGTACAGGCGGGGCAGCGCCTCCTGCACCGCCTCCTGCAGCACGACACTGCGCCCGACGCGCTGGTCCAGGATGCGTGGCGGCACCTTGCCGGGCCGGAAGCCCTGCACCTTCACCGACGCGCCGATGGTCTTGTACGCCTTCACGAGCTCGGGCTCGAGCTCCTCGAACGGGACCTCGACCGTGAGGCGGACCCGGGTCGGGCTCAGGGTCTCGACGGCGCTCTGCACAGGGAAGATCCTTCATCTCGGATTGGCGCGCGACACGACACAGCGCGCCGTAGAAAGGGAGAGAGCGTCGGGGCGGGGAGACTCGAACTCCCGATCTCCTGCTCCCAAAGCAGGCGCGCTAGCCACTACGCTACGCCCCGCGTGACTCGGGGATCACTCTAGGCCCCGGGCGCTCGCGCGGGCGTAGCTCAATGGTAGAGCCCCAGTCTTCCAAACTGGCTACGCGGGTTCGATTCCCGTCGCCCGCTCTCCGAGAAGCCGCAGGTCAGCGGCTGTACGGTGCCGGATCACAGGATCAGCTCCAATCCGGATGATCTTCGCGTGCCCGCTACGTGCCCGTAGCACGCGGACGTGCCCGGCCTTGTGCGTTCAGCGGCGGACCCGGGCGACCCTCTTGTGCGGCGTCGTCGATCTGGCCCGTGGCCAATCTGGAGAGCGCGGCGGCGATGGCGGCGTCCCGGTCGGCGGTGGCGTGCTGGTAGATCAGCGCCGCCCGCATGGACGCGTGGCCCATCCGGGCCATCAGCTCCTTGGTGCTGGCGCCGGTCGCCGCCGCGAGGGTGTTGCCGGTGTGACGCAGGTCGTGGAAGCGGAAATCCGGCAGGCCAGCTCGCTCCCGGGCCTTCACCCACGTCGTTCGGAAGCCGCCTCTGGTGAGCGGCCGGCCCAGGCCGTTGGTGAAGACCAGCGACGCAGCCGGGTCGGGGTAGGCAGCGATGTGCCCGCGCAGGTCGTCGAGCAGATGTGGCGGGATGTGCACCGTACGGACACCGGCTGCGCTCTTGGGCGTGTCCAGCACCAGGCTGTTGTCCTCCAGCTCGACGTACTGCCGGTCGATCCGCATCGTGCCGCGGTCGAGGTCGAGGCGGTCGTGGCTGAGGGCGACGAGCTCGCCCCACCGGGCGCCCGACCATGCCGCGAGCAGGATGAACATCCGGTAGCGAGGCGGTACGGCGTCTGCGAGCGCCTGCACCTGCGCGAGCGACGCCACGCTGCGCTCGGCGCTGCGGGCCACCCCGGCGCCGCGGACGGTGCACGGATTGCGGGTGAGCAGCTCGTCAGCGACAGCGGTGTTGAGCATCGCCCGCAGCAGGGCGTAGGCCTGCCGAGTCGGGGTCGGCGAGCCGTCCCGGGACAAAGTCGCGTGCCAGGCCCGGACGACGCTGGGCGTGACCTGCTCGAGCGGCAGGTGTCCGAGTTGCGGGAGAACGTACTTGTCGAGCAGCCAGCGGTAGAGCTCCCGAGTGCGGATCTTCAGGTCCGCCCGCGCCGGGAGCCAGCTGTCCGCGTAGGCGGACAGCACCAACTGGTGGGAGCTCGGGGCGACCCACTGACCGCGCGCGATGTCGGTCTCGACGGCGGCAAGCCACCTGTCGGCCGAGGTCTTGGTCGCAAACGTGCCGGGCGCGGGATGGTCGCGGCCGTCGGGGGTGCAGTACCGGGCCTGCCAGCGACCTGACGGAAGCTTGCGCACCCGGCCGAACCGGCGCCGACCAGCCATGGCTGTACTCCTTGATCGAGAGCGTGGATGACCCGCCATCAGGCCTCGCGCGCGCGGGCTACGCCAGGAACGGGCGCCGATCTGTGGATGTCGCCGCGACTGTGGACAACTGGTCGTCGTCGTGACGGCACGGCATGAGGGCGCTTGTCAGGCGCTCAGAGCCTCGGGCTCCGAGGTCCTCACCGTGCCGGCGTAGCTGCCGGCGGCGCGTAGCCGCGAGACGAGGGCGCTGAGGTCCTCGACGGGGATGCGCCGGCAGCTGTCGATCCGCACCGAACCGAGGGCTCCGGCCCGCATCAGCTCGTAGACCTTTGAGCGGCCGACGCCGAGCACGGCGGCGGCCTCCATCGGCGTCAGCAGAAGCTTGTCCATCGTTGTCTCCCCACGTCGGTCCCGAACGCCAACGCGACCGGGCTGCTCGTGACGGCGAGTGGGCCGTCACCTACTGAAGGTGCGGTGGAGACCCGAGCTGTGACAGGTGATCTTCAGATATTTGAGCGGGCAAGAGTCTGATCCCAGCCAAGCCGAGCGGGGCGTGGTGGAGCGAGACGGCACTCGGAAGGGGAAAAGAGTCTTGCCCGTGGGGCCGTGACCCTTGCCCGGGCACCACAAAGTCTTGCCCGATGGAGGACAGCCTTCTTTGGTAGGAGCCGCTGCGAAGACAGCCGATCCTGAGGCAGGATCGCCTGCGACCCGGCGGACAAGGTGGCAGGAGAGCGGTGACGTGGGCTTCCAAACCCCGCAGTACAGGGTGAGCGATCTCCTGGCCAAGGTCGGGGACGGCCGCATCCAGCTACCGGACTTTCAGCGCGGCTACAAGTGGGACGACGAGCGCATCAGGTCGCTGCTCGTCACAATCACGCTCGGCCACCCGCTTGGCGTGATCATGCTGCTGCAGACGGGCAACGACCAGGTGCGCTTCAAGCCCAAGC
>JAHWJP010000182.1:0-1639 GCA_019348355.1 Actinomycetota bacterium
CCGACCACCGCGACGCGGCTGCGGGCGGTCAGCTCGAGGTCGACGTCGTGCAGCACCTCGGGCCCGTCCGGGTAGGCGAACCCGACCGACTCGAAGCGCACGCGAATCGGGCCGGCTGGCAGCGGCTTGCCGTCCGGCGGGTCGGCGACATCGCTCGGGGTGTCCAGAACTCCCAGCACGCGGCGCATCCCGGCGCCGGCGTTCTGCGCCTCGTTGAGCACCTCGGTGGCGATCTGCACCGGCTGGATGAACAGCGTGACCAGGAAGAAGAAGCCGACCAGCCGACCAGTCGTCAGCTCCCCGGCGACACCCAGCAGCACCCCGACGACGATGACCATGGCGGTGGCGAGGGCAGCCGTCAGCTCCCCGGCCGACACGTTCACAGCAGACAGCCGCAGCGCGCGAGTCTGCGCGTCGCGAGTCGCGTCCACGGCTCGGTCGAGGCGCTCGGAGGTCCGCGCCTGCACCGCGTAGGCCCGGATGACCGGGGCACCGACGACGGTCTCGGCGACCACACCGAGCATCCCACCGACCCGCTCGCGCACGACGCGGTAGGCGGTCTGCAGTCGGCGTTGCAAGGCGCGTACCGCGAAGATCAGCGGCACGAAGCACAGGTAGACGACAAGGGTCAGCTGCCACGACCAGAACAGCATCAGCACCGTCGCGAGGACGACCTGCGCGCTCGACACGACGATGATCAGCCCGCCGTGCTGCATGAACATGCTCAGCGTGTCCACGTCGCTGGTCACCCTGGACACCAGTGAGCCGCGGCGCTCGGCCGCCTGGTGCAGCACCGACAGATCGTGTACGCGGCGGAAGGCCCGCACCCGCAGGGCCGACAGGCCGTACTCCGTGGTGCGGTAGAGCCGCACGTTGGTGAAGTAGTTCGCCACGGCCGTGGCGAGCACCGCGCCCACGGCCAGCGCGCACGCCAGGCGGACCAGGCCGAGGTCCGGCCCGTCGGGGCGCAGCAGTCCGTTGTCGATGGTCTGCTGCACCGCGACGGGGACCACGATCCGGCCGCAGGTGGCGAGCAGCGCCAGCAGGACCGTGACGGCGAGCCCCTCCCGGAACTCCGGGGCAAGGCGCAGGGCGTACGCCAGCGTCGCGAAGGTGCCGCGCTCGTCGCTGCGGCCGTCGACGGTGGTCACGCTCACGCGGTCACCCCCCGGCCGTCGAGGGACCGCCGCCCCTCGAGTGCGATGCGCTCGGCCTCGGCTCGTTCGTAGGCGTGCACGAGGTCCTGGTAGCCGGTCGAGCTCCGCAGCAGCTCCGCGTGCGTGCCCCGGGCCGCGAGCCGCCCGTCCTCGACGTAGACGACCTCGTCGGCCAGCGCGATCGTCGCGCGCCGGTAGGCGACGACGACGACGGTGCTGGCGAGCCCCGTCTCGCGCAGGCCGGCCAGGATGCGCTGCTCCACCTGCGGGTCGACGCTGCTGGTCGCGTCGTCGAGCACGAGCAGCCGGGGCCGGCGCACGACGGCGCGGGCCAGCGCGAGGCGCTGCTGCTGCCCTCCGGACAGCGTGGCGCCCCGCTCACCGATCACCGTGTCGAGGGCGGCCGGCAGCGCGGCGACGAAGCCGTCGGCCTGCGCCACCCGCAGCGCCGCCCAGACGTCCTCGTCGGGCAGGTCGCTGCC
>JAHWJP010000182.1:1739-4344 GCA_019348355.1 Actinomycetota bacterium
CGGCCTGCGCCACCCGCAGCGCCGCCCAGACGTCCTCGTCGGGCAGGTCGCTGCCGAGGGTGATGTTGCCGCGCACGGTGTCGTCGAACAGGAACGTCGACTGCGGGACCAGCGAGGCGACCTGTGCGAGGGCACCCGGTGCGAGGGTGCGGACGTCGACGTCGTCGTAGACGACCCGTCCGGTGTCCGGGTCGAGCAGTCGCACGAGCACCGACGCAAGGGTGGACTTGCCCGCGCCCGTCGGCCCGACCAGCGCGACGGTGCGGCCGGGCCGGACGTCGAAGCTGATCTCCTGCAGGACCTCGGCATCGCCGTAGGAGAACGCGACCGCCTCGACCGCGAGAGCGGCCGGACCGCCGTCGGGGAGGGAGGCGTCCCCGTGCTCCTGCTTCCCGGTTGCGGTCAGCACCCGCTGGACCCGGTCCCAGCCGACGACGCTGCGCGGCAGCTCGTTGAGGACCCAGCCGATGGCGCGGACGGGGAAGGCCAGCAGCGTGAACAGGTAGGCCACCCGGACGAGCTGCCCGGCGTCGATGTCGCCGCTGCCGACGCGGCTGGTCCCGGCCAGCAGGACGGTGAGCACGCCGAGCACCGGCAGCGCCTCCATGATCGGGTCGAAGACGCCGCGTACGCGTCCGACCTGCGCCATGGTGTCGCGCAGCTCCTGCGACTTCTGCTCGAAGCGCTCGGTCTCGCCGCCCTCGCGACCGAGGGTCTTGACGACCAGGGCGCCGTCGAAGGACTCGTGGGCGATCGCGCTGACCTCCCCACGCAGCTGCTGCGCCCGGGTCATGAGCGGTGACATGCGCCGGGAGTAGACGACGGTGAGCACGGCGATCGCGGGGAACACCACCGAGCCCACGAGCGCCAGCACCGGGTCGGTGACGAAAAGCAGCCCCAGCGTGGTGACGAGCATCAGCACGACACCGACCGCGAACGGGAAAGGAGCGACCGGATACCAGGTGGCCTCGACGTCGCTGTTGGCGTTGGAGAGCAGCTCGCCCGTGGGGTGCTCCTGGTGCCAGGACAGCGGCAGCTCGAGGTAGCGCCGGGTGATCCGGCGCCGGTAGCTCGCCTGCAGGCGGTACTGCATGATGCCGGAGCCGAGGCGGCGCGCGATGATGCCGAGGACCTTGAGCACGGCCGTCACCATGATGGCGAAAAAGGACACCGCCAGCGCGGCGGTCCGGACGTCGCCGTCGCGGATGCTGGGGACGATCACCCGTTCGGTGATCGCGCCGAACACGTAGGCCTGGCCGATGGTGGTGAACGCGAACAGCACGCTGCCGACGGCGGAGATCGCAAAGATCCGCGGCTGCTCCTTGACACCGACCCACATCACGCCGAGCCCGCGCCGGATCACCCCGGAGGGCACGGTCAGCGGCGGGGCAGGGTCGGGCACGGGGTTCCCCCCAGGGCGGGTCAGCGTCATGGGACTGTCACAGTGCTGACACCGGGTCCGCAACGGAGATTCCCCGGTGCCCGCTGACGCCGGCTGCGGCCGCGGCGACGCAGCGGTGCCGCCGCTCGTGAAGTTCGCACTTGCCTGACATCTGCGTAGTCAGTCCCGGACGGCGTGTCCTCGCTCGCGCAGGGCTGCCTTGACCTCGCCGATCCGCAGCTGGCCGAAGTGGAAGACGCTTGCGGCGAGCACCGCGTCGGCGCCCGCCTCGACGGCGGGGGCGAAGTCCGCCAGCCGGCCGGCTCCGCCGCTCGCGATGACCGGGACGCTGACCCGGGCCCGCACGGCCGCGAGCATCTCCACGTCGTAGCCGGCCCGGGTGCCGTCGGCATCCATCGAGTTGAGCAGGATCTCGCCCACGCCCAGCTCCTGGCCGCGCTCGGCCCACGCGACCGCGTCGAGACCCGTGCCGGTACGGCCGCCGTGCGTCGTGACCTCGAAACCGCTCGGCGTGGAGCCGTCCCGCACCCGCCGCGCATCGACCGACAGCACCAGGACCTGGTTGCCGAAGCGGCGCGAGATCTCACCGAGCAGCTCGGGTCGGGCGACGGCGGCGGTGTTCACGCCGACCTTGTCCGCCCCCGCCCGCAGCAGCCGGTCGACGTCGTCCGCCTGGCGCACCCCGCCTCCGACGGTGAGCGGGATGAAGACCTGCTCGGCGGTGCGGCGCACCACGTCGTACGTGGTCTCCCGGCTGCCGCTGCTGGCCGTGATGTCGAGGAACACCAGCTCGTCGGCACCCTCAGCGTCGTAGAGCCGGGCCATCTCGACCGGGTCGCCGGCGTCCCGCAGCTCACGGAAGTTGACGCCCTTCACGACGCGGCCGGCATCGACGTCCAGACACGGGATGACCCGGACCGCGACGCTCATCAACGCGACGTTACTGCGGTGCAGCGTGAATGACCCTTTCGGACTGGTGCTTGCGCTCCGCAGCGTCCCGCTGGTGACCGTGCCGCCGCCCCACCCTCGCCGGGGTTGATCATCCGCAGCATCGCCGTCCTCAGCGGCGAGTCTGGCGCTCTAGTACGGCCTTTCTGCGGATGATCTTCATGGGACGAGACGAGGGCGCCGCGGGCTCAGGAGCAGGAGCCCGCACGCTCGGTCACAGCGGCACCCCGTAGTCCTTGGCGATGCCGACCAGGC
>JAHWJP010000057.1 GCA_019348355.1 Actinomycetota bacterium
CCAGCTGCTGGGCGCTCTGCGAGGACCGTCCGAAGGAGGCGTTGTTGCTCGGCAGGACGAGCAGCTGCCCGCCGGCGCGGACTGCGGCGCGGGGCAGGTCGTCGAAGGCCACCTCGAAGCACGAGCCCACCGCGATCGGGACGCCGCCGAGCTCGAGCAGCCCGACCATGCTCCCCGGCGAGTAGTCCCGTGGCAGCAGGGTGCGGGCGGCGGGGTAGACCCGCTCCGCCAGGGACGGCAGCGGCAGGTACTCCCCGAACGGCACCAGGTGCCGCTTGGCGTAGACCGGACCCTCGATGCCACCCGGGCCGTAGATCGCCAGGGCGTTGATGCTGCGCTCGCCGTCGCGCAGGATCGCCCCGAACAGAAACGGCTGCCCGCCGAGCGCCTCCACCGCCGCGTCCAGGCGCTCGGCCGTGGGTGGCGAACGCCGCGGGTCCTGGTCGGAGGCGTTCTCCGGCCAGATCACCAGGTCGGGGCGTGGGGTGCGACCGGCCGCGACGTCGGCGGCCAGCTGCTCGGTCTGGCGTAGGTGGTTGTCGAGCACCACGAGGTCCTCGGTGAACGCCGCCAGCCCCTGGCCCGGCACGTTGCCCTGCACCGCCGCCACCTGCACGGGGCGGCCGTCGACCGGCGTCGGGACGGCCAGAGCCGCGAGCGCCGGCACGAACAGCAGGGCAGCCGGAAGGGCGAGCGGGCGCGGCGCGAGTCCCCTCGCGGTCCCCCGCCGCGGCAGTCGACATACCGTTTCGAGCAGGCCGATCCCGGTCACCGTCACCGCCGCGCCGACCAGCGGCGCCCCGCCGAGCGCGGCCCAGGACAGCAGCGGACCCTCGCTCTGCCCGAAGCCCAGCCGGCCCCACGTGAGGCCACCGAACGGTAGCCGGGCGCGTACCGCCTCGACCGCGATCACCGCGCCGACCAACCCGACCACGCGCAGCGCCGGCCCCCACCGACGGCCTGCGACAGCCCGTTCCACGGCGACCACCAGCGGGCCGAGCAGCGCGGCGATCGCCGCCTGCAGGACGGCGAGCAGCAGCCACGGGACCGGCCCGAGGAAGCGGGTCCACTCGAGCAGCGGCAGGAAGACCACCAGATAGCAGACGAAGCCGTAGCCCATCGCCCGGCGCACACTCTGCCTCCGCAGGGCTGCGAACAGCGCCGCCATGCCGACCGGTGCCGCCCACCACAGGCCGACCGGTGGGAAGGCAGCGAGCAGCGCCAGGCCGGCGAGCACCGACAGGGCGAGCGGCCGCCAGGCGCTCAGCGGTCGTTCGGGCACAGCTCGACGTCCCAACCGGTGCGGGCGAGCAGGACCTGCGTGGCGGTCAGCAGCTCACCGACGTCGTGTGCGAGCCGGTAGTAGGACTGCCGGCCGACCGGTCGCACCTCGAGCAGGCCGCAGCCGCGCAGGCAGGCGAGATGGGCGCTGATCGTGGACTGGGCCAGGCCCAGATCGGCGACCAGGTCGACGACCCGGCGTTCCCCGCCGCGCAGGCCGAGCACGATGCGCAGCCGGGTCGGGTCGCCGAGCCCGCGGTAGAGCTTGGCCGCGACCTCGACCTGCACGGGCGCGCCCGTGGCTACAGTTCCGCTGGGCGTTGTCATCGTTCAACGACGCTAGCATCCGGCCATCACGATGGTGGACCCCGAGGAGGGACGGCCCGATGGGTGACAGCTGCTGCGGCGGTGAGGCGGTCCAGAACCAGGCGGCCGCCCCACCGCAGCTGTGGCAGGTCGGCAAGCTGCAGCTGGCTGCCGTCGCCGGTCTGTTCCTGCTCCTGGCCTGGCCGGCCGGCCGCGCGGGCTCCGACGGCGCCCGGCTGGCGCTCGAGTGCGGCGCCCTGACGGCCGGTGGCGCCACCTTCGTCCCGGCGGCGGTCCGCGGCCTGCTCGCCCGCCGGCTCGGCGTCGACACGCTGATGATGCTGGCCGCCGTCGGCGCCGTCCTGCTCGGGCAGGTCTGGGAGGCAGCAGCCCTCGCCTTCCTCTACTCCATCTCAGAGGGCCTGGAGGGCTGGTCGCTCGCGCGCACCCGCTACGGGCTTCGCGCGCTGCTCTCGCTGGTCCCGGACCGGGCGACGGTGCTTCGCGCCGGCAGCCCGGTCGAGGTGGAGCCGGCCGCGCTGGTCCCCGGGGATCTGCTGCTGGTGAAGCCCGGCGAGCGGGTCGCGACCGACGGGATCGTGCGCGCCGGCCGTACCGCTCTGGACGTCTCGGCGATCACCGGCGAGTCGGTCCCGGTGGAGGCCGGCCCGGGCGACGCCGTCTACGCCGGCTCGGTCAACGGCGGGGGCGCTCTCGAGGTCGAGGTGACCTCGGCCGTCGAGGACAACACGCTGGCCCGGGTCGTCCGGGCGGTCGAGCAGGCCCAGGCCGACAAGGGGGCGGCGCAGCGGCTCGCCGACCGCGTCGCCCGGCCGCTGGTGCCCGGCGTCCTGCTGCTCTCGCTGCTCATCGCCGTCGTCGGTGCCCTGCTCGGCGACCCGGGGCTGTGGATCGAGCGGGCGCTGGTCGTACTGGTCGCCGCCAGCCCGTGTGCGCTCGCGATCTCGGTGCCCGTCACCACCGTCAGCGCCATCGGCGCGGCCAGCCGGGTCGGGCTGCTCGTCAAGGGCGGGGCGGCGATGGAAGCGCTCGGCGCCGTCGACATCGTGGCGCTGGACAAGACCGGCACGCTGACCTGCAATCGCCCGTCCGTCGTTGCGGTCCTGCCCCACGACGGCCCCGGTCGGCGGGAGGTGCTGCGGCTCGCCGCGGCGCTGGAGTCGCGCAGCGAGCACCCCCTGGCCCGCGCGATCCTGTCCGCCTGGCCGGAGCCACCGGCCGCCCTCGACGTGCACGCCGTGGCCGGTTCCGGGCTCGCCGGCACGGTGGACGGGCGGCTGGTACGGCTGGGACGGCCCGGCTTCGTCGATCCCGGGCGGTACGCCGAGCAGGTGCGCACGCTGCAGGATGCCGGCGCGACGGTGGTCGTGGTGGAGGCCGGCGGCGAGGCGATCGGCGCGGTCGCGGTGCGCGACGACCTGCGGCCCGAGGCGGCCGAGACCGTACGCCTGCTCCGTCGCCACGCCGAGGTCGTCATGCTGACCGGCGACAACCCGGCCACGGCCTCGGCTCTCGCCGCCGAGGCGGGCATCTCCCGGGTGATCGCGGACCTGCGGCCGAAGGACAAGGCCCGCGAGGTGCGCGCCCTGCTCGGCTCGGGCCGGGTCGCCATGGTGGGCGACGGCGTGAACGACGCCCCAGCGCTCGCCACCGCCTCGGTCGGCATCGCGATGGGGGCGATGGGCACCGACGTCGCGATCGAGACGGCCGACGTCGCCCTGATGGGCGCCGACCTGCGTCATCTCCCCCAGGCGCTCGACCACGCGCGGCGAGCGCGCCGGATCATGCTGCAGAACCTGGTGCTGTCCGCGGCGATCGTCGTGGGCCTGGTCCCGCTGGCGGCCTCCGGCGTGCTGGGCCTCGCCACCGTCGTCGCCGTGCACGAGCTCGCCGAGGTCGTCGTGATCGCCAACGGGGTCCGGGCCGGTCGGCTGGGCAAGCGGCTGCGGGCGATCGCCCCGCTGCCGCAACGCCAGCCGGCCCCGGTGCCGGTGAGCGCCGGTGTCTGACCGGACGGGTCAGGGCGCCGGTTCGGCCGGCGCGGCGTAGGGGCCGCGGTAGGCAGAGAGCCAGCCGATCCCGAACAGCAACATCGCGAACGCGGGGATGCTGTAGTTCAGGGCCGCCGGCCAGGGGGCTTGGTCGCGAAGCGCCTGGACGATCAGGGGAACATGCGTGGCGGTCGTCCAGACCCCGGCCAACGAGATGCCGAGCCCGGCGTAGAACAGCAGGCTGGCGGCCGCCGGTCGAAACCGCTTTCCGACGAACAGAGCCACCGTGACGGCCAGACAGATCACGATGACGACCGCTCCGGGCAGCACGTGGTCGGCGAACTCCAGCTCCGTGCGACGGGGGCCGAGGTCGAGCTGCGGACCCACGAAGATGGACGCTGCCACCCAGCTGCCGATCAGCACGCCGGTGCCCGCCATCATCGGCACGGCCGCGAGGCGCGTGGCTGACAGCGGCGCCGCAGTCGTCGCCTTCGGGTCGACCCGGTCGGTGTCGGTCATCGGTCTCGACTCCACCCTCTCGCCCCCGCCGGCTACTTCCGGGCACGCCAGTATGGCACCGGTCCGCCCCGGATCGTCCCTTCGGGAAGGTCGACGGCCGGTTCCTTGGATACGGTGCCGGAGGATCGAGACCACTTGTTGTCAGGACGGAAGCGCAGGGACGCGGATGCGGGTGCACCTGTCAGCACGCCACAGCGCAGGGCTGGCGTGCCTCGTGGTCGTGCTCCTGTCGACCGGCGGACCAGCGCTCGCGCACGAGGACAGTGCCGCAGCCCTCACCGCACGCGCCGGTCCCTATCAGGTGCTGGCCTATGACGGCGTGGCCGGTTCCGTCGCAGACGAGGTCGACTACGCGGTCATCGTCCAGGACGCCGAGGGGCGGCCCGTGGACGGCGCCGACGTCACCGTGACCGCGACATCGACCGCCGCCGCGACCCGGCCGGCGCCGGCGATCGGACCGATCTCCGCGCAGGCCGTGGCGAACGTCTACCGGTTCAGCCTCCCGGACCCGGGCCCCGCGGCCTGGAGTGTCGACGTGGCGGTGAGCTCGAGCGCCGGGCCGGGCTCCACGACCGTCGAGCTGCACGCAGCGCCCCGCCCGATCGAGGCCGTTGCCGTGCTGGAAGGGGCCCGCCGTCCCGCTGCCGTCAGCCCGCTCCCGGTGATCGCCATCATCGGCGGAGCGGTCGCCGTCGTCGCCATCCTGGCCCTGTCCGTGGGGCAGCGCACGAGGGACGCATCCCCGGCCGGGACCGACGAGCATGTCTGAGCCCAGGCGAGCCGCTCGTCGGTCACGGCTGTCGCTGGCGGTCGCTGGCGTCGCCGTCACCCTGCTCTCCGGTTGCGCGGGCGACCCCGCCTTGTCCTCGGTCCCCCAGCCACCCGAGGCGCCCAGGACCTACACCGGCACTGTGGTCGAGCCGCCGGTCCCGCTGCCGGCGGTGATGCTGACCGGCGCCGACGACCGGCCGTTCGACCTGCAGGCCGACACCCGCGCGCCGGTGACGCTGGTGACCTTCGTCTACACCAACTGTCCCGACGAGTGCCCCCTCACCGTCTCGACCATCACGGTCGCCCTCGGCGCTCTGGCCCCGGAGCTGCGCCGGTCGATCGACGTGGTGGTGGTCAGCGCCGACCCGGTCCGGGACACCCCCGCCGTGCTTCGCGCGTGGCTCGACCGTTTCGACCCGGCCTACCGCGGGGTCACCGGCGATCCAGCGGTCATCGACAAGGTCGCCGTCGACCTGTTCGTCCCGGCCGACGTTCCAGGGTCCGCGCCGGGCGCCGACCCGGTCGACGTCAGCCACGGCGTGCAGATCTTCGCCTTCGGTGCCGATGAGCAGTCCCTCATGCTGTGGGGATCCAACCCGACCCCGTCCGAGCTCGCCGCAGACCTGAGACAGCTCGTCGAGCAGCAGCAGAGCCGGTCCTGATCACCCGGGCTCACTCTGTCCGCTGGGTTGCCCTCGGCCTGGCTCGGTGCTCACCGGTGTCGGGGTGCTGGCCTACCTGAGCTCCCCGGCGCACGAGCTGCACGACCCGAACCACGCCCTGCAGCAGCTGGACCTGCTCTACCTCGACGAACCGGCACCCGGACTGGACCTGCTGGGGGTACGGCCCGGCCGACCCGCGGTCGTCTACTTCTGCGGCGCCCCCTGCGACCCGCCGCAGGTGACCGGCGCACAGGACGTACGGTCGTCATCGCCCGACCTGGCGCGGCAGTATGCACTGCTGACCGATGCCGGGCGGGTCGGTCACGGTTACGCGCTGGTCGACAGCAGCGGAGCGTTGCGCTACCGCACGTTCGACCCCGGACTGCACCGGCAGGAGATCCAGATCCTCGTCGACGCGCTGCCGTGAAGCCACGGCGATGACGCCCCGGCGCTGGACCACCCTCATCCTCGTCGTGCTCTTCGAGGCATGGATGTACGACCGGTACGCCGCCCTCGGTGCGCAGTTCCACTTCTGGCTGCACGGCCTGTTCGGCGCGGCCCTCGGGCTCGCGGCCCTGACGCTGTTCCGGCTCGCCCGCCGCCGGCTGGACGGGCGGGTCGCACCGTGGGAGGCCGGCTGGGCGGGTCACCTCTACAGCGCGGTTCCGGACTTCCTGTTCCTGCTGTTCGGGGTGCTGCACATGTTCTGGATGGACGTGTTCGCCCTCCACATCACCCTGCACTTCGTGCCGCGCCCGCTGCTCACGATGTGGGCGCTGTTCAGCGTCATCCTGCTGGGCTACGGCCTGGCCATGACCGACCGCCGGCCGGCCACGCTGTCGACGCTGGCGGTCGCCGCCGGCGGTCTCGTCCTCGCCCTCGCGTTCGCCTCGGATGTACCGGTCACGGTCGGGGAGCTCCGCACGCACGACGGCTTCGCCCTGATGTGTCCCGTCATCGGGCACGCATGAGTGCGCGCCGGTGGTCGCGAGTGACCACGACCGCGCTCGTGGTGACCGCTGCCTCGATCGGCCTGACCGGAACCCGCACTCGCCCATCCGGCGCTGCTGGGCAGCCGGCGCCGAGCTGGTCGCCTCCCCGTCGCAGCTGTCGGTCACCTTCTCCGAGCCGGTCGATGTGTCCGGCGACGGTCTGGTGGTGCGCGGTCCGCAGGGGCTCGTCGAGCTGGCAGGGGACGCCGTCGAGGTCGACGGCGACCGCACCGTCGTTGCCCGGCCGGCCGAGGCGTTACCGGCCGGCAGCTACACCTTCGGCTGGACCGTGACAGCCAACGACGGCGACGTCCTCACCGGCACCGTTCCCTTCACCGTGTCGGCGGCGGCAGCGGCCACTCCAGGCAGACCACCGCCGTACGCCCCGGTCGGGCCGGACGAAGCCGCGGGCGGCAGCACGGCCGGCGCGGCGACCGGGGCGGCGCTGCGCTGGCTGCTGTTCCTCGGCCTGTCACTCGCGCTGGGCGGTGTGGTCGGCGCGCGTCTGGTCGCCGGCGTCCCCGGCTTCGGCGCACCACAGCCACCGCTGGCGTTCGGCGGGGGGCTGGTCGCCGTGGCGGCGACCGGATCCGCGCTGCACACCCTGGGGCCGGGGATCCGGTGGCCGGCATGCTGTCCCTGCCCGCAACCGGGCTGGCTGGCGTCGGCGCGGCGTCAGCGGTGCAGATCGGGGGCGGGCTGCTCGCCGTGGTCCTGGCTGTGTGCCGGTGTCGCCGATGGCTCGTCGTGGCCCCCCTGCTGTTCGTGATCGCCGCGGAGACAGTCCGCAGCCACCTGGCGACGGCAAGCGGCGGTCCGGCGCCGTCCTGCTGGCGGTCCACCTCGGCGCTGCCGCCGTCTGGGCGGGGGCGTTGCTGTTCGTCCTGTCGGCCGGCTGGGCGCAGCGGCGGCTGCCCCGCCCGTGTTGGTGCGCTACGCGGCGCTGTCAGCCGGACTGTTCGCCACCGTGCTGGTCACCGGGACGGCGGCGGCCCTGCTGCTCGTCGACGACGTGCAGGCGCTGGTGACCACGGCGTACGGTCGCACCCTGCTGGTCAAGCTGACCCTGGTCGCCGTGGTGGCGGGCCTTGCGCTCGCAGGTCGCGCGGCGGTCAGGAGATCGGCGGCGGCGCAATCCCCGAGGTCGGGGCGGCTCGCCCGGGTCGAAGCCGGCGCGCTGGTCGGGGTGCTGGCCGTGACGGCGTTGCTGATCTCGCTGTCGCCGCCGCGACCCGACGGACCACCGGCGCCGCCGACTGTCGCCCGGCAGGCACCCTGAGCGGGCCACGGCTAGATTCCCTTGCACGCGGGCGAAGCGGTGCACTCTCCTGCGCCGCTGCACCGACCATTCCAAGGAGAGCGCTCTCATGGTCCTGACCCGACGCCGCCTGCTCGCTCTCGCCCTGACCGCCCCGTTCGCCGGCATGCTCAGCGCGTGCGGCGGCAGCGGTGGGGCCGGCAGGGGCAGCTCCAGCGGTAGCGGCGACACGGCCGGCTCGGCGGACGCCCCGGTCACCGAGGTGACGGTCACCTCACCGGCGACGATCTTCGACATCACCACGATCTTCGTGCCGGTCGGGCAACCGGTGACCATCACCTACCGCAACGACGACGAGGGTGTGCCGCACAACATCCACGTCACCGGCTCCGGTCTCGATGAGAAGACGACGCTGAAGCCGGGCCCGGACGTGCAGAGCCTGACCGCCACGTTCCCGCAGGCGGGCAACTACGACTACATCTGCGACGTGCACCCGGACTCGATGACGGGCGTGGTCAAGGCGGTCTGACGGCGGCCGGTCGGTCGCGCCCGGGGTGTGCGCCGTGCGGCGCTTCGCCCGGACGCGGACCGGCCTCAGCAGGATGCCCCCGCGGCTACCGGGAGCGCTTGGAGTCTGCCTCGGCCGCCGTGGCGGGTGCCTGACGCTGCTCTCGGTAACGGGCCGGCGGGGAGAGGACCCGGGTGGGTTCTCCAGAGCCGTCGACTGGTGGTTGGTTGTTCACAGCCGACCTCCTTCGCCCTCGGGCCTTTGGCGACCTACTCAGCCTTCGGGCCGTGTCGGCTCCGCTACCGCTCCACGGGCAGACCCGCTGCGCGCGTCCGTGAACCGTTCCCGGGTCCACCTGCGACAGGGGGGTGAAGGCACCACCGACGACTCTGGGGGAGCACCGATGCACCGCACCGCACGTCAGATCACCACCGCCGCCTGCCTCGCGATCAGCGCCTCCGCGGCACTGGTCGCCGGGGGGGCTCCCGCCACCGCAGGCCCGGCCGGACACGTTCGCGCCGAGGGCCCGCTGATCCGCTACAGCGAGGCGCTGCCCGAGGGCGTCCGGGCCCGGGTGAAGGCCGTCTACGACGGCGCCGGCCGCACGCACGTGCAGCTGCAGGTCTGGGGGATGGCGCCGAACACCGAGTACGGCGCGCACGCCCACACCAACGCGTGCGGCGCCACCGGCTCGGCGGCCGGACCGCACTTTCAGAACGTGGTCGACCCGGTCACGCCGTCCACCGACCCGCGGTATGCGAACCCGACCAACGAGATCTGGCTGGACCTGACGACCAACGCTGCCGGTCACGGGGTCGCGACCACGCGGGTTCCTTGGCAGTTCTCGCCCACCCGCCGGGCGAAGTCGGTCATCATCCACGTGGAGCACACCCACACCGGGCCGAACGACGCCGGGGTTGCGGGAGCCCGCCTGGGTTGCCTGACCGTGCAGTTCTAGTGCTCTCGATGCCAGGGGGTGTCGCTGTGGCGGAGCGCGGAGCCCAGGACGAGAGCGACCTCGACGACGCGCAGCTGCTCGCGGCGGTCGCGGCCGACTCACGCGACGCCCTGGGGGTGCTCTACCACCGGCACGCTCCCTGGCTGGTGCTCCGGCTGCAGCGCCGGTGCGCCGACCGCTGCCTCGTGGACGAGGTCGTGCAGGACACCTTCGTGGCCATCTGGAAGGGCGCCTCCCGATGGAACGGCGAGGGAGAGGTGGCAGCGTGGATGTGGGGGATCGCGATCCGTCGGCTGATCGACGCCCTGCGCCGCTCGCCCCGGCCGGTCGTGCTGCTCGGGGATCTCGCCGGTCGAGTGGACGAGCACGCGCTCGTCGGGTCCGCCGAGGAGCAGGTCCTGCTCGGCGTGGAGCACGGCGACTTCGCCGGCGCGCTCAACCGTCTGTCGCCCGAGCTGCGGGCCGTCGTGCAGAGCACCGTCCTCGACGGCCTCACCACCCGCGAGGCGGCCCGGCTTCTCGGCATCCCCGCCGGGACCGTCAAGACCCGCATGATGCGCGTCCGCGCGGCGCTTCGAGAGGAACTGGCATGAGCGTCACCTGGCACCTCGACGACGACGCCCTCGACAGCTACGTCGCCGGCTCCGCTCCTCCCGCGCTTGCCGCCTCCGTCGAGGCGCATGTCCTGGCCTGCGCCGGGTGCCGGGAGCGCCTGGTCCCGGCGGTCGCGCTGCCTCGGCTGGACCGGATCTGGGACGACGTCGTGGAGCGGATCGACGCGCCCGTACCGCGACCGGTCGAACGGCTGCTGCTGCGGCTCGGCGTGCGGGACGACACGGCGCGGCTGCTCGCCGCCACGCCCTCCCTGCGCGCCGCGTGGTTCCTGAGCGTGTTCGCGGTTCTCGGGCTCGCGCTGCTGTCGGCGCACGCGACCGACCGCGGGGTCGTGGTGTTCCTGGCCCTCGCGCCGCTGCTGCCGGTCGCCGGGGTGGCCATGTCCTACTCGCCCCTGACCGACCCGGTGCACGAGCTCGCGACAGCGGCGCCGTACTCCTCGCTCCGGCTGCTGGTCGTGCGCAGCGCCGCGGTCCTCACCGCGACGGTCCTGCTCGCCGGCGCCGCCGCGATGCTGCTGCCGGGCGCCTCCTGGCTGGCGGTCGCCTGGCTGCTGCCGGCGCTGGCTCTGACGGCGGGCACCCTCGCCCTGTCCACCTGGTTCGAGCCCTTGCACAGCGCGCTCGGGCTGGCCACGCTGTGGCTGGCCGTGACCGCGCCAGCGTTCGCGCCGAATTCTGATCCGCTTCTGGTTGTCCGTTCCGGCGCGCAGCTCGCCTGCCTCGCCGTTCTCGTCGTCGCGCTCGGCACGGTCGCCGTACGGCGTGACGCCTTTTCACTGTCGATGGGGAGGTCGGTATGACCGCAGTACGAGCGCAGGAACTGGTCAAGGCGTACGGCAGGAAGCGCGCGCTGGATGGGGTGACCCTCACCGCCGGTACCGGCGTGACGGGACTGCTCGGGCCCAACGGGGCGGGAAAGACGACACTCCTGCGCGCCGTGGCCACCGTGCTGGCACCCGACGAGGGCCAGCTGCGCCTGCTCGGGATGGACCCCTCGGACCCCAAGCAGCGAGTGGAGATCCGGCGCCGGCTGGGCTACCTGCCGCAGGAGCCGGGCTTCCACCGGTCGTTCAGCACCTTCGAGATGGTCGACTACGTCGCGGTCCTGAAGGAGCAGACCGAGCGGCGGGCCCGCCACGACGAGGTACGGCGGGTGCTCGAGCTCGTCGGCCTGCAGGACGTCAGCAGCAAGAAGGTGCGGGCGCTGTCCGGCGGGATGCGCCGCCGGCTCGGCCTGGCGCAGGCGCTGCTCGGCGAGCCGGAGCTGCTCGTCCTGGACGAGCCGACAGCCGGGCTCGACCCCGAGCAGCGGATGCGCTTCCGGGACCTGATGTCGCAGGCGGGTGAGGACCGCGCGGTGCTGCTGTCGACGCACCAGACCGAGGACGTCGCCGCGCTGTGTTCCTCCGTCGTCGTCGTCGATCGCGGCCGGACGCTGTTCACGGGAACGGTGCCGTCGCTCGTCGCCGTCGCGGCCGGCCGGGTGTGGGTGGACGAGGTGCGGGACCCCTCCGCACTTGCCGGCTGGCGGCTCGGGTCCGGGCTGTTCCACCACGTCGGCAACCCCCCGGCGGGCGCACAGCTGGTCGATGCGACCCTCGAGGACGCCTACCTGCTGCTGCTGGGTGGGCAGCCGGCGCAGGTGGCGGCATGACCGTCGTCCTTCCGCAGCAGCGGGCGGGGCTGCCTGCTCCGGAAGGCTTCTCGCCGGTCCCGTCGCTTCGGGTGGCGGCCGCGCTGGCCGTGCCCGAGGCGTGGCGGATCGTCCGCCACCCGGTCGCGCTGGCCGGTCTGACCCTGCACCTCGTGGTGTTCGCCTCCCTCGCCGACAACGGCCCGCGCGACGCCTTCGACGTGAACTCGACGGGCTCGACCTTCTTCTACGGCGTGTTCGTCTACTTCGCCGTGAACCTGGTCGCGACCCGGACCCGGCGCTCGCGCAGCGGTGAGCTGCTCGCCCCGTTGGCGGCCGGTGAGCACGAGCGCACCCTCGCGCTGTGCCTGGCCTCGGTCGGGCCGACGCTGCTGAACATCGTCGTCACCGCCGCCGGCTACCTGATGCTCGAGCTGCGCGGGCTGTTCGAGGTGCACCCGACGTTCTGGCACCTCGCGCAGGGGCCGCTCACGGTGCTCGGCGCGGCGCTGCTCGGCGTGATGGTCGCCCGGTGGTCGCCCTACCCGGGCATGGCGCTTGTGGTCATGGTCGCGATGTTCGCGTGGAACATCTGGTTGAGCAACGACGGGAACGGCGACGGGGGGCTGCTCGGGACCTACGTGTCCTGGGCCGTGTACGGACCTGGAACAGCCTGGTACGGGCTGTATCCCGGCTCGCCGGCCTGGCACGTCGCGTATTTGGCTTCGCTCTGCGCCATGGCAGCCGCGGGCGCCGTCCTGCGCACGACCCCGCACCGCTGGCGGGTGCTGTGCCTGGGCGCCGGGTTCACGGCCTGCGCCGTCGCCACCGGATGGGCGCAGCTGCCATGACCCTGCTCGCACCTGCGTCCGACGTTCTCGAGTCCTCCCCTGCGCGCGAGTGGCCGGCCGCCGTTCAGCTCGCCCGCAGCGAGGCCTGGCGGATCGTCCGGCACCCGATAGCCCTTGCCGGCCTGGCTCTCAACGTCCGAGTCATCGTCGCGGTCGGCAGCGACGGGGGCCGGTCGACGTTCTCCGGCGTCACCACCGGATCCACCTTCTACGCCGGCGTCTTCACCTACTTCGCCGCCAACCTGGTCGCGACACGGGATCGGCGCTCGGGGGCCGACGAGCTGCTCGACCCACTGCCGGCCGGCCCGCACGCGCGGACGATCGCCCTGTGCCTGGCGACGCTCGGCCCCGCACTGCTCAACGCCGCTCTGGTCACGCTGACGTTCGCGGTGTTCGCAATGCGCGACATGTTTCTCGTGACGCCGTCGTTCTGGCACGTCGCGCAGGGCCCGCTCACCGTGCTCGGTGGTGCGCTGCTCGGCGTGATGGTCGGGCGCTGGGCCCCCTACCCCGGCGTCGCCCTGGTGGTGATGGTCGCGATGGTCGCGTTCAACGTGGCCGTCAGCAACAGCGCCGAGCAGTACCGCAGCCTGGGCACCGAGGTCAGCTGGGCGCGGTGGGGTCCGAACAACGAGGCCGACGGCTGGTACGGCTACTACCCCGGTTCGGTCGCCTGGCACGACGCCTACCTGCTCGCGCTCTGCGGCATGGCCGCAGCGGGGGCACTGCTGCGCACCGCCGCCGCGCGGCTGCCCGTCCTTTCGGCGGGCGCCCTGCTGACGGCGGCCATGCTGGGCGCCGGCTGGGCGCAACTGCCATGACCGACCGGATGCGGTACGGCTGGCAGGCGCTGCCGCGGCCGTCCGTGCTCGGCGGGTGCGCTGCGGCCGGGATTCTCGGCGCTGCTGCCTGGCGGACGCTGGACGAGCCACCGGGTGCGCTGATGGTCCTGCGCGGCGCGGCCGTGCTCCTTGCCTGCGCGGTGGCCTTCGCCGTCGACGACCCGGTGGGGGACGTACTGGCTGCCTCTCCCACATCCCTGCGGCGGCGAGTCGGCCTGCGCATCCTGCTCGCGGGTGCCGTCGCGGCGGCTGTCTGGTGCGCACTCCTGCTGCTGGCTCGCGCTGCCGGCGGGCAGCCACCCGCCGCGGCGCTCAGCCTCGAGGCGCTGGCCCTCACCGTCGTCGGCCTGGCTGTCGGCCTCGGCGTCCAGGCATGGCGCGGCGTCGACTGTCCGGGCATCCTCGCCGTCCCGGCGGTAGCGGGCGCGGTGCTGGCAACCTTCGCGCTGCCCGAGAAGTGGGCACTGCTCACGCCTGGACCTGGCCTGCCCGGCTGGCAGGAGGCACACGAGCGGTGGGCGGCTGTGCTGGCCGTCGCCACGATCACTGCGGTGCTGGCCAGCCGCGACCGGGCAGCCCGCCGTGGCGGGCTCGAGGCGTCCAGGGGCGGAAGACCTCGTGGACGCCGAAACCAGGGGCGGGCGGCTCAACGGCCGCGTTCGCTCCGGGCACCTATCATCGCGGCGAGATCTTCGATGGCCCGCACAGCCGGCGACTGCGGTGCCCAGTCCAGGATGCACAGCGCCCGCTGATCAGCTTGCAGAACGGCGTCGTCCTCCGGGATCAGCGCCAGCAGGTCCCGTCCGCGCTCCCGTGCGAACTCCTCCAGCAGCGGTCGATCCGCTTCGCCTGCGCGGTTCCCGATGAAGGCGATGTCCGCGATGCCCAACTCGACAGCGAGCCGGTGCATCCGGTCGGCCGTCAGGAGCACCTTCGCGGTCGGCTGCAGGACCACCAGCAGGAGGTCGGCGTGGCGCAGGGTCCCGCCGGCCCAGGACAGATGCTCCAGACCGGCTTCCATGTCGGCCACCACGAAGACCTCGGGCAGGGACTCATCGGCATCGTGCAGGAAGTCACGGACCGTGACGTGGGAGTTGCCCGTTCAACCAGAGCCGGCTTTCTCGGATCGGGCGGCGAGCACGAGGGTGACATTGTCGGGCCCGGCATACCCGTAGCCCTCCAGGAGCTCGGCGGGTGTGAGGTCAGCGGGGACATGTCGGCGAGGCCCGGACTGGTCGAGCAACGACCTGATCTGATCCGCTCCGGATTCACCGGCGCCGATGCTGACGCCCAGGTTGGGGTGGACGCCTACGCCTCGGCGTGGAAGCAGCCGCGCGGCGAGCCCGGTGGCCTCGTCTACGTCGCGCTCGGCGATTCCGCGGCGCAGGGTATCGGTGCCAGCTCGTTGCAGCGCGGATACATCTCGCTGGTCGCCGACCGGCTTGCCGGTAGCACCGGCCGGCCGGTGCAGGTCATCAATCTCAGCAGCAGCGGAGCCCGGATCCGCGACGTGATCGAGGAGCAGCTGCCGGAGCTGGCC
>JAHWJP010000183.1 GCA_019348355.1 Actinomycetota bacterium
CCCGCGAAGTCGTCGTCGCTGCACCAGATGCCGTCCGGCCCGCCGTACCTCGCGGCCAGATCCGGAAGCCGAACGTGGTCGCGAACGGTGAAGCCGTACGGCGTCATCAGCGCTCGCGCGGCTGTTCTGGCCAGACCGAAGGTGTAAGGCCGGCCGCGCCGGGCGACCGCGACCCGCGCCCGCTGGGCTCCGACGTAGTGGGTGCTGCCGTCCACGACCGAGGCGTCGAGGTAGTCCCAGAGCAGCAGGCTTCCTGGGGCGCACAGCTGCGCCATGTCCTCGAGTGACCGGCGGACCTCGCCCTTGCACAGGAAGAAAGAGGCTCCGTACCAGACGACCAAGGAAGGGCGCGCGGCGTCGAAGCCGGCCTGAATCAGCCGAGCGGGCACGGGGTCGCGTCCGAAATCCGCTGCCACGTATGTCACATCGGCAGCCGGGTGCAGCACGTGTCGCCGCATCGTTTCTCGCTTGTCGTGCTGCGTCAGCGCTGCGTCCACCTCGAACAGGCGCGCTGTCCCGAGCGTGAGCCGCAAGGCCGTCGTGTCGTAGCCGGCGCCGAGCAGCACCACCTGCCGAATGCCGTCGGCCAGCGCGGCATCGAGGACCTCCTCGTACCACCGGTTGCGGAGCAGGACCAGCGCGGCGATCCCGGGGTAGCGGCGGTCGAAGGCACGCAGCGTGACCCGCGCCGCCGCAGGGGTCGCGCAACGGGCCCGGCTCGTCCGGCCGCGCAGGAAGAAGCGCGCATAGGGATCGTCCACCAGCCGGTCCGCCACCGGCATCAAGGTCTCGGCGGCCTCCAGCACGGCGTGTGGCACGACCGTCATCTCCCTCATCCGTTTCCTCTCGGGCGTCGGCCGCCAACGGCGGGGAGGACGTCGCCGCCCTCCCCGCCGCCCCCCGGGCCCCCCCGACCTGGTGGCTTCAGCGTTGCTGGCAGGACCTGTCCAGCAGTTCGAGCGTCGACCTGCACTGCGCCAGGCCCCGCTTCTCGGTCTCGAGCACGGCGTCGAGACCCTGGGCGACGCCGCGGGCCACCAGCTTGGCGACCAGGTCGGTGTCCGGCGGCCCGGCCGGCGGGTCGAACGGGTCGAACTGCTCGCGCAGGCTCGCCAGGATGGCGCCGACGACCTGTTCGCGCACCGTCTCGAGCCCGGCCGAGAAGGGCAGCGGGTCCGGCTCGGGCAGTGGACGCCGGAACAGCTCCTTGCGCATCAGCGCCGGCAGCTTGGCCAGGACCCAGTCGTTCACGACGCACTGCGAGGCGCGCCGGTTGAGGGCGTCCACACCGCTGAAGCCGAGCGCGAGCTGCGGTCCCCGCCGCTCGACGAGCAGCTCGTTGAACGGCTGCAGCCAGAGCAGGCCGTAGACCGAGGCGGAGAACAGCTCGTCCTGCTTGGACTCCGGCGCCAGCCACAGCGCGACATTCCAGAAATAGTTCCGGATCTTGTCGTAGTGCGCCGAGCTCCGGTCGAAGCCGATCAGGTTGATGTTGAACCAGTGGTGCCAGGTGGCGTCGGTGACGATCCGCCCTACCCCGGCCAGGTGACCGTCGTACGCGCTGAGCACGCCGAAGGTCTTGCCGGCGACAAAGCCGTGCCCGTCGTCATTGGTGTGCTCCTCCACCCGGGCTCGGGCGATGACCTCGGGCCGCACGCCGCCGGGCCAGAGCGCAGGATCGGCGGCGACCGCTGAGGCGGTCGGCGCGACGCACTCGCCCTCGTGCATGTGGTCGGGCAGGACGTCCAGCAGCCCGTTGCGCCCGCACAGCACGGGGTGTGGCCGCCAGCGCTGGTGGAACACCGAGAACCGGAACGGGTCGTAGTAGCGGGTCGGCAGGATCCGCTGCGGCGTGTTGTCCGACTGGTCGTCGAACTGGTAGCCGGGCGAGCTCCCCGCCCGTGTGGTGTCGTGCCGGTTGGGGCCGCTCTGCGGGGGCGGGCTGCCGGCCGGACCTCCCGAGCGCCAGCGGCGCATGGCGTTCACCCGCGGCAGGTCACCGGACAGGGCGGCGCCCAACTCGTCGTGGTCGCCGGTGGCAAATACCCCTCCGCCGCCGTCCATGAAGCCGCGCAGCGCGGCCACCTCTGCCGGCGGCATCGCGGGGGCGCTCCGCACGCCGAACAACCAGATCTGGTCGAAGCCGGCCAGTGCGACCGGTGGCGTGTCGAAGCGGAAGTTGGTGTGGTCGGCGACCGCACCGGATGAGCGGTGCGCTGTGACGACCTCGAAGCGCACCCACCACCAGGGGTCGTTGCGCAGCTCGGCAATGACCATGCCGAGGCCGAAGGACTCGGTCTCGTCGAAGCTGCCGCTGCCGTCGGTGACGATCAGGATGCGCACCTTGGGACGCCACCAGTACGGCCGCAGTCGGGCGACGTCCAGCTCGTGGCGGAACACGACCTGGTCCTGCGCCTGTGTCACGTCGATGTCCATTGCTGCCCCCGGTCGCGTTGCCGTCCCCCGCGGGACGTTCGCCTGTCTGAGCGCGGGAACCGGGCCCTGATACATCCATGCGAAAGAAAGTGAGCGCGGGCATGCACCTGCCTGGTGCTGCGTTGCACCCGGCATGGTCACCGCATCCTGGAACGGAACTGTCATCGCCCAGTCCGACGACACCGTCGTCGTCGAGGGCAACCACTACTTCCCGCGCGCAGCGGTGACGGACGGCGTGCTCGCCGAGTCCGCCAGGACGAGCGTCTGCCCGTGGAAGGGCACGGCCAGCTACGCCTCGGTGGTCGTCGACGGGCAGAGCAACACCGACGCGGCCTGGTACTACCCCGAGCCCAAGGACGCGGCCGCCGAGATCCGCGACCACGTCGCGTTCTGGAAGGGCGTCGAGGTCACCGGGTAGCGGCTGCGGCGCCGGCGCTCCCGGAACCGCTCCGACCCTTCTTCGGAAGATCATCCGCAGGGTCCCCGTCCTGGGGCGGGAGGTTCGGCGCTGTGCACGGCGATCCTGCGGATGATCAACACGGCTGGTGGGCGGTGTCGAGGGCAGCGAGCCAGGGCCACCGAACCGGCTGGCTCGGTAACCTGCCGAGCGTGACCCCACCCGCCGCCGACGCCGACGTGGTCCTCGTCGTCGACTTCGGAGCGCAGTACGCCCAGCTCATCGCCCGGCGGGTGCGCGAGTGTCGCGTCTACTCCGAGATCGTGCCGCACACCATCACCGCCGAGCAGATCCGTGCGCGCCGCCCGAAGGCCGTGATCCTGTCCGGCGGGCCGTCCTCGGTCTACGCCGAGGGGGCGCCGCAGGTGGCCGCCGGCCTGTTCGACACCGGCGTACCGACCTTCGGCATCTGCTACGGCTTCCAGGCGATGGCGGCGTCCCTCGGTGGCGTTGTCGCCCGGACCGGGACGGCGGAGTACGGCCGGACGGCGCTCGCGGTCGTCGACCCAGGCGTGCTGCTCGCCGGCCTGCCAGCCGCTCTGAACGTCTGGATGTCGCACGGTGACGCGGTTGCCGAGGCGCCCCCCGGTTTCACTGTGACCGCCTCCACCGGGGCCACGCCCGTCGCGTCCTTCGAGGATCGCGAGCGTGGGCTCTACGGCGTGCAGTTCCATCCCGAGGTGCTGCACAGCGAGCACGGCCAGCAGGTGCTCGAGCACTTCCTGCTCGAGGCCGCCGGCTGCCGCCCGACCTGGACGATGGTCAACATCGTCGAGGACCAGGTCGAGCGCATCCGCGCGCAGGTCGGTGACAAGCGGGTCGTCTGCGGGCTGTCCGGTGGGGTCGACTCGGCGGTCGCTGCGGCGCTGGTGCAGCGGGCCGTCGGCGACCAGCTCACCTGCGTGTTCGTCGACCACGGGCTGCTGCGCAAGGGCGAGGCCGAGCAGGTCGAGCAGGACTTCGTCGCCTCCACCGGAGTGCAGCTGCGGGTCGCCGACGCCGCCAAGCGCTTCCTCGACGCGCTCGCCGGGATTTCCGACCCGGAGGCCAAGCGCAAGGCGATCGGCCGCGAGTTCATCCGCGTCTTCGAGCAGGAGGCGCGCGCGATCGTCGGCGAGTCCCCCGAGCCGGTCGAGTTTCTCGTACAGGGCACGCTCTATCCCGATGTCGTCGAGTCCGGCGGCGGGTCGGGGGCCTCGAACATCAAGAGCCACCACAACGTCGGCGGTCTGCCGGAGGACCTGCAGTTCGCGCTGGTGGAGCCGCTGCGGACGCTTTTCAAGGACGAGGTACGCCGCGTCGGCATCGAGCTCGGGCTGCCCGAGGCGATCGTGTGGCGCCAGCCCTTCCCAGGTCCGGGGCTCGCCATCCGCATCATCGGCGAGGTGACGCAGGAGCGCCTCGACCTGCTGCGCGA
>JAHWJP010000184.1 GCA_019348355.1 Actinomycetota bacterium
ACGACAGGTTGCGGTTGGTGAAGTCGCTCTCCGGTCCACCAGAGCCCGGGTCGAGATAGGACGGTCCTGGTCCGATCGCGCCGATCCAGCCGGCGTCGGCCTGTGGCGGGATCGTGTAGCCCAGGTGTTGGAGGCTGTACAGCACGTTCATCGCGCAGTGCTTGACGCCGTCCTCGTTGCCGGTGATCAAGCAGCCGCCGACCCGGCCGTAGTACGCGTACTGGCCCCGCTCGTTGAGTAGGCTCGAGCACCCGTAGAGCCGTTCGATGACGCGCTTCATGACCGAGCTGTTGTCGCCGAGCCAGATCGGTCCGCCCAGCACCAGGATGTCGGCGACCAGCACCCGCTCGTACAGCGCCGGCCAGGCGTCGCTTGCGGCGCCGTGCTCGGTCATGTCCGGGTAGACGCCGGTGGCGATGTCCTCGTCGGCGGCTCGGATCCGGTCGACGACCACCCCGTGCTCGCGCATGAGCGCGGCGCTGCGGTCGATCAGACCGTCGGTGTGACTGAGCTCTGAGGATCGCTTCAGAGAGCAGTTGATGAACAGGGCATGCAGCCCGTCGAACCGTTGTGGCTGCTCGTTCGGGGAGGGCGGCATCAGCTGACCATGTCAGAGACGGCGTTGACGAGCGCGATCGTGGACGCGGTCCCGAGCGCCAGGCCGCACGCCACGACGGCGAGCCCGAGGCGGAGCGTCCACGGGCGTCGTGCGGAGTGCTTCATCGCAGTCCCTCGCTGGTCGATGTGATGGCGGTCCCCCTCACGGCGCGAGTCAGTCCGGACCGTGGGGTGTGGCTTTCGGCGGGCACTCAGCACGCAGTGCTCGTTGTCGAGCAGGTAGCGCAGCAGCCGCAGGCGCACCGGGTCGCCGACCGCGGCGAACGTCGCCGACAGCCCGTGCACCTCGCTCCATCCCTGTTGTTGCGAAGAAGTAGCTTGCACCCAACTCCCGGACAGCCATCCGCCCGGGCGGCACGCCGTCGGGCGAGATCGTGTCCTGCGTGAGCGGCGGCCCGGCCGGGTCGGGACGTCGACAGCGGGTAGTCGCCGAGGATGAGCCTGACCAAGGGCAGTGGTCCGTTCGGCGACAGTCCTGCCGGGATCTTCAACTTCGACCCGCATGCGCCCGCGCACGTCTTGTACGTCCAGCGCACGCCCCGGCGTGTGCGTGTCCGGCTGGGCGATCAGACTGTCGCGGACAGCGACGACGTGCGGCTGCTGCACCCGCCGGGGCGGACGCCGACGTACCTGTTCCCTCGCGCGGACGTGCGCATGGAGCTGCTCCGTCCCAGCGAGCGCCAGCAGTCCGACCCCGGGATGGGTCGGCGCACGTACTGGAGCGTGCACACCGGATCCGGCCACGCGCCGGATGCGGCGTACTCGTGGGAGCGACCGCCGCACAGCGCTGGGGAGATCGCCCGACTGGTCGCGTTCGACTGGGACTCGCTCACCGTGTTCGAGGAAGACGAGGAGGTCTTCGTCCACCCGCGTGACCCGTTCACGCGGATCGACGTGCTGCGCAGCTCCCGACGTGTGCGGGTCTCGATCGCGGGCGCGGTCGTCGCGGACTCGAGCCGACCGTGCATGCTGCTCGAGAGCGGGCTGCCGGTGCGGTGGTACCTGCCCCCGAAGGACGTCCGCACCGAGCTGCTCCAGCCGAGCAGTACGACCACGCGCTGCCCTTACAAGGGCGTGGCGCAGTACTGGTCGCTCCGATTGCCGACGGGCTGCGAGCAGGACCTGGTGTGGAGCTATTCGGAGCCGTTGCGAGAGGCCGAGGCCGTGCGCGGACTGATGTGCTTCCCACAGCACCGGGTCGAGCTGCAGGTCAGTCCTTCGTAGGACGGCCTGACGCGTGCTACCCACGTGCGTTGGCGTGCGCACTTGTCCGCCGGCCACCTCCTGGGCGGCAGTCAGGTGTCCCGCCGACATCGGGCCACGGTCGATCGCGGATCAGGACGCCGTCGGCCGCCTGTGCTGGGCCGATGGTGCAGCTGGCGGCCGGGAAGTCGGGGCATGGCTACATGAGTAGTCCTGGGGGTACCGGCGGGCGATGGAACCCTCACGCGATCGCGCCGGCAAGGCAAGGCCGGTGCAGCGGTCGCGTCAGGCGCTTCGCGCCTTTCTCGCCATGGAGGCGTCCGGCGGCGTCCTCCTGGTCGCCGCCGCAGCGGCGGCGCTGCTGCTGGCCAACAGCCCGTTGAGCGGCTCGTACGACGCGCTCGTGCATGCCGAGCTGCGCCTGGGCGTGGGCGAGCTGTCGATCACCGAGGACCTGCAGCACTGGGTCAACGACGCACTGATGGCGGTGTTCTTCTTCGTCGTCGGACTGGAGATCAAGCGCGAGCTCGTGACCGGCGAGCTGCGCGACCGACGGGCCGCCGCCCTGCCCGCGATCGCTGCCCTCGGCGGGGTCGTGTTCCCCGCCCTGATCTTCCTCGCGCTCGCCGGTGACGGCCCGGAGGGCGACGGCTGGGGCATCCCCATGGCGACCGACATCGCGTTCGCGGTGGGGGTGCTCGCACTGCTGGGCGACCGGGTGCCGGGCGGCGCGAAGCTGCTGCTGCTGTCGATCGCGATCGTGGACGACATCGTCGCGATCGCCGTGATCGCCGTCGTGTACACCGCGACGCTGTCGCTGGTGTGGCTGGCTGCGGCCGTCGCTGGTCTCGTCGCGGTGGTCGCCTTGCGGCTGCTTCGCGTCACCCAGGTGTGGCCGTATGTCATCGTCGGGGTCTTCGTGTGGCTGGCGACGTTCGAGTCCGGCATCCACGCCACCATCGCCGGCGTCACCCTCGGTCTGCTGACGCCGACGGGGGAGGTCGGGGGGCGCAACGTGCTCGAGCAGCTCGAGCACCGTCTGCACCCGCTGTCGGCGTTCGTCATCGTGCCGCTGTTCGCGTTCGCCAACGCCGGCGTCGACCTGCGAGGCGGGGCACTCGACCAGGCCCTCGACGGGTCCCTTGCTCTCGCCGTCGCGGTCGCACTGGTCGTCGGCAAGACAGCCGGGATCGGGGGCGCCGCCCTGCTCGCGCGACGGCTTGGGATCGGGGCCCTTCCTGCCGGCGTGCAGACCCGGCACGTGTGGGGGCTGGCAGCGCTCGGCGGGATCGGTTTCACCGTCTCGCTGTTCGTCGCGGACCTGGCGTACGACGCGGCGTCGCTGACCGATCAGGCCAAGGTCGGCATCTTCGCCGGGTCGCTGATCAGCGCCGTCATCGGGTCTCTGATCCTGCGATCCGGGCGGCGACTGGCGCGCCGCGAGCTGGAGCTCCCGACGAGCTGAGCGATCCCGAGCGCAAAGATGGCGTGCTCAGTCGCTCAGCGCGGGCACTCTTCATCGTGTGACTGCCACCGACGGGCCGCGCCCGGGCCTGCGTGCACTGCTCCGGCGTCCGGCGTACCGCTGATTGTGGGTGGCACGGACAATCAGCCAGGTCGGGGACGTCGCGCAGTTCACGACGCTCGCGCTGCTGATCGTCGCGCTGAACGGGTCTGGGGCGGGCGTCTGGCAGATCGACCACCGTCGGGTGTTCGTCAGATGTACCGGGGCATGAGGGCGTGCACAAGACCTTGAGCCGAAGGCGCTTCCATCACCCCGTTCCGCCGCCCCCGTGTCCGTCTGGTCCTCACCGCTGCAGCGGCGGGCCTGCTGGTGCCCACCGCCGGAGTCGCGTTCGCTCAGAACGGCACGGAGGCGGTCAGCCGGACCAGCAACGTGGCCGGCGAGGCCATGGCCTGCAACGGCGGCACGTGCCGGGGGACCGAGGGCAACGACACCATCGTGGCGTCCAACAGCGCTGAGCAGGTCATCGGCAACGGCGGCGACGACGACATCGAGCTGGACGCCGCCTTCCCCGGTGGCAGCACGTCGACGGCGGACCCGGCGAGGACGACTGCTCCGGGGACGCGGACGACGAGTTCGTGAACTGCGAGCAGATCACGTTCGTCTGAGCGCGACCCTCACCAGCTCGTCGTCGCGCTACTGGGGAGGCGCGGCCGGCGTGATGAGCCCGGCGTCCTCCAGCGAGGCCAGCGTGCGCGTGAGGAACTCGGCCATCTGTGCGCGGCTGACCGTGCGGAACGGGTCGTAGGCGTCCTGCCCGTCGCCGATGGCGATCGCGCTGGCTGCGGCGGCGTCGATGTTGGGCTCGTGGGGCTCGGCCGTCTCGTCGTCGACGAAGTAGTCGTTCGGCGTCTCGAAGCTCTCACCGGTCATGTAGGCGAGTGCCTGGACCAGGAACGTCGCCATCTGCGCGCGGTTCACCTCGAGCTCGGGCCCGTAC
>JAHWJP010000058.1 GCA_019348355.1 Actinomycetota bacterium
GACCCGAAGTACAAGCAGGTCGGGACCCGGGCGAAGAACTTCATCGACACCGGGATGTGGGACGACCCGTACGCCTACGACGGCACCTACGCCGGCGCCGCGCAGTGGGGCGAACGACGGTGGGCGACGCCCGGCGTGGTGATGGACGGCAAGCTCATCACCACGAACCTGCACCACATCAACATGGGGCTGGAGGAGTTCGTCGAGCACTCCTACTACGACGGCTGGGAGGCCGACGGCTACCCGTATCCGACCGACCCCGCGGGCAACCCGCTCGGGCCGAACCACCCGTGGAACAAGGAGACCAAGCCGCGCTCGGACAAGCGCAGCTGGAAGGACCGTTACACCTGGAGCACTGCACCGCGCTGGGACCGCCAGTCCGTCGAGGCCGGCGCCTACGCCCGGCTGTGGACCACGGCTGCGGCCGGGATCATGCCGCACAACCGCTTCCTCGAGGCGACCGGGACGAGCATCAAGATGGACGTCCCACAGACCGCGTCGCTGCCTGCCATGGAGCTCGAGTGGACGATCCCGGAGACGTGGAACGCCTTCGAGCGCAACCGGGCGCGGGCCTACCACGTCCTGTACTCCCTGCTGGTGGCGTACGAGAACGTGCAGATGGCCTTCGCGTTGATGGGCAAGGGCGAGAACAAGGTCGCGACCACGACGGAGTTCCGCATCCCGCGCGACGAGCGCATCGGTGTCGGCTTCTGGGGCGCCGGCCGGGGCTTCCTCACCCACCACCTGACGATGGACAAGGGCGTCCTGACCAACTACCAGATCATCACGCCGTCGACCTTCAACGCCTCCCCGGTCGACCCGTTCGGACAGGTCGGTCCGTACGAGGAGGCGGTGATGAACACGCCGATCCTCGAGGAGTTCGAGTCCGGCGAGTCCTTCACCGGCATCGACATCTTCCGCGCGATCCGCTCCTTCGACCCATGCATGCCCTGCACCGTGCACGTCGCCAACGGCGACAACATGGTCAGTCACGACGCGACGACCTGCGCCTGCGGAGTCGGGTGATGCAGGCGGCACCGGCACGCGTGCTGATCGGCGGGGTCGGCTACCGCTGGTTCGGCGACGGCTCCTTCGCGCTGCTCGCCGCCGACGCGTTGGCCGAGCTGCGCTGGCCCGACGGTGTCGAGGTGCTGGACCTGGGCTACGGCGCCCTGCACGTGGCGATGGACCTGGGGGACGTCGACCCGCGCTACGAACGGGTCGTGCTGCTGGCCGTGACCGAGCGCGGGCGCGAGCCCGGTCGGCTGTACCGGTTCGATGCGCCTCCCACCGTGCCCGACCCGCAGGACGTCCAGGAGCGGATGTACGAGGCGGGCGCCGGCGTCCTCGACCTGGACCACCTGCTCGTGATCGGACGGCACTTCGCCGCCCTGCCCGACGATGTCGTCGTCGTCGAGCTCGAGCCGGAGCCGGGCACCCTGGGCGACCAGCTCAGTGCCGCGGCGCAGGCGCTCCTGCCCCAGGCCGTCGAGCTCGTCCGCGGTGAGGTCCTCGCGGCAGCCCGTATCCCCGTGACCGGCTGAGGACGCGCCGTGGTCGACGAGCCGCTGCTCTACAAGCCGCATCCCGCGCTGTTCCCGGTCATGCTGCTCGGCGGCCTGACCGGGACCGTCCTGCTCACCGCCGCGATCCGACTCGCCTCCTCCCGCGGCGTCGCCGTCGTCGACCTGCCGCAGCTGCTCGGCGGGGTCTTCGCCGAGGACGCACAGACCGCCTTCACCGCCGGCCACACGCTCTTCCTGATCGCCGGTGTCCTCGTGCTGCCGCTGATGCTCGCCGCGCTGTGGCCGTTCGCGCCGGGCGACCGCTTCACCTACGGCGGCGCGCTCATCCGGGGTGCCATCTTCGGGCTGGTGCTGTTCGCTCTCGCGGGAGTCCTGCTGCCGCTGCTCGGCGGGCTCAGCCGCCTGCCCGGCGTCGACGCCCTGGACCCCGGGCTGTTCGGTGTCGGAATGGGGATCGCGGGCGTGCTGCAGCTGCTGCTCGCGACCCAGGTCTACGCGGTCACGATGGCGCTGGTCGCGCAGATGCCGCGCGGGCTGCAGCCGATGGACATGGTCGGCTGGGGCTGGTGGTCGCACAGCAGCGGCGAGTCACCGTGAGCCTGCAGTCGACATCGCTCCACCCGCAGGTGGCGGCGGCCATGGACCGGCTGGACGAGCTGGTCACCGCGTTCGAGCAGCACCCCGACCCGCAGGTGGTCGACGGGCTCGTCGAGGTCCTGCGCGCCGTCGACATGCTGCACCGGGGCGCGTTGCAGCGGGTGGCCGAACTGCTCGACGCCGGCGGGCTGCGCGACCAGGCGCTCGCCGATCCCGACGTCGCGCTGCTGTTCGGGCTGTACGAGGACGCACCGGACGAGGACGAGCAGGCCCGCGCAGAGGCCGCCGTGGAGGCGGTGCGTCCCTACGTGGAGGCGCACGGCGGCCGGCTCGAGGTCGTCGCGTCCGAGGACGGCGTCGTCAGCATCCGCCTGCTCGGCGAGTGCGAGTCCTGCTCGCACTCCCCGGGCACGCTTCGCCGCTACGTCGAGGACGCCCTGCGCGAGGCGCTGCCGGAGTTCACCCGGATGAACGTCGCCGCAGCACCCGCGCACACGGCCGCGCCGACGAAGCCCGCGCCGGTGCTCATTCCGATCTCCGCGCTGAGTCAGCGACCCGGAGCGCCCTCGCACGGCGGCTGCGGCTCCGGTGGTGGCTGCGGAACCTCGGCCCGTGGCTGCTCCGCCTGCGGCTGAGCCCGCTCAGCGCGTTCTCGTCGCCTGTGTCGGCAATTCGCTGCGCGGCGACGACGGCTTCGGCATCGCCGTCGCCGCCGAGCTGCACACAGCGTTGCCGGCCGGGGTCGAGTTGATCGAGACCGGCATCGGCGGGCTCGGCATCGTGCACGCGCTGATGGACGGCTACGACGCGCTGGTCATCGTCGACGCGGTCGAGCGCGCCGCGAGCCCGGGGACGGTGTTCGTGCTGATCCCCCAGGTGCCGCACGTGGACACGCCGACCTTCGATGAGTGGCGCGCGCAGCTGGCCGACCTCCACCTGGCCGAGCCGTCCCGCGTGCTGCGCATCGCGCGGGCCGCAGGCGTGCTGCCGCCCCAGGTGTTCGTCGTCGGCTGCCAGCCCCAGACCTGCGAGGACTTCGAGGAGGGGCTGAGCCACGTGGTGGCAGAGGCCGTCCCGGTCGCTGCCCGTCATGTGCGCCGCCTCGTCGACGACCTGCTGTCGGGCGCCTTGCGCGCAGGTGCCGTCGCCTCGGCAGGCGTCGGGGAGCAGGTGAGGTGCGCTCGGTGTGACCTTGTGACGCACGTCGACGGCTGCTGATCAGGCGCTTCATGCTCGTCCCGGCGGCCCGTCTCAGAACGCGAGCACGCTGCCGCCACCGGAGTGGAAGTAGCCGTACAGGATGCCGGTGACCGTGCCGAACGACAGGTGGCCGACCAGAGCGGTGATCACGTCGAGCGCGCCGTAGTTCTTGTACGCGAGGCCCTGCTGACGCAGCTCGCCGATGTCGGGGTTCAGCGACGGGATGAGCGCCACAATGGGGCCGGCGAGGGTCCAGTGGATGAGCCCGCCGAGCAGGCCGTAGAGCCACAGGCCGCCCTCGATACCGATGAGGATGAAGAAGCCCGCGTACAGGATCGCGGGAAGGCGGCGACAATCTCGTGGAACAGGAAACCGATGAAAGTAGCCGGCGGTGCCGCGCTGGCCGAACAGGATCCCCCAGGTGCGGAAGCTGTTCTGCTTCACCGGCAGGCCCATGGCCTTCTGTCTGCAGGTAGACCGGCCCCTCCATGATGGCACCAGCGATCAGGCCGGCGAGGATCGCGGCACCTACCGCGACATCGAGCATCTGCTTCTTCTTCGGCAACGACGGCATGTTCCGTACGGCGTCACAGCGCAACGCCGGTGCAGGGACGCGTCGCCTCGCGCGACGCAGACCCCGAAGAGGATCATGACAACCTGCTGTTTGCAGCGCCGGCCAACGCACAGGCGGCCGGCTAGGCGCCACCTGCCGGCTGCCTTGCCGCCGGCCGGGGTCCATCTCTGCAGAGCATCGCGGGCTTTCCGGCGCCCGGAACTGTCTGGGCGGGGCCTCGCGGCTGACCTTCAGTGGATGCAGGCGCTGCGCGGGGGACTGATCGCGAGCCGGTCGGTCAGGTAGAGCAGTGCCTGGGCGAAATCGCTGTGCTCGGTGTCGCGGCGCAGGCGTTCCCAATCGACCTGCTCGCGCAGTGCACGAGCTGCGGGCAACACCGTCCCGAAGTCGCACGAGTGCTCCGAGAGCGCCACCATCTTGGTAGCGAGCAGGTCGGTCGCCTCCAGCACGCGCATCTGCACCGAGAGCACCTCGACGTCGCGGGCGCGCCGGATCAACTCCGCAGGCGCGGGCGCGCCGCCGATGTGGAAGAGGATGTCGACCATCGCCTCGCCGTGGAACGCCTTGAACAGCCAGTCCTCCGGCGCTTGCTCCACGCGCAGCCCGGCAGCGCGCAGCACCTCTTCCGCGCGCTCTGCGTCCTCCTCCGTGACGAGGAAGTCAACGTCGTGCTCGGGCTCTGGCCCGCCGAGCGCCCAGCTGGCGTAGCCGCCGCTTAGCGCGTACGTCACGCTGCCTTGCTTGAGGGCCACCGCCGTGCGCTTCAGCGCCTCCCTCAGCTGCTGCTGCTCTTCGTTCACGGACGGGCCGTACCCGGCGAGCACGCCCGGCAAGCGGGTATGACCTTCGAGCCGTCGAGGCAGACTGCCTGTGTGCGTCTCGCGACCTTCAACGTGCTGCACGGGTGCGCCCCGTCGGACGGTCTTGTCGACCTCGACCGCTTCACCACCGCCATAGGTGAGCTGGACGCCGACGTCCTGGCCTTGCAGGAGGTCGACCGGGCACAGCCACGGTCACACGGTGCGGATCTGACCGCGGCGGCCGCCGAGGCCGCCGGGGCAGTCGCCTCTCGTTTCGCGCCTGCACTGCAAGGCGTGCCAGGGTCCTGGCGGCGAGCGGGGCCGACTGTCGACTCAGCCGAGCCCGCCTACGGAGTCTCGCTCGTGTCGCGGTACCCGATGCTCGACGCGTTCGCCGTCCCACTGCCGGCGCTGCCGTTCCGTGTGCCGATGCTGTTCCGCGGACAGCGGTGGCCGGTGATGGTCGACGACGAGCCGCGCGTCGCAGTCGCCGCGCGTTTGGTTGTCCCCGGGGGCGTCATCACCGTCGCCTGCACACACCTGTCGTTCCTGCCCTGTTGGAACAGCCTTCAGCTGCACTGGCTGGTCAGGACGCTGCGCGGCGCCGGACCGCTCCTGCTGATGGGCGACCTCAACATGCTCCCCGGGACAGTCGCTCGGGCTAGTGGGCTGCACGCGCTCGCGAGCGCCCGGACGTTCCCGGCGCATGCACCGACCGGCCAGCTCGACCACGTACTTTCGAGCCGCAGGCTCTTGGGGCGCGCCGACGTCCGGGTCTGGGACCTACCGCTGTCAGATCACCGCGCCCTGTCCATCGACCTCGACCTCACGGCGCTGGGGGGTTAGCCGGGGTTAGCCGAGGGTTAGCCGCGTCCGAACCGCGCAGAGGCTCGGCCCCCACCGAGCCCGGTGCTCGACACTGCTGCAGGACCTTGGTTCACGCCTTGACCTGCGCGGTGTGCGTCAGGGTGATGAGTAGGAGCCCACCGACCAGGTTGCCCACGGTCGACAGGACGATGTAGATGGCCATGTCGCTGTACGTGACGACGTCCGACACCCAAACGGCGAACAGCAGGTGCAGGGCCGACACGATGACGTGGTCGAACGGCCCGAGCGCCAAGAACACGCCGACCATGTACGCGACGAGGATCCGTTCGGTGACTGAGTTGACTGCCTTCAGCATGTACGAGAGGAGAGTGATCAGCCCTCCCGCGAGAACGGCACGCGCGAGCGTCGCGGGCCACCCCTTGCCGACGATCTCCTCAGCGACCTTGACCAGAGCCTCGTTCGAGGCGGCGGGCAGAGCTCCGTCAACTGTCAGCACCGCAATGAGCGCTGCGCCGCCAACGAGGTTCAGCACGAGCGTCAGGCCCCACAGGCGGACTAGGCGACCCCATGCTCGCTTGGTGCGTCGCCGATCGCCGCGGCGACAGGGTCGAACAAGTTCTCGCTGAACAGCTCTGTACGACCGACGATGAGGAACACGAGCCCGATCCCGAAGGCCAGCGCGCCCCCGACCTTGGCGATCTCCGGGCCGAACTCCGGCTCCACGAGCGCCGTGGCCACGCCGAGCGCAACGATGCCGAAGACAACGGTGAGCCCGGCGATGAAGCCCGTGGCGACCTGGTCGAGCACGGACAGGTTGAGCCGACGTTCCCCTTCTTGTTGCGCGCGTGCGTAGATCTCCTCGGGACTGGGCGCTACTGACATGACCGGCGTTTACCACTGCGGGAACGACCCACACCGGGTGCGGCACTTCCCCTCGACCATGTCCGGCAGGCTGACCAGAGCGACGCTTCTCGCCGGCTTCATCCTGTGTGTACTCGCCGGCTGCCCGGGTCGCCGTGCCCACAGCCGCTGAGACCCGTTCTCGTGGCGTCGGTCACTCGCTAACGCTCCGGCAGCGCTGCCCGGAGTGCCGCTTGCAACGCCCCTGACGGCCCCCGCACCCTCCGGTGGCCGTTTGCGCGTCCTGAGCCGCTCCTCGCTCCGTGCGCCGAGCGGAACGCCGCAGATGGCGTCGGCCTCGGCGAGCAGGCGCGACCGCACGAGGGTCGTCCCCATCGCGAGCAGAAGATCTGGCTCGGCGCGGTCGATCTGCCCGATCCACGGCAGGCTGGGCATGGTCGAGATGCCAGTCAGATCCAGGGCCGACGGCCGTGGAAGGTTTGCGTCGCACTACCCGGGACAATTTGCCTCGAGGTCCACAGAAGGAGCGCCATGGCAACGGTCTCGCGGGGCTTCGGCGGCCGTCGCCAGGATCCCGCAGGGGGCGATCTTGCTGCGCGGACACCTCCAGGGCAGTACCTCACCGACGGCTTCCCCGTTCTGTCGGCCGGCCCGACCCCTGGGGTGCGGCTCGAGGACTGGGCGTTCGAGATCACCGGTGGCCGTGAGCCGGTCGGCTGGACATGGGAGCAGTTCCGCCGTCTGCCGTCGGAGAGGTTCACCTGTGACATCCACTGCGTCACCCGCTGGTCCAAGCTCGAAACGGCTTGGGAGGGCGTCAGCCTCGACACGCTGCTGGCGCCGGTTGCGCACGACGCGGGGTACGCCGTCGCGGTCAGCCACGGCGGGTACACCACCAATCTGCCGTTGACTGACCTGCTCGGCGGCAAGGCTTGGGTCGCGCACACCTACGCCGGTCAGCCCCTGCACCCTGAGCATGGTGGTCCGGCGCGGTTGGTGGTGCCGCACCTGTACTTCTGGAAGAGCGCGAAGTGGATCCGCGGGCTGCGGCTCACCGCCCAAGATGAACCGGGGTTCTGGGAGAGGGCGGGGTACCACGATTACGGCGATCCGTGGACCGAGCAGCGCTACGCCTCAGCCTGATGTGGCGTAGCGCTGTCATCGCTGACGTCACGGTGCAGACGCACCGCACGCGCACGCTGACGCTGGCCGTCGACGGCTGGATGACGCACCGCGCCGGTCAGCACGTCGACCTGCGGCTGACCGCGGACGACGGCTACCAGGCGGCCCGCAGCTACTCGCTCGCCAGCGGGCCTGGTGAGCCGCCGCAGGTCACTGTCGACAGGCTGCCCGACGGGGAGGTGTCGCCCTACCTTGTCGACATCGCCGCGCCGGGCGATGCGCTGGAGTTGCGTGGACCTGTCGGTGGCTATTTCGTCTGGTCGCCGCAGAACTCTCCGCAGCCGCCGGTTCTGCTCATCGCCGGAGGTTCGGGCGTCGTTCCGCTCCACACGATGCTCCGGGCTCGGCTGCACGCCGGCGACGACACACCGATGCGGCTGCTGTACTCAGCCCGCAGCTGGGACGACGTCATCTACCGCGACGAGCTCCGTCAGGCCTCGTCGGTCTCGGGGGTGACGGTGGAGTTCACCTTGACCCGCGACATCCCACCTGGCTGGTCGGGCCACACCGGAAGGCTCGACGCGGCGATGCTCACCGAGCTCAGCTGGCCGGCGACCGACCGCCCTGACGTGTTCGTGTGCGGCCCCACCCGCTTCGTGGAAGCCATCGCTGACACCCTGGTCGATCTCGGTCACGATCCCGCCGCTGTCCGCACCGAGCGCTTCGGCGGCTGACACCACCCGGCACCACCCGACACCACCTGTTCCGAAGGAGCACGCCATGGACCCGGTCGACGGCAACGCGCTCGCTGGACCGCTCGGGACGCTGTTCGGGCAAGACGTCGGGGACGTCACCGGGGTGTGCGCGGGGTGCGGGCTGAGCAGCCTGCTGGCCGAGACCCGCGTCTTCGACCAGGCCCCGGGCCTGGTGGCGCGGTGCCCGGGCTGCGAAGAGGTGCTGGCGACGGTCATCGAGATGCCCCGGGCCGTCCGGCTGAGCCTGCCGGGATTCCGGTATGTCGACATCCCCTCGCGCACGCTGTAGCGGCACTGCCCCCGGCGTCCCGGCGAGGAGGCAGGCACCTACGGCGGGCCAGGCTGACGCTGAACGACGACACAGGCGTAAGCAGCACGCTGAGTGCTCGCCGAAGGTCTTTCCGCGCGGCTTTGCTCTCAGAGCGTCGCGAGCAGAAAGGACAGCACGAACCCCAGAGCGGTCGAGAGCGCGACCAACGGCCCGCCCTTCTCGTACGCCTCGGGCATGAGGGTGTCGGCCAACGACGCGATCACCGCGCCGGCCGCGAACGCCAGTGGCAGTGAGATGGTCTGGTCCGAGACCGAGGACAAGGGCCCGGCGCCCACCAGGACGGCTCCGGTGAGCAGGACCGCCGCTACCGACCACAGCCCGACTGCGTACGTCGTCGACCGGCCCTGGGCACGCATCGACGCCGCGCCCACCAGCGATTCGGGCAGGTTCGACGCGAAGATCGCAGCGAGCAGCGCCAAGCTGCCCCCGGTCGTCTCGAGCGAGATTCCCAGCGCCGCGTTCTCCGGCACTCCGTCCAAGGTGACGGCAGCCAGGAGCGCCAAGCCCGCGCCGCCACCCACCGACGCGGACGTGGCCGGTCGCTCGCGGGCGGCAGCGTCCTTGTCAAGCTTCGTACTGCCGTCAGGGTCATCGTCTTTCGCGACGTACCGGTCGAGGACGACGCTGGCGCCGGTGAACACCACAGCCCCCGCCGCGAGGCCGACCGCGGCGCGGAGCGCGCCACCCTTCTCGAAGGACTCCTCGAACAACTCGAAGGTCAAAGCGGTGATGAGCGCGCCCGCGGCGAAAGCCAGGACCGCGGCCAGCAGACGCTCGGGGAAGGTGAACCTGGCGCCCAGATAGGCACCGAGGATCAAGGGGCTGCTGGCCACCACTGCGAAGAGGAGTGTGCGGCCCATGCCGGGCGTTCTACCACCCGTAGGGTTGCCGACACCGGTGTCCGGCGGAGCTCCGGGTCGACCGACGACGGGACCACCTCGCCGGCCTGCCTCGCCTGCAGGGGGCAGGGGCTCAGCCTGTCGCGACCAGTAGGATGCCGGTGAGCGCGACGGTGACGCCCAGGGCGGGCACAAGGCGCAGCCGCTCCCGGAGTACGACGGTGGCGACCAGGACTGCGACGACAGGGTCGAGGGAGGCCAACGGTCCGACGACGGCGAGCGGCCCCCGGTCCACCGCGAGCGTGACCAGCAGGTCCGCACCTACGTCCAGCAGCCCGACAGCCGTGGCGGGCAGGACCAGCGAGCGCCCAGGGAGCAGGCACGCGCGCGTGTGTCGGGTCGCCGCCAGGACCGTCACTGCCAGAGCCCCGACCTGCACGGCCAACGCGACGACCAGCGCGACGTCGAGCAACCCCTGCTCGGTGCCCGGCAGCGCCGAGCGAACCGTCGCCTGCTCGAGGATGATGAAGAACGCCCCGAAGGCCACCGCGGCAAGCGCGGCGAGCCAGACCGACGACCGACCGGAGCCCTCGCGCGCAGCGGGCACGCAACCGTCAGCTGCCGGGACGGGTTGCGCCCGGCCGGGCACGGGCCGTGCTGCCACCCCTCCCGCGGGAGCCTTCTCGGACCCGTCCGCCACGGCGACGATGGCGATGCCGACCACGGCGGCTGCCACCCCGAGTCCTGATCGCCACCCCAGCGGATCTCCGCGCAGGACGCCAGCCAGCACCGGCAGGACCACACCGGCCCCGGCCACGGGGGTGACGACGGAGGTGCGGCCGCGCTGCAACGCGGTGTAGAAGGAAAGGACGCCCACCGCGCCGACCGCACCCGCGCCGAGGCCCCAGAGCACGCCCGGTCCGGACAGCTCCGGGCGCCGCAGCGCTGCCGCCGCGGCGAGCACGGCCAGGCCGGTGACCTGCGCAGCCAGAGCGAGCGAGGCTGTGGAGTGCCGGCGCACCACGGTCCCGCTCAGGACGTCGCTCAGGCCGTACCCGACGCTGGCCAAGACCGCGAGTGACAGACCGAGGTTGATCACCGGTCCGGAAACCGGGCGGCGCGCACGTCGACCCGCAGGACCGGCGTCCGCGGCCAAGGCGGCATCCGGCTGTCGGGCCGGCTGCTTCCAGGCGCGTCCGTCACATCTGGAGCTGCTGGTAGGCCTTGAGCCAGCCCTCGTTGTAGGTGGGGAACTGCGCGACCTGCTCCAGCAGCCGCGACACCGGGATCTGCTCGCGCACGGCGACGGCGGCGCTGTGGATCCACTCACTGGCCTGCGGCCCGACGGCCCACGCGCCGACCAGGACCTTGCGGTCGGCATCGGCCAGCACCCCCAGGTGCCCACGCGGTTCCTTCTCATAGGTCCACGGGCGGACGATCGCCTCGCTGAGGTCGACCTCCGCACGCGTGCAAGGCAGCCCCTGCTGCTGCGCCTGCTCGCTGGTGAGGCCGACCGCGCCGACCTCCGGATCGGAGAAGACGACCCGCGGGATCCCCTCGTAGCGCGCGGTGCGGTCGTTGCCGGCGATGTTGTCGGCGACGACCCGCGCGCCATTGCTCAGGAGTTCGACGTGAGAGAGAGTAGCCCGGGCCGAACGCATCACCGGAGCAAAATCTGTTGTGGGTGCTGCGCTGAGTTCAGGTGCTCACAGACAGTTTCCGTTTGGGTATTGGGTCGCTGGGCAGTGAGGGGCAAAGCGATCAACCTCGCGATGGACAGCCTGCAGGACACGAGGCTCGCCACCGAGACGTCCAAGTGGTGATAACGAGAACTGGAGAAGCGATGATCGACTTCGAGTTTGGCCCAGCAATTCTTGCTGGTCTCATCGCCGGTGTGATCATGGAGGGTCCCGTCTACCTGCAGAAGGCGATCGGGCTGCCGGTCAAACAGAACATCTTCCGGACCTGGGGCAACCTGTTCGGTCAACGGGGTGTAGCCGGCTATGGCATCGGCATTGCCTTCCATGAGTTGCTCGCCGCATCGATCGCCCTTGGCTACGCGCTGTTCTTCGACCTGATTGGTGTCGATGGAAACCTGTGGCTGTGGGGTCTGGTCGGAGCGCTGGTGCATTTCACGCTGGCCGGCCCCGTCGTGAAGTTCATCCCGTCGATCGACCCGGACACCGGAGAGGTGGGGGAGCAGGGCTTTGCCTACAGGAACTACGGCGCGCTCGATGTCCTCACCTCCTTCGTCGGTCACATGGGCTTCGGGTTGTCGGTCGGCATCCTCTACGGCTATCTCCACTCAGGAGGTGGAAGCGGACTCGCCTTCTAGGCGAAGAGGTCTGAGGGAAGTAGCGGTCAGGGATGATGGCGCGCATCGCGGGGGCAGGCCATGCGCTTCCGCCTGCGATAGACCAGGCCGAGCTGTGGTCTGGATTCTTCCGCGGGCATTATGCCGAAGCCGACATGGCCAGCAGGGTCTGGCAGCGTTCGGGGGTCCAGACGCGCCGCGGTGTCGTCAACCCGGTGCACGAGGACATCTCCTCCTGGGGTACCGGGGCAAGGATGCAGCGATTCGTGCAGGAGGCGCTGCCTCTGGGCAAGGAGGCCGTCTCGGCGGCGCTCGAGGACGCTGGCGTGACCGCCGAGGAGGTGGGGCTGTTCGCGGTAGTTTCCTGCACCGGCTATGCCACACCGGGGCTGGACATCTTGCTCGCCCGAGACCTTGGCATGTCCGACGCTGTGCACCGCTTGGCCATCGGCCACATGGGCTGCTACGCCGCCCTTCCCGGCCTAGGTGCGGCCAACGACTTCGTGGTGGCCCGACAGAAGCTGGCGGTGCTGCTCTGCCTGGAGCTGACCAGCCTGCACGTGCAGCCGTCGACGGAGACGGCGCGCGCTGGACAGCCGACACCTGAGGATCTGCAGCAGATGGTCACCCATGCGCTGTTCGGTGACGCTGCAGCCGCTGTCGTGCTGCACCCGGACGCCGGTGGACTGGAGCTTGTGGACCTCATCGCCCGCACGGACGCCTCCACCTCTGAGCACATGACCTGGCAGGTCACCGATCTGGGCTTCAGGATGGGCCTGTCTCCCGCCGTCCCAGAGATCCTCGGCCGCCACGCACGCCCGGTCGTCGCCGAGTTGCTCGATCGCCATGGGCTAACCATCGAGGAGGTGGCCGGCTGGGCCGTCCACCCCGGTGGGCGCAAGATCGTAGAAGTCGTGGGTGAGGCGCTGGACCTGCCCGAGGAGCACCTGCAGGCCTCCTACGAGGTGCTGCATGACGTCGGAAACTGCTCGAGCGCGACGGTGTTGCTCGTCCTCGAACGGGTGCAGCAACTGCGGGACATCGCAGCCGGACAGCACGTGGTGCTCATGGCCTTCGGCCCTGGGCTGACCCTCTACGCCGCGCTCCTGCGGCGACGTGAGGATGGCTCGGGGGACGCACAACCACCTTGATGCTTGCTCACGCGCACGGCCCACCAACGCCCCCGCTTTCGCCGCTCACCGAGAACCTGCGCCACTTCGTGCGCACCAACAGGACTGGAGATTCACCTATGCCCAGCCCGGCCCGTCAGCGCGCTCCTTCACCGTCGAGGTGCTCGGGCTTCGTTCTGGTGACACGCTCACGGCCACAGTCACGAAGACCACAGGCGGCGATGAGGAGCTCCTGCAGCCGCCCGGGTCGACAAGCGAGTTCTCCCCGTGCCTCGATGTGGTCTGAGCCTGTGGCCTGCCCTCGGCGGAGGGGTCGCCGCGGCAGGTCCTCGAGCCGGTCGTCAGCGCACGGCTCGAGCCAAGGCCGACGAACGCGCATGGGGGAGCCAGTGTCGGGTCGCTGCCCTGCCGCGCGGCCGCAACGGAGTGGAACCGCGCGCCGGATCCGGTCTGGTCCCTGGTGTTTAGCTTCCATCGAGACCGGGCCAGCCATTCTTCATGGCGTTCTGCGGTCGAAGCAGCCGGCACGTCCCGGGCAAGAAAGACGCACTCATCACGTGACCGGAACTGCCTGTGCGCTCGTCTTCCGTTGCCCGTCAGCCCTCGGTGCTACCGATGAGCGCGTCGGCGTGGGCCAACAGGGTTTGCACGGCTTCCGGGTCGACTACCCGGTAATAGGCACGTCGACCGGTGGGGCGTCGGCTGACCAGTCCGCTGGCACTCAGGCGAGCCAGGTGCTTCGAGACTGCCCCTTGGGTCAGCCCGATCTCCTGCGTGCACTGAGTGACGCAGTGCTCCTCATCGAGCAGGAAGCTGAGCAAGCGCAGTCTCGTCCGGTCACTGATCGCGGCGAAAAGCGCCGCCCGATGCTCTTCCTTCATCCCTCCATTGTGATGCATCGAGCCGTCGCCGTCTGGCAGATGAACCCAACGAGGCGTCCGAGGCGCTTGGCCGATCTGTGCACGAGGCCGGAAAAGCTCTGCTCGGCGAACTGCGGCCTGGGTCAGGCTGAAGGTCTGGAGCCCTGCTGCTTCAGCGCCGATGGCGTAAGACCGCCACCAGCTGATGCCAGGGCAGGTGAGACCTCAAGGCAGGACGTGAGCAGGCCACCACCGCGAACGGGCCACTCCGCCATGGAGTTGTGGCGCCCGGTGCAGATCTGGACGGGTCATCGTCAACGCACGGCATTCGGGCTTGTGCCTCCTGCTGTGCAACCGCAGCACCGAGGGTATCTGATGAGGGCACACACGCCCGGGTCCTTCCGCGAACGCGATGGGGTCTGCAGGTGACCACGCAGCGGGGTGAACAGAGGAGCACTGGATGAGACCGATGTGGCTGATGGCGGCGGCAGTGGCCTTGACTGGCTGCGCGGGAGCGGGCGGCCCGACCGCCCTCGAGTCGCCGGCAGCCACCCCGACCCTCACGGCGACGACGCGGGGCATGCCGGAGACGACCGCACCGCCCACCGCTGACGAGAGCTCTCCGGCTGTTGCCGCCACAACGGCCCCGCCGTCCGCTGCGAAAAGCCGAGTGCCACGCCCCGCGAGCACGGCGCCTGCCCGCGCTGCCGGCGCAGTTCGCGTCGACGTCTTCGCGACCGACCTCGAGATCCCCTGGGACCTGGCGTTCCTGCCTGACGGGCGCATGCTGGTCACCGAGCGGCCCGGCCGGGTGCGCCTCGTCGAGCGCGACGGAGCTGTGCGTC
>JAHWJP010000185.1 GCA_019348355.1 Actinomycetota bacterium
GAGCATCGCTTCTGGACGCTTGCGGCGGCAGGTCATCTGCCTACGCGGGGGACGTGTGCTGGACGTTCTCACTACGTCGAAGAACGCCACCCACCGCAGGCGCGTGGCGACGGCGGTGGCGGTGACCGCCAGGACTGCGCCACTGATGGCGCCAAGGGCAACTGCCCAGGACGCGGCGGTCGGGACAGCGCACGAGGCCGACACCTGCTGTCGGATGAGGTCATGCAAGCTTGTGTTGGCGCCGACCTCGAGGATCAGCATGAGAGCGGCACCGACAATCGCGCCGACGGCACCGGCGAGCGACGCGACGATAAAGGTGCGCGCAGCGAAAGGGTGATGCCAGTAGCCCGCGTCGCACCGCGACCACAACGGCGCCTATGGACGGTGGCGGCGACCGACCACTGAGCGGCAGAAGCGGACGTTTGCATCAGTCGGATGACCGCTTTCCGGGGTGCGTGCACTGGGGCGGGTGCGATCACCTAGTAGCCGCCAGCAGCGAACGGTGCGACAGAGCCCATGCCAGGCTGCGCCGCATGTTGTGGCGATCGGTGGCAGGAGTCGCGGCGGGCCTTCTCCTGCTGTGGATGGGCCTGCTGGTTGTTCTTTGGCGCGTCAAGCCGGATGACGGCCGCTTGCGCGACGCCCTGCGTGTCCTTCCTGATGTTCTTCGTCTCACGGCTCGGCTGGCTCGGGACGCGAGCTTGCCTCACGGGTTGCGGCTCCGTCTCTGGCCGCTGCTGGCCTATCTCGCCGTGCCCGTCGACCTCGTGCCTGACTTCATCCCGGTGATCGGCTACGCGGACGACGCCGTCCTGGTGGTCTGGACGTTGCGCTCGGTCGCACGGCTGACCGGTGCTGAGGCCGTCGAGAAGCATTGGCCTGGCACTCCGGAAGGTCTACAGACGGTTGTCAGACTCGCGGGCCTGGACGCCCGCTAGGTGTCTCCAGGCACCGCGCCCGCTTCGGGGCGGGTGTGATCACTTCCTCGCCGCCGGTAGCGCGAGCTCCCCGGGCGTGCGTCGTACGGCGCCACGCCGGCGGTCGCAATCGGCGGACGGTCGGAGGCCGCGGCAGCGCCTGCCGCGGAAGCCGGCGGCGACGACACGCCACGCGAGACCGTCGTCGTGGAGGTGGGCGGGAGCCGGCTCGAGGTGTCGCTGCCCGCGGGCTTCGGCGCATCCGGCGGCCCGGCCACCAAGAAGGCCAAGCGCAAGGCGTCCGCCGCGGCGGGAGCAGGAGCGTCCGGCGACACCCTCGCGTCCCCGATGCAGGGCACCGTCGTCAAGGTCGCCGTCGAGGACGGCGCGACCGTGGCCGAGGGCGACCTCGTCGTCGTCATCGAGGCGATGAAGATGGAGCAGCCGCTCACCGCGCACAAGGCGGGCACCGTCACCGGGCTCACCGCTGCGGTCGGCGAGGTGCTCACCGCCGGCTCGGCCATCTGCACCATCACCGACTGACACCCCCGGACGGATCCGGCCGGTCCTGAGAAGTCCGGCCGGAGGGGGAGGAGTGGGGCGCGCCGCGTCGAAGCAGTCTGCACCCAGTCCTCCATGGCAGCCGCTCGACCCTCGACCCGGACGCGTCCCAGGCCGCCGTGGGCAACGCGAGGAGATCGCATGCCCGAGACCAGGCGAACACGCCGACCCGCCATCGTCGTGAGCCTGGCGCTCACCCTCCTGGTCGCCCTGGTGGTGGCGCCCGGAGCAGGAGCGCATCCCGGCGAGCAGCACAGGACGTCCGAGGCCGCCGGGATCGGGGTCGTGCTGTACCCGGGCACGGCCGCCGAGCAGTTCCTGCCGGGCTTCCAGTACGCCGGCACGCCGCCGGTGGACGGCACCGAGGCCCCGCTCGCGTACGCCGGCAACGGCTGCTCACCGCTGAGCTACGCCGGCCAGGACTTCACCGGCAAGATCGCGTTGACCGACCGCGGTGACACCTCGACGCCGTGCCCGCGCGCGACGTTCTTCCAGCGCGTCGCCTCCGCCGAGCAGGCCGGCGCCATCGGCCTGGTGGTCGTGGCCGCCGACGGCGCCGAGCCGACGACGAACGGCACCGCCGTCACGGGCGGCATCCCCGCCATGGAGGTCTTCCGCACCGCGGAGATCCTCGCCGCCAAGGACGCGGTCGTCGCCGGCACCGCGGTCCCCGCCGCGCTCGACGACACCCGCACGTCGATCCCGTCGAGTGGCCCGGCCGAGTGCATCGACGGCGTGGCCCGTAGCCAGGACGGGCTGTTCGACGGCGAGATGGTGCCCGGCGTCGCGTTCCCGTGCGACAACATCGACCTGCTCTCGATCGTGGGCAAGGACGTGATCGACAGCGCCGGGATCAGCGACATCTGGGGCTGGACCGACCCGGGCGACGCGAACGGTCTCGGCGCCGGCGACGAGTACGTGATGATGGGCAAGACGAACGGCACCGCGCTGTTCAACATCACCGACCCGACTGCGCCGCTCTACCTCGGTGAGATCCCGAACCGGAGCCCGGTGCAGCAGGTCTGGCACGACATCAAGGTCTTCAACAACCACGCGTTCATCGTCAGCGAGTCCGAGCGGCACGGGATGTCGGTCTTCGACCTCACCCGCCTGCGCGGTCTCGGGGCCTCGGACGGCACGGTGCAGTTCGAGCCCGACACCGTCTACGAGCTGACCAATGCCGCGCACAACCTCGAGATCAACACCGAGACCGGTTTCGCCTACATCGTCGGCGGCAACGCCGGGCTGGTCCTCCCCGACCAGTGCCTGTCCGGCCTGCACATGGTCGACATCAACGAGCCGAAGAACCCGACCTTCGCCGGCTGCTTCCTGCAGGAGGGCGGCCCGGGCACGGCGGCGCGGTCGGTCGGGGAGCCGGTGGTGATGGAGAACTCGCCGGCCGCCTACGTGCATGACACGTCGTGCGTCCTCTACGACGGTCCGGACACGCGCTATACCGGCCGGGAGGTCTGCTTCAACTCGGCCGAGGACGGCATCGTCATCGCCGACGTGACCAACAAGCTGACACCCGCGCTGCTCGGCTCGACCGACTACGAGGGCATCGCCTACGCCCACCAGGGCGCGCTCACCGATGACCACCGGTTCCTGCTGGTCAACGACGAGCTCGACGAGCAGACCTTCGGTGGCAACACCCGCACCATGGTCATCAACGTGGAGGACCTGGAGAACCCGACCCTGCAGTACGTCCACACCTCCACCGAGACCGCGATCGACCACAACAACTACGTGCACGAGGGGTTCGTCTACCAGTCGAACTACGCGGCCGGACTTCGCGTGCTCGACGTCGCGAACGTCGGGCAGAGCCTGACGGAGGTCGCGTTCTTCGACACCTACCCGGCGCACACCGACCCGACGTTCGACGGCACTTGGTCGAACTACCCCTTCTTCGAGTCGGGCACGATCGCGGTGAGCGGCCGCAACGAGGGCCTGTTCCTGGTCAAGCGCAGCGATCTGGCGCAGGAGCGGGCCGGCGTCGAGCTCGCCTGCCAGAACTGCCCGGTCGAGATCCGAGCGGGTGAGGCCGGTGCCGCCCTGTTGGCCGTCGAGAACACCGGGACGTCCGAGGACACCTACGGGTTCACCTTCGCGGGCGTCCCGGACGGCTGGGGCGTGGCCGCTGAGCCGGCCACCGTGGCGGCTGGGCAGAGCAGTCCGGCGGACGTGGGCATCGAGGTGCCACGCCAGGCCAAGGCGGGCACCTACACCTTCACCGTCACTGCGGCGTCGACCAACGACCCGACGGTGAGCGACACCGAAACGATCACGGTCGAGGTCCGCAAGGGACCGCCGTCCGGGGCGGGGCAGCCGACGACGCCGTAGCAGTCTCACCGCTCACGGCGGAGCGCGCCGGCACCTCGGGGTCGGCGCGCTCCGCCGTGTCCGGGCCGTCGTCCCGCATGTCGTTGCTCGCGAACGGCGCGGCGGCCGGCACCTGCAGGGCCCCGGCCCGCCGCCGGCGTCCCTCCTCGCGCACGACGACGGCGACGGCGAGCACGGTCACCGCTCCCCCGACGACCGTCGGCGCGGTGAGCTGCTCGTCGCGCAGCAGCCCGCCCAGCGCGACGGCGACCACCGGGTTCACGTAGGCGTAGGTGGCCACCTTCGACACCGGTGCGGCGCCAGGTAGGTCGAGCCCCAGACGACGTAGACGATCCAGAGCGCCGTCCACACCTGCCAGGGCGGCGCGCTTGGTCGGATCACACCCGCCAG
>JAHWJP010000186.1 GCA_019348355.1 Actinomycetota bacterium
CGGAGGTGGTCGGTGTGGCGCTGGCACGGGCGTACGCAGTGGGGCTCGTCGGCCTGGACGGCCATCTGGTCGAGGTCGAGGCCGATCTGGCGAGGGGCCTACCCGGCTTGAACGTCATCGGCCTGCCGGACGCGGCGCTGGGTGAGGCGCGCGACCGGGTCCGGGCGGCGATCGTCAACAGCGGGCAGGCCTGGCCGCAACGTCGAATCACCCTGGCACTGTCTCCGGCCTCGCTGCCCAAGCGGGGTAGCGCCTTCGACCTGGCGCTGGCGGCGGCCATCCTCGCCGCCAACGGGGTGGTGCCGCCTGCCTCGCTGCTGGGCCGGGTGCTGGTCGGCGAGCTGAGTCTGGACGGTCGGGTCCGGCCGGTGCGCGGGGTGCTGCCGGCGGTGCTTACCGCCGCCCGGGCCGGCGTCGACCGGGTCGTCGTCCCGCTGCACAACCTCGCCGAGGCTGCCCTGCTCCCTGGAATCGACGCCCGCGGGGTGGGCTCGCTGCGCGACCTCGTCCGCCTGCTGACAGGGGAGCCCTACGACGAGGCACTCCCGCCTGCGCCGCCCCCACCGGAGGTCGGACCCGGACCGGACCTCGTCGACGTCGCCGGGCAGGTGTCCGGCCGCACCGCGATCGAGGTGGCCGCGGCGGGCGGTCATCACGTGCTACTGCTCGGGCCACCGGGGAGCGGCAAGACGATGCTGGCCGAGCGCATGTCAGGGGTGATGCCGCCGCTCGAGCTCGCCGACGCCCTCGAGGTCACCGCAGTCCACTCGGTCGCCGGCACGCTGCCGGCCGGACCGCCGCTCGTGTCGCGGCCGCCTTTCCAGGACCCGCACCACACCGCGACCGTCGCCTCGATCGTCGGCGGGGGAAGCGGCGTCGCGCGGCCCGGAGCGGCCTCGCTCGCCCACCGCGGCGTGCTCTTCCTCGACGAGGCACCCGAGTTCGCGAGCGGGGTGCTCGATGCGCTGCGGCAGCCCTTGGAGAGCGGGCGCCTGTCCATCACCCGCGTCGGCGGCACCGCGGTCTATCCGGCGGTGTTCACGCTGCTGCTCGCGGCGAACTACTGCCCGTGTGCCAAGCCGGAGGACCAGTGCTCCTGCCCACCCGACGCCCGGCGCCGCTACCTCGCCCGGCTGTCCGGGCCGCTGCTGGACCGGGTCGACCTGCGCGTCGAGATGCCGCGCATCACCCGGGCCGAGATGCTGGCCGAGGACGGCCGGGGTGAGCCCAGTGCGCAGGTCGCCGCCCGGGTGGCCCACGCCCGCAAGCGCGCGGCGGAGCGCTTCGCCGGCACACCGTGGCGCACCAACGGACAGGTGCCGCCGGTCGAGCTGCGTCGTCGCTGGCCCATCTCGCGCGCGGCGACGTGGCAGGCCGAGCAGGCGATGGACCGGGGGCAGCTGACGGCCCGCGGGTTCGGCCGTATCCTGCGCCTCGCCTGGACGCTCGCCGACCTGCAGGATGCTGCGCAGCCCGGCCCGGAACACGTCAACCACGCGCTGGGGTTCCGGCTCGGGCCTGCCACAGCAGCCGGGATCGCAGCATGAGCGGGTCTGCGGACCAGGCCCGGCGGCTGGCGCTCGTGGGCTTGTCCCGCATCGTCGATCCCGGCCATCGCGGGGTTCACCAGGCAGTACAGGACCACGGCGCGGTCGAGGTGTGGGAAGCGCTCCGCCGCGGCGCGGTGTGCGAGCCGGTGTCGCCAGAGCTGCGGGCCGGGGCGTCGCTGCGGGCAGAGGGCTACGACCCGGCGGCAGACCTCGCCCGGCTGAGCCGGTTCGGCGCCCGCCTGGTGTGCCCGGGCGACGCGGAGTGGCCGGCCGCGCGGCTGTTCTGGCCGCAGAAGCCCAGGCTCGAGGCGCCGCCGCTCGCGCTCTACGTCCACGGCGCGCACCGGCTCGACGAGGTCGTAGAGCGCTCGGTGGCCGTCGTCGGAGCGCGCGCAGCCACCGCCTACGGGGCGTATGTCGCCGGTAACCTGTCCACGGCGCTCAGCGACCGCGGCGTCGCGGTGATCAGTGGCGGGGCCTACGGCATCGACGCCGCCGCCCACCGCGGCGCGCTGGCCTCCACCCGCACCCCCACGATCGCGGTCCTCGCCTGCGGGGTCGACGTCGCCTACCCGCGCGGGCACGACCGGCTGCTGCGGCAGATCGCGTCCACCGGGCTGGTCGTGTCGGAGCTGCCGCCGGGCAGCTCGCCGACCCGCGGTCGCTTCTCGTACGTAATCGGTTGATCGCGGCACTGTCCCTCGGCACGGTGGTGGTCGAGGCGGCCCTGCGCAGCGGCTCGCTTGCCACCCTCGAGCGCGCCCGGCTGCTCAGCCGGCATCCGATGGTCGTCCCTGGCCCGGTCACCTCCGCGATGTCGGCCGGCTGTCATGCCCAGCTGCGCCACGACCCGCCGGCTGTGTGCGTCACCCGGGTCGAGGAGATCCTCGACACCGTCGGCGCGATCGGCGACGATGCCGCCGCAGCGCTGCGCGGGCCGGTCGGAGTGCGCGACGGCCTGTCCGACACGGTGCGGCTCGTGCTCGATGCGGTGCCGGTCCGCACCGGGATCGGTGAGGCGAGCATCGCGCGAGCCGCCGGCGTCAGCTCGCTGGTCGTGCAGCAGGTGCTGCCGCCACTGCACGTGCACGGGCTGGTGGAGCGCACCCAGGACGGCTGGCGGCTGACGGCGCTCGGCGCCGGCCGGCCGGTGCCGAAGCAGCACCAGGATGCGGGGCAGGCGCCCGGCCCGGCGGCTTGACCCGTAGCCCGGCGGGACCGACGGTTCTGGGTGTGACCGCCCCCGAGCCCGACCTGCCGCCGGCGCTCGCCGACGCGCTCGAGGCATTCCGGCGCCATCTGGAGTTCGAGCTGTCCCGCTCCGCCCACACCGTGCGGGCCTACAGCCGCGACATCGCTGCCCTGCTCGAGCACGCCGCGAGGCGCGGGGTCACCTCCCCTGCGGAGCTGGACCTGGCCGTCCTGCGCAGCTGGCTGGCCCGCCTGCGCAGCAGCGGGGCAGCCCGCTCGAGTCTCGCTCGGCGCGGCTCCAGCGCTCGGGTGTTCACGGCGTGGGCCTCCCGCCGGGGCCTGCTCGCCACCGACCCGGGTGCGCTGCTCGCGACGCCCAGGGGCCGCCGCCCGTTGCCCGACGTCCTTCGCGCCGACGAGGCCGTCCGACTGGTCGAGCAGGTCGACGGCGGCTCGCCCGAGCAGCTGCGGGACCGGGCGGCGCTCGAGCTGCTCTACGCCACCGGCATCCGGGTCGGTGAGCTCTGCGGCCTGGACGTCGACGACGTGGACGCCGAGCGAGCTCTCGTACGCGTGCTCGGCAAGGGCAACCGGGAGCGCAACGTCCCGTACGGCCAGCCCGCTGGACAGGCCATCCAGGCCTGGCTGAACCGCGGACGGCCGCAGTGGAAGACCGGGGACAGCGGCCCGGCCCTGCTGCTCGGGCGGCGCGGCCGTCGCCTGGACGTACGCGCTGCCCGCACCCTCGTGCACCGTCGGCTCGCCGACGTGCCGGGCGCGCCCGACCTGGGCCCGCACGGACTTCGGCACAGCGCGGCCACGCATCTGCTCGAAGGTGGAGCCGACTTGCGCAGCGTGCAGGAGCTACTCGGGCACGCCTCCTTGGCCACCACGCAGATCTACACCCACGTCAGTGTCGAGCGGCTGCGCGCCAGCTATGCGCAGGCCCATCCGCGAGCCTGAGGCTCCTCGGGTTCTGCCGTTGGGCTGACCGGCTGGGGGTGGCGCAGGCTAGTGTTCAGCGTCAGTGTCGAGTCGGTGAGGACGAGCCATGACCCTGCGTGCCACCGGTTCCGAGGGGCCCGCCGCCAAGGCTCCGGCCCGCCGTGGCCGCTACGCCGGGGTCAGCGACGAGGAGCGCGCCGAGATCGAGTCGGCGATCGCCGAGCTGTGGCGGGAGTACAAGGCCAACGGCGGCGAGCGGCTGCGGGAACGCCTGATCCTGCACTACTCCCCACTGGTCAAGTACGTCGCGGGCCGGGTCGGCGTGGGGCTGCCACCCAACATCGAGCAGGCCGACCTCGTGTCGTACGGCATCTTCGGGCTCATCGACGCCATCCAGAAATTCGACCTCGATCGGGCGATCAAGTTCGAGACGTACGCCATCAGCCGCATCAAGGGCGCCATCATCGACGAGCTGCGCTCGATCGACTGGATCCC
>JAHWJP010000012.1:0-34175 GCA_019348355.1 Actinomycetota bacterium
GGGAAACCTCGGTGGTCAGCGACATGATGCCGACACAGGCGAAGGCGAGCCCGGCAGGGACGGCCACGGCCAAGGCGACGAAAACGGACAGGACGGAACGCCAGGGGAGTTTGTTCATGGTCGAGGACCCTGCCGACTGGCTTCTGACGTGTCAAGTCAGGTGATGGCGGACATATATGTACGTCACATCTAGCTCTTTGCCATTTGCTGGTCCCCGCCGCTGCCCAGCGTCCTGCGATCAGGCAGACCGCTCAACCCGGGACCTTGACGACGACCGTCTGCAGGATCTTGTCGGCGAAGGTCTGCTTCTTGTCGTCCCACAGCGGCCACAGGAAGCCCAGGTAGCGGGATCGGGTCGACGATGTGGACGAAATAGCGGCCGATCGACAGGCCAGCACCGACCACCTGGCCGTCCTGCTCGCGCAGCAGTTTGATCTTCATCTGCTTCTTGCCGATGGTCTGGCCGGTCCTTCCCTGCACCACGAGCTGCCAGAGAATGAAGCCGAAGACACCGAGATATCCGAACAGTCCCAGCAGCGCGGCGAGGACCTCGCTGACATAGGTGACCGCAGCAACGACGATCACGAGCACGATCATCAGGCCGAACAGCACGGCGCCATCGATCAGGTACGCGGCGACGCGGGTGCCCCACTCGGCCAGCGGCGGGCGCCCGGGGGCGCCGTACCCCGACGGCGGCGCGCCGTAGCCCGGCTGGGGTGGGGCGCCGTATCCGGGTTGCGGGATGCCGTACCCGGGTTGCGGGGCGCCGCTCGTGGCTTGGCGAACGGGTCCTGTGGTCCGGTCATGGCGGTGCCCTCCGTGTACGGGCCGGCGCAGGATGCGGCGTGTCCCGCAGCCGGGCGAAAGTCGCTCAGCCCCCGAGGTCGGTCTGCAGGTCGCGCTGGCACTGCTGCCTATCGGCTTCGGTGGTGGCTCGTTCGACGCAGTTCTTCAAGTCCTGGATGGTGTCGGAGCCGAAAAGGCTCACCCCGAGGATGATGACGCCGATCGAGATCAGCAGCCCCAGCGCGCCGAGGATGATGCCGGCGAGCGCCAGGCCGCCGTTGTTCGCCTCTCCTCGCTTGGCCCGGCCGCGGCCGATGACCCCGAGGACGATCGCCAACAGGCCGAACAGGATGCCGCCGACGATGCTCCAGGAGAGGAGCAGGGCGAGCACGCCCAGCACGAGCGCCGCGATGCCGAGACCGTTGCGGGGTGCGGCACCCGACCCTGGTGGCGGCGCGCCGTAGCCACCGCTCGGCGGCGGTGCGCCGTAGCCGGGCTGACCGGGCTGCTGGCCGGGAGCGCCGTGACCCGGCGTACCTCCAGGCTGCGACCCCTGGTCGGGTGTGCCGAACGGGTCCTGCGGAGCGGTCACGGGTGCCTCCTGCGTGGCGGCCCGGGTGGGCAGCGGGGTGACGGACGATCGCCGTCGGGTGCACCCTCCACCCCGGTGCCGGTCGACCGCAAGCACATGCGGCCCATGTCGGAGCCTGCCCGGACGAAGGGCCGATGCGGCGCGCCTGCCGGGGCCCCGCCGCAGGCCTGACCGCCCCGGTAGGGTCCGGGTGTCGTGGCCCGAGTCCCAGGAGCAGCCCTCCCAGCGCGGCTGGTCGTGCTCGCCTCCGGTGCCGGCACGACGCTGCAGGCCCTGCTGGACGCGTGCGCGGATGCCTCGTACGGCGCGCAGGTCGTCGGCGTCGGGACCGATCGGCCCTCGATTGCCGCTCTGGACCGTGCGAAGGCGGCCGGGGTGCCCTCTTTCACCCTGCGGGTCGCTGACTTCACGGATCGCGCGGCGTGGGACGCAGCCTTTACCGAGGCGGTGGCGGACCACGACCCGGACCTCATCGTCAGCGCCGGCTTCATGAAGCTCGCGGGGCAGGCGTTTCTGGGCCGATTCGCGGGACGTTACGTCAACACCCACCCCGCCCTGCTCCCAGCCTTTCCCGGGATGCACGGGGCCCGCGACGCCCTGGCGCACGGGGTGAAGGTCACCGGGTGCACGCTGTTCGTGGTCGATCAGGGCGTCGACACCGGGCCGATCATCGCCCAGTGCGCCGTGCCGGTTCTGGACGATGACGACGAGGATGCCCTGCATGAACGGATCAAGGTCGTTGAGCGCGCTCTGCTCGTCGACGTCGTGGGACGCATGTGTCGTGAAGGTTGGCGTGTCGAGGGAAGGACCGTGAGGCTGGGATGACCCGCAACCGGGTGCGACGGGCGCTCGTGAGCGTTTACGACAAGACCGGCCTGCCCGAGCTGGGCCAGGGCCTCGTCGCGGCAGGGGTCGAGATCGTCTCGACCGGCTCGACCGCCGTCCGGCTGCGGGAGGCCGGGGTGGCGGTGACTGCCGTCGAGGAGTTGACCGGCTTCCCGGAGTGCCTCGACGGCCGGGTCAAGACGCTGCACCCGACGGTGCACGCCGGGATCCTCGCTGATCTGCGGCTACCCGATCACGTCCGGCAATTGACCGATCTCGGGATCGAGTCGTTCGAGCTGGTCGTCGTGAACCTCTACCCCTTCGCCGCGACGGTGGCGTCCGGCGCGAGCCCCGACCAGTGCATCGAGCAGATCGACATCGGCGGTCCGACGATGGTGCGAGCCGCCGCGAAGAACTGCCCGTCGGTCGCGGTCGTCGTCGACCCGGCCGCCTACGCCGACGTGCTGGCAGCGGTCCGCGACGGCGGGACGACGCTCGAGCAGCGCAGGCGCTGGGCGGCGCTCGCCTTCGCGCACACCGCGGCGTACGACGTCGATGTCGCGTCCTGGTTCTCCTCGGTCTACGCGCCCGCCGACGCCGAGCCCTTCCCGGTCTTTCTGGGTGCGACCTTCGAGCGAGCGTCGGTGCTGCGGTACGGCGAGAACCCGCACCAGGCGGCGGCGCTCTACACGTCGGCCGATTCCGGCGGGGACAGCCTGGCGGCGGCCCGGCAACTGCACGGCAAGGCGATGTCGTACAACAACTACGTCGACACCGATGCGGCGCTGCGGGCCGCCAACGACATGGTCGAGCCGTGCGTTGCGATCATCAAGCACGCCAACCCCTGCGGGATCGCGATCGGCGGCGATGTCGCCGAGGCGCACCGCAAGGCCCACGCGTGCGACCCGGTGTCGGCGTTCGGTGGGGTGATGGCGGCGAACCGGCCGGTGTCGGTCGCCATGGCCGAGCAGGTCGCAGAGGTGTTCACCGAGGTGATCGTCGCGCCGTCCTACGAGGACGGAGCGGTCGAGGTGCTCTCCCGCAAGCCCTCGATCCGGGTGCTCGAGACATCCGGTTTCGGTGGTCGCGGGATCGAGCTGCGACAGGTCTGCGGAGGCCTGCTGCTGCAGCAGGCCGATGACCTCGGCGCGCGTGGTGACGACCCGTCGGGCTGGACCTTGCGGGCCGGCTCGCCTGCGCCGCCGGAGCAGCTGGCGGATCTTGCGTTCGCCTGGCGGGCGGTGCGGTCGGTGAAGAGCAACGCGATCCTGCTCGCTCGGGATGGGGCGACCGTCGGGGTCGGCATGGGCCAGGTGAACCGGGTCGACGCCGCCAAGCTGGCCGTCGCCCGGGCGGGGAAGCGAGCAGCGGGTGCGGTCGCCGCCTCCGACGCCTTCTTCCCCTTCGCCGACGGGCTCTCGATACTGCTCGATGCGGGGGTATGCGCCGTCGTCCAGCCGGGCGGGTCGGTGCGCGACGACGAGGTGGTCGCTGCGGCAGAGGCGGCTGGCGTGACGCTCTACGTCACTGGCACCCGGCACTTCGCGCACTAGCGTGGCGGAGGATCTGACCCGAGCGGACTTCTCACGAGAGGTGCTGCGGGGCAGACACTTCGTCGACGCGCGGCTCGTGGGCGCCGACTTCAGCGAGGCAGAGCTCTCCGGCGTGGTCTTCGAGCGGTGCGAGCTGTCCGGCGCCGAGCTGACCTCGGCGGTGTTCGACAGCTGCGCTTTTCTCGGCTGTACGTTCGAAGGGACCCGGCTGTTCGGCTCGACCCTGCGGGGGTGCAAGCTGACCGGCTCGACGTTCGTACGCGCCCAGCTGCGACCGCTCGTCGTCGACGGTGGTGACTGGTCCTACGTGTCCCTGCGGGGCGCAGACCTGCGGGGCGTCGGGCTGGTCGGGCTGCGCTTGACGGAGGCCGACCTGTCCGATGCCGACCTGTCCGGCTGCGACATGTCGGGCGCTGACCTGTCCCGGACCCGCCTGCGTGGGGTGAAGCTGCGCAGGGCGGACCTGCGGGGTGCCGTGCTGGACGGCTGCGACGTCGAGGGCGTGGACTGGCGGGAGGTGCGGATCGACCTTGCGCAGGCTGTCCTGCTCGCGCGTGCCCGGGGGGCGGTCGTCGACGGCTGAGTCGGAGCATTCGGTCGGCTTGCGCTTGGGGCGGGTCCGCTCACCCAGCGGAACGCTTCGTCGCTGGACCACTAGCGTGCTGGCCGTGACTGCCCGACTGCTGCCCGGAGCACCCGTCGCTCAGGCCGTCTTCGCCGCTCTGGCGCCGCGGATCGCTGCGCTGGTCGAAAGCGGCCACCGGCCGGGTCTCGGCACGATGCTCGTGGGGGGTGACAGCGCGAGTGGTGGCTACGTACAGATGAAGATGGCCAAGGCCGCCGAGCTCGGGCTGACCAGCCCGCATCGCCAGCTGCCCGACGACGCGACGCAGGCCGACCTCGTGCGGGCCGTCCGGGAGATGAACGACGACCCGACGGTCGACGCGATGCTGCTGCAGCACCCGACGCCGCCGCAGATCGACTTCGAGGCGGCCCTGCTCGAGATGGACCCGGACAAGGACGTCGACGGGTTGCACCCGGTCAACCTGGGGCGGCTGGCCCTCGGCATGCCCGGGCCGGTGCCCTGCACGCCGGCCGGCATCGAGGCGCTGCTGGCCCACCACGGCATCCAGGTCGCCGGCCGGGAGGTCTGCATCCTCGGCCGGGGCACCACGCTGGGCCGACCGCTGGCGCTCCTGCTCACGCAGAAGCGGCCGACCGCCAACGCCGCTGTCACCGTCGTGCACACCGGCGTGCCGGACTGGGCGGACTACACCCGCCGGGCGTCGATCGTCGTGGCGGCTGCAGGCGTGCCAGGCATCCTTCGACCCGAGCACATCACACCCGGCGCGACCGTCGTCGGTGGCGGCGTGCGCTACGAGGGCAGGCGGCTGCTTCCCGACGTCGACGAGGCCTGCAACGAGGTCGCGGGAGCCATAACCCCGCGGGTCGGGGGCGTCGGACCGACCACCGTGGCCATGCTGTTCCGCAACTGCGTGGAGGCGGCGGAGCGGAGGGCCGGGTTGCGGTGAGGCCACGGCAGCTTCCGGCCCTCGTCGTCATGGCCCTCACCGGACTCGGTCTGGTGGTGGCGATCACGATCCAGCCCCGACCGGGCATGATCATCGTCGGTCTGGCGCTGCTGCTCGCGGCTGGCTTGCGGCTCACGCTTCCCACCCGCCGCGCCGGTTGGCTCGTGGTGCGCACCCGCACCCTCGACGCTGCGTTCCTCATCACCGTCGGTGTCTCAGTCGTCCTGCTGGGCAATACGATTCCCGCCGTCGGATGAGCCGGCGAAGGTCTGCCCGCCGCCGGGAGGCACCGGCGGTCCTCGTACGCTGAGCAGGTCTCACCCCCGACCTCCCGGAGCATTCCGCCTCATGCCAGTTCACGTCACCGTCACCGGAGCGGCCGGCCAGATCGGTTACGCCCTGCTGTTCCGCATCGCCTCCGGCCAGCTGCTCGGCGCCGACACGCAGGTGCACCTGCGCCTGCTCGAGATCGAACCGGCGCTGAAAGCTGCCGAGGGCACGGTGATGGAGCTCGACGACTGCGCCTTCCCGCTGCTGTCCGGCATCGACATCACCGCGGACGCCCGAGCCGCCTTCGACGGCACCAGCGTCGCGCTGCTCGTGGGCGCGCGACCGCGTACGGCCGGCATGGAGCGCAGCGACCTGCTCACCGCCAACGGCGGCATCTTCGGTCCGCAGGGACAGGCGCTCAACGCCGGGGCGGCCGACGACATCCGGGTCCTCGTGGTCGGCAACCCGGCGAACACCAACGCCCTGATCGCGGCCGCCTCGGCGCCCGACATCCCGGCCGAGCGCTTCACCGCGATGACGCGGCTGGACCACAACCGGGCGCTGTCGCAGCTGGCCAAGAAGACCGGCTCGGCCGTCGCGGACATCGCCCGGCTGACCATCTGGGGCAACCACTCGGCCACGCAGTACCCCGACTGGTCGCAGGCGACGGTCGGCGGCAAGCCCGTCGCCGAGGTCGTCGGCGACGACGACTGGCTGCGCGACACCTTCATCCCGACCGTCGCCAAGCGCGGCGCAGCCGTTCTCGAGGCCCGCGGCTCGTCCTCCGCGGCGTCGGCCGCCAACGCGGCGATCGAGCACGTCCACGACTGGATCGGCGGGACGCCGGCGGACGACTGGGTCTCGGCCGCGATCGTGTCCGACGGCTCGTACGGCGTCCCGGAGGGGCTGGTCTCGTCCTTCCCGGTCACCTCGCGCGACGGGCGGTGGGAGATCGTCCAGGGGCTCGAGGTCAGCCCGTTCTCGCAGGAGCGCATCGACGCCTCCGTGGCCGAGCTCGTCGAGGAGCGCGACGCCGTGCGTGCGCTCGGCCTGATCTGACGACTGCGACCTAGGGAGCATCCACATGGCGAAGATCGCGGTGAAGAACCCCATCGTCGAGATGGACGGCGATGAGATGACGCGCATCATCTGGGCGTTCATCAAGGAGCAGCTGATCCTGCCCTACCTCGACGTCGACCTGAAGTACTACGACCTGTCGATCGAGAACCGGGACGCGACCGACGACCAGGTCACGCTCGACTCCGCAGAGGCCACCAAGCAGTACGGCGTCGCCGTCAAGTGCGCGACCATCACGCCGGACGAGGCCCGGGTCGAGGAGTTCGGCCTGAAGCAGATGTGGAAGTCACCGAACGGCACCATCCGCAACGTGCTCGGCGGGGTGATCTTCCGCGAGCCGATTCTCATCTCGAACATCCCGCGCCTCGTGCCGGGCTGGACCAAGCCGATCATCATCGGCCGGCACGCGTTCGGCGACCAGTACCGCGCGACCGACCTCGTCATCCCGGGCGAGGGCACCCTGACGCTGAGTTTCCAGCCGAAGGACGGCAGCGCGCCCACCGAGCTGAACGTCTTCGACTTCCCGGGCGGGGGCATCGCGATGGCGATGTACAACCTGGACGCCTCGATCCGCGACTTCGCGAGGGCCAGCCTGCGTTACGGCCTGGACCGGGGGCTGCCGGTGTACCTGTCGACCAAGAACACGATCATGAAGGCGTACGACGGGCGCTTCAAGGACCTGTTCGCCGAGGTCTACGCCGCCGAGTTCGCCACCGAGTTCGAGTCGGCCGGGCTGACCTACGAGCACCGGCTCATCGACGACATGGTCGCCGCAGCGATGAAGTGGGAGGGCGGCTACGTCTGGGCCTGCAAGAACTACGACGGCGACGTGCAGTCCGACACGGTCGCGCAGGGCTTCGGCTCGCTCGGGCTGATGACCTCGGTGTTGATGACGCCGGACGGCAAGACGGTGGAGGCCGAAGCCGCGCACGGCACGGTGACGCGCCACTTCCGGGAGCACCAGAAGGGCAATCCGACCTCCACCAACCCGATCGCGTCGATCTTCGCCTGGACGCAGGGCCTGTCCTACCGGGGCAAGCTGGACGGCACGCCCGAGGTGACGGCGTTCGCCGAGACGCTGCAACGGGTCTGCGTCGAGACCGTCGAGGGCGGTGCGATGACCAAGGACCTGGCGCTGCTCGTCGGCGGCGACCAGACCTACCAAAGCACGCAGGAGTTCCTCGCCTCGATTCGGTCGAACCTCGAGCAGGCCATGGCGTGAGCGTCACCGCCCGAGGGTCGCCGGACACCGCACGATCTCCCGCACCATCGCGACGGCCAGCGGGCGCGTGACCAGTCCGCGCCCGAGGCCCACCTCGACGAGGGCGTCGAAGACCGGCCGGGACCGGGCGGCTGCCGCCACCCCCGCGTCGACGACTCCCGGCCGGCTGGTGACCCGGGCCAGGGCGGTGGTGTGCCGCAGGTGGCGGCCCAGCTCGCGTCGTAGAGCGGTCCGGTAGGCCGCTCCCGGGTCCCCGAGGCCACCGACCGCGGCCCGACCGGCCAGTCGCCCCGACGCCAGCGCGTAGTAGATGCCCTCCCCGGTCAGCGGGTTGATCAGCGACATCGCGTCGCCGGCGATCAGGACCCGGCCGTTCGGCTGCCGGGGCCGCGACGTCGACAGCGGCAGGTGGTGGCTCACCAGGCGCTCGGGCCGGACGTCCGGCAGCAGGGCAGCCAGCCGCCCGTGCAGCACCGCCCGCCCCCCGGCCGGCTGGGCTCGCAGCGTGGGCAGCAGCATGCCGAAGCCGACGTTGGCGCCGCCGAGCCCGTCGGCGAACGACCACGCGTAGGCTGGCCAGTCCTCGCCCGCGAGCACGATGAGCTGCTCCGGCTTCCCGGGCGGCGCCGCCGTGTAGCCGCGCACCGCGACCGCGGTGCAGGGGGCCGGCTGCCTCGACAGGCCGATCATCCGGCGGGTCACGCTGGTCGCCCCGTCGGCGCCGATCACGACGCGGCCGGCGATCTCGCCGTCCAGCGCGACGTGGTCCGGGTGCACGCTCAGCCGCCGGACGGTGTGCCGGGCGAGCACGGCGCCACGGCGTACGGCCTCGTCCACCAACCGGGCGTCGAAGACCTCCCGCGGCACGACGTGGTCCGGCCGCCGCATCAGACGCGAGACGCGGATCCCGGCGGGCGAGTGCAGGGTGAGCCGCCAGATGGGCACCCGATCGGCCAGGACGGCCTCGACGCGGAGCCGGACCAGCTCGTCGACGGCGTGCGGCGCGATGCCGTCGCCGCACGACTTGTCCCGCGGGAAGTCGTGCCGGTCCAGCAGCAGGACGCGGGCGTTCGGGCACTGCTGCAGCGCCGACAGGGCCGCTGCGGAACCGGCCGGACCGGCCCCGACGACCACCACATCCCACACGCAGGCGCTTCCCTTCTGGTAGAGATCCTGCCTGGTCGAGTGCACAGCCTCCCGCGTGCCGAGACGTTCCGCTCCGGTGACAGGATGGTCGTCATGCGCCGTCCCCGGGTCCTGAGCGGCATCCGTCCCACCGGGCAGGGCTTCCAGCTCGGCAACTACCTCGGCGCGGTTCAGCACTGGGCAGCCATGCAGGACGACAACGAGTGCTTCTTCTTCCTCGCCGACCTGCATGCGCTGACCGCGAACCCCCAGCCGGAGCAGCTGCGCGCGCGCACCCGGGAGTCGGTTGCCGAGCTGCTGGCGATGGGCGTCGACCCCTCCCGGAGCACGGTCTTCGTACAGAGCCACCTGCCGCAGCACCCGGAGCTCGGCTGGATCCTGTCCTGCCTCACCGGCTTCGGCGAGGCCAGCCGGATGACCCAGTTCAAGGACTCCCAGCAAAGGGACAAGGGCGAGGGCAGCGTGGGCCTGTTCACCTACCCGGTCCTGCAGGCCGCCGACATCTTGATGTACCAGGCCGACGCCGTCCCGATCGGCGAGGACCAGCGCCAGCACCTCGAGCTCACCCGCGACCTCGCGCAGCGCTTCAACCACCGCTACGGCGACACGTTCGTGCTGCCGGCCCCCTACGCCGGCCGCGCGGGGGAGCGCATCAAGGACCTGCAGGATCCCAGCCGCAAGATGAGCAAGAGCATCGGCGGCAACGGCACCGTGTGGGTGCTCGACGAGCCGGCGGTGGTCACCAAGAAGATCAGGAGCGCCGTCACCGACACCGGACGGGAGGTCCGCGCCACCGGTGACAAGCCCGGCATCACCAACCTGCTGACGATCCTGTCGGTGGTGACCGGTGACGGCGTCGGGGAGCTCGAGGGGCGCTACGAGGGCCGGGGCTACGGGGACTTCAAGGCCGACGTGGCCGCTGAGGTGGTCGAGCTGTTCGCGCCGGTGCGCGAGCGGTATGCCGAGCTGATGGCTGACCCCGGCCACCTCGACTCGGTCCTCGCGCAGGGCGCCGCGTCCGCTCGGGTGGTGGCCGACCGTACGATGACTGAGGTGCGCGAACGGGTCGGCCTGCTACCCCCGGCGCCGGCGCGTCAGGCGGGCTGATGGCGCGACGTGACGTCGGCGTGGCTGTCGGGATCCCGGAGCCCTGGACCAGCGAGCTGCAGAGTTGGCGGGAGCGCCTCGGTGACCCGAACGCCGCCGGCATCCCCCCGCACATCACCCTGCTGCCGCCGACCGCGCTCTGCGAGGACGCGCTGCACGAGGTCGAGGAGCACCTGCGGGTGGTGGCGGCGGGAGAGCGGCCGTTCGAGCTGCACCTGCAGGGATCGGGGACGTTCCGGCCGGTCTCCCCGGTCGTCTTCGTGCCGCTCGCGCAGGGCACCACCGACTGCGCGCGGGTGCAGACCAAGGTGCGCACCGGACCGCTGGCCGGCGAGCTGAGCTTTCCCTACCATCCGCACGTCACCGTGGCCCACGACCTGCCTGAGCCGGCGCTCGACGACGCCTTCGTTGCGCTGTCGGACTACGAGGCCCGCTTCACCGTCTGGGGCTTCACGCTGTTCGAGCAGGACCTCCGCGGCGTCTGGCGACCCCAGCGTGACTTCCCGTTCGGCGGGGGCGGCGTGCCGGGGCCGGCCGAGGCGCCCGGAATGATCTAGGGAGCGTGCGCGGGAGCAACCCGGGTAGAGGCGCGTCATGGTTTCCCCTGGCGCCGTCCTCACCTCCGTACGGAACAAGCGGCCCTTCCTCGACCACCTGATCCGGGCGTTCGGCCGCTACCAGGCCGATGCCGGCGACCGGCAGGCGGCGGCGGTGACCTTCTTCGGCTTCCTGTCCTTCTTCCCGCTGATCGCCCTCGCGACATCCCTGCTGTCCTACGTCCTCGGCGACGAGGCGATCGGCACCGTCGTACGCGAGGTCAACTCCTACGCGCCGGGCCTCGCCGGTCAGCTGGAGCTCGAGAAGATCCTCACCGACAACCGCAAGGCGGGGGCGACCGGGCTGCTCGGCCTCGCCGGCCTGCTCTACGCCGGGCTCGGTTGGGTGGATGCGCTACGCGAGGCGATCCGCACCGTGTGGCACCACAACGTCAAGGAGGGCAACCTCGTCGTCAAGAAGGTCAAGGACGTCGTCGTCCTGGCCGGCCTCGGCGTGGCGGTGGTCCTGTCGGTCGGCATCTCGGCGGCGACGGGCGCCTTCACCGGCTTCGCGCTCGATGTCGTCGGCCTCGAAAAGACCTTCGTCGCCACTGCCATCGCGAAGGTCGTCGGGGTGACGCTCGGGCTCGCCACCAGCACCGGGCTGTTCCTCTACCTGTTCTGGCGGCTGCCGAAGGTGCAGTCGCCGTTTCGCCGGGTGGTCAAGGGCGCGCTGCTCGCCGGGTTGCTCTTCGAGGTGCTCAAGCGGGTCGGCGCCGTCTACATCGAGCGGACCACCGAGAACCCGGTGTACGGCGCGTTCGCCGTCATCGTCGGCCTGCTCGTCTGGATCAACATCGTGTCCCGGATGCTGCTGTTCTGCGCGGCCTGGACGGTCACCCAGCCCTACGACTCCGACATCGAGCCGTCCGGAACGGCCAGCGTGGAGGCCGCCCGAGAGGCCGACATCCCGACGGAGTTCGCCGACAACGACCCGGACGACCCGCCGACGATCCAGCAGGACGGCGCGCCCAGCCCGCTGGCCGCGGCGGTGCAGGGCGCGGCGCCGCAACCGGACGATCCTTCCGACGGCCCGGCCCGGGCGGGAGCGTCCGCCGGTACGACGTCGTCGTACGCATCAATCTCGCCTGCACCGGTCGGGCTGAGCTCACCGGCGGCCCCCGCCGCCGACAGGACGCAGGTCGTCGTCCGTCAGGCCGCGCAGTTCACCGCTGGCGCGCTGGGGATGGTCGTGACGGCCGTCCTGATCCACGTGTTGCGGACCGTGCGCGGCCTGGTGCGCCGCTGATCTCGCGACGCCGCGGGGGCGGGGCGGGGCGGTGCCGGACTACGAACACCGCGGCGGCGGCGAGCCCCATGCCGGCCAGGGTGACGGGCAGGCCGCCCGGTTGGGCGGGGCTGGTCCGGTCTGACGGCCCGGCCAGGCCGAGTCCCTCGACCAGTTCCGTGACGGCCCCGACCCCGGTCGGGGTTGTGTTCAGGCTGCCGACCGCATCCACGCGAGCGTTGGCGAACCCCCAGTCGAGCAGCTTGGCCGCCTCGTCGAAGATCTTCGGGTCCGACTGCATCATGGTCACGATCAGGCGTCGGCCGTCGCGCTCGGCCGCACCCACAAAGCTCGCCCGGGCTCGCGTCGTGTAGCCGTTCTTGACCCCGAGCGCTCCCGCGTAGTCGCGCAGCAGCTTGTTCTTGTTCACGATCTCGATCCGTGCCTTGTCCGGCGGTGCGCTCACACTGCTGCTGCGAGTTCTCACGTAGCGCGCGAAGTCGGCGTCGGCGAGGCCCGCGCGGCCGAGAACGGCAAGGTCGTACGCCGAGCTGAGCTGTCCCTCGGCATCGAGTCCGTGCGGGTTCACCGCCCGGGTGTCGAGCGCGCCGAGCTCGCGCGCCTTGTCGTTCATCGCGGCGGCTGCCACCTGCTGGCCGCCGGCGGCCGTGGCGAGGGCGTTGGCCGCGTCGTTGCCCGACACCATGAGCAGCGCGGAGAACAGCTCCTCGGCGGGATAGCTCACCTGCTCGACCAGGCCCACCTTGCTGCCCTCGACGTCGATGTCCTCGAACGTCGGGGTGACCATCCGGTCGCGGTCGACCAGGGGCAGCAACGTCACCGCAGTCAGGATCTTCAGGGTGCTGGCCGGCGCATAGCGGCCGTGCGGGTCCTTCGCCGCGAGCACCTCGCCGGTGTCGAGGTCCGCAACCACCCAGCTCGCGGCGGCAATCTCTGGCAGCACGACGAAGTCGGCGACGACGATGCCGGCCTCGCCGAGCCGCTCCCCTCCGATCGGCCCCTCGGCGGCGGCGGGCGCCGCGGCTGCGGTGCCGGTCAGGACGAGCGCCGCGGTGACCAGCGTCGCGGCAAGCAAGGAGGGCAGAGGCATGGTGGCTCGGACCGTACCGGCAGGCCGGCCCGCGATCGGTCAACGACACTTACGTGATGGTGTTCACCCGCCGCGCCGCCGCGTTCATGGTCCTCGCCGGCCTGTGGCCCCTGCTCGTGTGGCCCAACTTCGTGCGGGTCGTCGCCACCGACGAGCGCGCCTTCGACGCCGGGCCGACGGCCTACCTCGTCGTGCACGTCACCTTGGCGGCGGTGTCCATGTCGCTCGGGCTGGCCCTCGTCGTGCTGGGCGTGCGCGCCTGGCGACGCTCCGGCGGCTGACCGCCCCGGCTACCGCCGGCGGAAGATCAGCGCGCGCTTGACCTCCTGGATCGCCTTGGTGACCTCGATGCCCCGCGGGCAGGCGTCCGTGCAGTTGAAGGTCGTGCGGCAGCGCCACACCCCCTCCTTGTCGTTGAGGATCTCGAGCCGTTCCCGAGCGCCGTCATCGCGGCTGTCGAAGATGAAGCGGTGGGCGGCCACGATGGCTTGGGGCCCGAAGTAGGCGTCGTCGGTCCAGAAGACCGGGCACGAGGTGGTGCAGGCTGCGCACATGATGCACTTGGTGGTGTCATCGAAGCGCGCCCGGTCCTTCGTGCTCTGCAGCCGCTCCCGGGTGGGCTCGCGACCGGAGGTGATGAGGAACGGCTTAACGGCCCGGAACGCCTCGAAGAAGGGCTCCATGTCGACGACCAGGTCCTTGAGCACGGCCAGGCCCTTGATCGGCTCGACGAGGATCTCGTCGCCGAGGTCCTTGACGAGCACCTTGCACGCCAGCCGGTTCACGCCGTTGATGCGCATCGCGTCGGAGCCGCAGACGCCGTGCGCGCACGAACGCCGAAAGGTCAGCGAGCCGTCCTGGTACCACTTGATCTGGTGCAGCGCGTCGAGCAGCCGGTCGCCCTTCTCGACCGGCACCTCGAAGCTCTGCCAGTTGGCCTCCGGGTCGACCTCGGGGTCGTAGCGGCGCACCTTGACGGTGACGGTGCGCAGGTGGCCCGCGACACCAGGCTGCTGAACCGCCGACGAAGCCTCGGTGACGGTCATCAGTACTTGCGCTCCATCGGCTGGTAGTGGGTCTGCACGACCGGCTTGTAGGACAGGTGCACCTCGGACTGCCAGCCCGGCCGGCCGGTGGCGTCCGGGACCTTGTACGCCAGGGTGTGCCGGAGGAAGTGGACGTCGTCCCGGTTCGGGTAGTCCTCGCGGAAGTGCCCGCCGCGGGACTCGTTGCGGGCCTTGGCCGACACGACGAGGCACTCGGCGAGGTCGAGCAGGAAGCCGAGCTCGACCGCCTCCAGCAGCTCGGTGTTGAAGCGCAGGCCGCGGTCGGCGACACCGACCCGCAGGTAGCGCTCCTTGAGGGCGGCGATGTCGATCTCGGCCTGCTTCAGCGTCGCCTCGGTCCGGTAGACCGAGGCGTTCGCATCCATCGTCTCCTGCATGGCGGTACGGATCGCGGCCACCAGCTCGGTGCCGCCACCGTCGCGCAGCCGCTGCAGCAGCGCGAGGGTGTCGCGCTCCGGCGCCTCCGGCAGCGGCGCGAAATCCACCGACCCGGCGTAGGCCGCCGCCGCCAGCCCGCCGCGCCGGCCGAAGACGTTGATGTCGAGCAGCGAGTTGGTGCCGAGCCGGTTCGCACCGTGCACCGAGACGCAGGCCACCTCACCGGCGGCGAACAGGCCGGGGACGACCTCACCACCGGTACGCAGCACCTGACCGTCGATGTCGGTCGGCACCCCACCCATCGCGTAGTGGGCCGTGGGCTGGATCGGGATCGGGTCCGTGTAGGGCTCGATCCCGAGATAGGTGCGGGCGAACTCGGTGATGTCCGGCAGCTTGGCGTCCAGCTGCTCCGGCGGCAGGTGGGTCAGGTCCAGCAGCACGTGGTCGCCGGCCGGCCCGCACCCACGGCCCTGCCGGATCTCGGTGTAGATCGCGCGGGCGACCATGTCGCGGGGCGCCAGGTCCTTGATGGTCGGCGCGTAGCGCTCCATGAAGCGCTCGCCGCCCGAGTTGCGCAGGATCCCGCCCTCGCCGCGCGCCCCCTCGGTGAGCAGGATCCCCATCTTCCAGATCCCGGTGGGGTGGAACTGGTAGAACTCCATGTCCTCGAGCGGCAGGCCCTTGCGGTAGACGATGCCCATCCCGTCGCCGGTCAGCGTGTGGGCGTTCGAGGTGACCTTGAACACCTTGCCGAACCCGCCGGTCGCGAACAGGACGGCCTTCGCGTGGAAGACGTGCGTCTGGCCGGTCGCCAATTCGTACGCCACGACCCCGCTCGTCACCTGTTGCCCGTCGACCTCGCTGAGCACCAGGTCCAGCACGTAGAACTCGTTGAAGAAGTCGATCTCGTGCTTGACGCACTGCTGGTAGAGCGTCTGCAGGATCATGTGGCCGGTCCGGTCGGCGGCGAAGCAGGAACGGCGTACGGCGGCCTCGCCGTGGTTGCGGGTGTGTCCGCCGAAGCGGCGCTGGTCGATGCGGCCCTCGGGGGTGCGGTTGAACGGCAGCCCCATCTTCTCGAGGTCGAGGACCGCGTCGATCGCCTCCTTGCACATCACCTCGGCGGCGTCCTGGTCGACGAGGTAGTCGCCGCCCTTGACGGTGTCGAAGGTGTGCCACTCCCAGTTGTCCTCCTCGACGTTGGCGAGGGCGGCGCACATGCCGCCCTGCGCCGCGCCGGTGTGCGACCGGGTCGGGTAGAGCTTGGTGAGCACGGCCGTACGCGAGCGCTGGCCGGCCTCGAGCGCCGCCCGCATGCCGGCGCCACCGGCCCCGACGATGATCGTGTCGTAGCGGTGGTACTGCACGGTGGCGGCCATCAGCCCGTGATGTCGGGGTCGAAGGTGAAGATCACGAGTGTGCCGAGCAGCAGGACCAGGAACGAGGAGGTGTAGAGCAGCATCTTGAGCCAGAAGCGGGTGCCGTCCCGCTCCGCGTAGTCGTTGATGATGACGCGGAGGCCATTGGTGCCGTGCAGCTGGGCGAGCCACAGCTGGGCGAGGTCCCAGGTGCGCCAGAACGGCGACGCCCAGCGCCCGGCCACGAAGCCGAAGTTGATGCGCTGCACGCCGCCGTCGAGCAGCAGCATGATGAACAGGTGCCCGAGCACGAGGAAGACCAGCAGCAGGCCGGACATCCGCATGAAGATCCAGGCGTACATCTCGAAGTTCGTGCCGTTGCCGCCCCCGCTGCGTCGCGAGCGTGGCGCCTCGATGACCGGCAGGTCCCCGGTGACGACCGCCGTCACGTGGTGCTGCCGAACAGCTCGGCGAAGGTGTGCGCCACCATCCGGTAGGTCGCCGGCACCATCACCGCGACGAACACGGTCAGCACCGCCCAGGTCATCTGCTTCTGGTAGCGGGTGCCCTTCTCCCAGAAGTCGATGGCCATGACGCGCAGGCCGTTGAGCGCGTGGAACAGCACCGCACCGACGAGGCCGACCTCCATGAGGTTGACCAGTGGGGTCTTGTAGGTGTCCATGATCCGGTTGTAGGAGTCCGGGGAGACGCGTACGAGCGCGGTGTCGAGCACGTGCGCGAACAGGAAGAAGAAAATCAACACGCCGGTGACGCGATGCGCGACCCAGCTCCACATGCCCTCACGACCCCGGTAGAGCGTGCCGGCGGGTGCCTGCATGTCGCTCCTTCACCTCGGTGTCGCCTGCCACAGATGCTATCGGCGGGGGCCGCGCACGGCCCTCTGGAAGCCCGTGAGCCCCTTCACATCCCGGTCAGGCCCCTGGTTGAAACGTGGCCGCCATCTGTTCGAACAGCGGCAACGCGGCCTCCCAGTCCTCGGCCCGCACCTGCCAGTAGAGCGCGAAGGCCTCCTCCCCGTCGGCGGTGATGAACGTCCGGTCCAGCACACGCAAGGTGGTCTGGTCGAAGTAGGTGAACTCCAGGTCCGCCGCGTCCAGCCCCTTGTAGTTCACGTTCTCCAGCCGCAGCTGCTGGTAGTCGGTGAGCGAGCCGGCGAACTGCGGTGAGGCGGCCTGCCACGCGGCGAGCGCGCTCTGCTTCGGCGCATCGGTGTAGTCGACCCGTAGCGTGCGCCGGGTATCGTCGTTACGGAACTGGATCAGGTCGTTGCGCGTGCCCTGGGTGAAGCCGGGTGGCACGCCGATGCTCCAGCCGCGCTCGTCGTCGGTGTAACTCGTCCAGCCCGCCGGCACGGCGATCGCCGGGGTCGGACGGGACGACGGCGACGGAGGCGGCGACGGCGGCTCCGACGGCACCGCGCTGGGGGCGGCCGCACTGGGCGGGGCTGCCGCCGGGGGGACGTCGGGAGCGCCGTCGGGGCCGCCGGCCAGAGCGAAGCCGAGCACGGCCGCGGCGCCCACGAGCAGGATCGCAGCAAGGGCAAGCACCGGGACACGGTTGTTCGGGCCGGCCCGGGCCGGCCCGGGGGAGGCCGGACGCAGGACCAGCGGCGGTCGAGGCCGAGCGGGCGGGTGTGGCGGGAGGGCCGCCGGCACCGGCTCGGGCGCTGCCGGCTCACCGGCCGCTGCCGGCGTTGCCTGCGGGGATGCCTGCGCCGCCTCGCGCACCTCGCGCATCGGCAGGGCGGTGGTGCGGTCGCTGGGCACGGCAGCCGGCTCGGGCATCGGCGCCGCTGCGACCTGCGCCGTCGTGGCTGCAGCGCTCTCGGCCAGTGGCTGGAGCGCCGCTCGCGCGGCGGCGACGTCGAGCCGGGCCTCGGGCTCGCGGGCGAGCAGCCCCTCCAGTACGGAGGCGAGCGGACCGGCCGCAACGAAGGGCGCGTGCTCGCCGGTGACGACGGCGGTGACGGTGAGCAGCGGCTCGCCGCCGTCGTACGGCGGTCGTCCTTCGACTGCGGTGAACAGCGTCGCACCGAGCGACCACAGGTCCGACTCCGGCCCGGGCGGCAGCCCTTTCGCCCGCTCCGGCGCGATGTAGGAGGGCGAGCCCAGCAACAGGCCGGTGCTGGTGATGCTCGGGTCACCTGGTGAGGAGGCGATGCCGAAGTCGGTCAGGACGACCCGCCCCGGCCGGCCGCCCTCGTCCGGGCAGAGCAGGACGTTGCCGGGCTTGACGTCGCGATGCACGATCCCTTGCGCGTGCGCGGTCTCGAGCGCGCCGAGCAGCGCCAGGCCGACCTGAGCGGTCCGCTGGGGGGAGAGCGGCCCGTCGGAGCGGACCACCTGAGACAGGGTCCGCGCCTCGACCAGCTCCATGACCAGGTACGGCGCGTCGCCCTCCTCCACCACGTCGAAGACGGTCACGGCGCTCGGATGGTCCAGCCGCGCGGCGGCGCGGGCCTCCCGGCGGGTGCGCTCGCGCAGGACCTCGCGCTCCTCGTCGGTGAGGCCGTGCGGGAAAGTGACCTCCTTGACGGCCACCTCACGGCCGAGCACCACGTCCTCGGCCCGCCAGACCGTACCCATGCCGCCCACACCGAGGGGGGAGAGCAGGCGGTAGCGACCGGCCACCAGCCGCGTCTGCACAGGGTCGGCAGGGTGCTCCACGAGAGTGCCTTACCCCTTCCTGGTCGAGAGGTATGCCTACCCCATGCCGGATGCTCGACGGGGCCGGGGCCCGGGTACGGCCTAGTCTGGAAGCCATGCCGCGTCGGTCGGAGTCCGGGTTCCCGATCGAACCCGTGTACGGCCCGGGGGACCTCGCGGCCGGCCTCGAGGAGCGGCTCGGGGAGCCGGGAGCCTTCCCCTACACCCGCGGCGTCTACGCCTCGATGTACACCGGCCGGCCGTGGACGATGCGGCAGTACGCCGGGTTCGGCACCGCACGGGAGAGCAACGAGCGCTACCGCCACCTGGTCGCCCAGGGCACCGGCGGGCTGTCGGTCGCCTTCGACCTGCCGACCCAGATGGGCTACGACTCCGACGACCCGATGGCCTCGGGCGAGGTCGGCAAGGTCGGGGTGGCGATCGACTCGCTGGAGGACATGCGGATCCTGTTCGACGCGATCCCGCTCGACACCGTGTCGACCTCGATGACGATCAATGCGCCCGCCGCAGTGCTGCTGCTGCTCTACGCGCTGGTCGCCGAGGAGCAGGGCATCGGCGGGGAGCAACTGACCGGCACGATCCAGAACGACGTGCTCAAGGAGTACATCGCGCGCGGCACCTACATCTATCCGCCGCAGCAGTCGCTCCGGCTCATCACCGACCTGTTCGGCTACTGCCGTCGGGAGATCCCGCGTTGGAACACCATCTCGATCTCGGGCTATCACATGGCCGAGGCCGGGGCGACGCCCGTGCAGGAGATCGCGTTCACTTTGGCGGACGGGATCGAGTACGTCCGGGCCGCCGTCGCGAGCGGCCAGGACGTCGACGACTTCGGGCCGCGGCTGGCCTTCTTCTTCGTCTCCCGCACGACGATCCTCGAGGAGGTCGCGAAGTTTCGTGCCGCGCGCCGGATCTGGGCCCGGGTGATGCGGGACGAGTTCGGTGCAAAGGACCCGAAGTCGCTGATGTTGCGCTTCCACACCCAGACAGCCGGTGTGCAGCTCACCGCCCAGCAGCCGGAAGTCAACCTCGTGCGGGTCGCGGTGCAGGGGCTCGCGGCCGTCCTGGGCGGCACCCAGTCCCTGCACACCAACTCCTACGACGAGGCCATCGCGTTGCCGACCGTGAAGGCAGCGACACTGGCGCTGCGCACCCAGCAGGTCCTGGCGTACGAAACCGACGTCACGGCGACTGTCGACCCGTTCGCCGGGTCGTACGTCATGGAGGCCATGACCGACGAGGTCGAGGCCGGGGCGCTGGCGCTGATGGAGCGGGTCGAGGAGCTCGGGGGCGCCGTCGCCGCGATCGAGAAGGGCTTCCAGAAGAGCGAGATCGAGCAGGCTGCCTACACCGTCGCGCTGGGCATCGACTCCGGTGAGCGGGTGGTCGTCGGGCTGAACCGCTACCGCAGCGAGAGCGAGGAGCGCTACGAGCCGCTGCGCGTCGACCCCTCGATCGAGGCCGACCAGCGGGAGCGGCTGCGGCTGCTGCGCGAGAAGCGCGACTCGCCGGCGGTGGACAAGGCGCTGGCCGAGCTGAAAGTCGCAGCGACCGGCACCGACAACCTGCTCTACCCGATGCGCGCGGCGCTTGCCGAGCTGGCGACGGTCGGGGAGGTGTGTGGCGCGCTGCGCGAGGTCTGGGGCCGCTACACCCCGCAGGAGTTCTTCTAGCCGCTCCCACCCGGGCACCGGCCCCCTCCCGCCCCCACCCCACCCCACCCCACCCTGCGGTGATCTTCGCCATCTGGCGGTCACCGACGGCGTGTCGACCACCAGACGACGAAGATCGGCGAAGTAGGGAAGGAGAGGATGACGCGTGCAGATCCCGTTCCACTCCTCGCCGAGCTCGAGCCTCGGCATCGAGTGGGAGCTCCAGCTGGTCGACCGGGACACCCGCCAGCTCACGAGTGGCGCAGCCGAGATCCTGCGGGAGCTCGCTCCGGACGGCGAACACGCCACCGCCAAGCACGAGCTGCTGCAGTCGACGGTCGAGATCATCACCGGGGTGTGTTCCACGGTGCGGGAGGCGACGGCCGACCTGGCGGCCACGATCGCACTGGTCCAGCCGTTCGCGACTGCCCGTGGCCTCGGCCTGATGTGCGCGGGGACGCACCCGGTGACCCACTGGCAGACGCAGCAGATCAGCGTCAACCCCCGCTACGCCAAGCTCGTCGACGACATGCAGTGGCTCGCCCGGCGGCTGCAGATCTTCGGTGTCCATGTGCACGTCGGGGTCCGCTCGCCCGACAAGGCGATGGCGATGGTCAACGCGCTGTCGGCCTACATCCCGCACTTCCTCGCGCTGACGGCCTCCTCGCCATACTGGAAGGGCGGCGACACCGGCCTCGCGTCGGCGCGGTCGAAGATCTTCGAGGGGCTCCCCACCGCCGGCCTGCCCCAGCAGCTGACCGACTGGGCGGAGTTCGAGGGTTACATGGCCACGCTCATCCGTACCGGCACGATCGAGTCCATCAAGGAGGTCTGGTGGGACATCCGGCCGCACCCGACCTACGGCACGGTGGAACTGCGGATCGCCGACGGTCTGCCCACGATCGCCGAAGTCGGCATGGTCGCCGCGCTGTCGCAGTGCCTCGTCGACACGTTCGACCGCGAGATCGACAAGGGCTACACCCTGCCGGTCCCGAAGCGCTGGGTGCTGCAGGAGAACAAGTGGCGCGCGGCGCGCTACGGCCTTTCCGCCGACATCATCGTGGGTGAGGACGGCGTACGGCCGGTGCGCGCGGCTCTGCGCGAGCTCGCCCAGGATCTGCGCCCGGCCGCGGAACGGCTCGGCTGCCTCGAGGAGCTGGCGATGATCGACCGGGTGCTCGACGGCGGCGCCTCCTACCAGCGACAGCGAGCCGTGGCCGCCGCGAGCGGCGGGGACCTGAGCGCCGTCGTCGACAGCCTGCTCGAGGAGTTCGAGGCCGGCAGCCCGATCTACCTGCCCGTACACCCGCCTGCTGCGGTCGTCGGTGGCCAGGGTGTGGCCGGAGCGTCGACATGACCGCTCGGCCGCCGAGCAGCCCGCTCGCCGACGCCTGGCTGGTCGAGCACGGCGCCGACCTCGTCGCCCTGCGCCGGGACCTGCACGCCCACCCCGAACTCGGCCACTCGGAGCACCGCACCACCGCCCTGCTGGTCGAGCGGCTGACCGCCGCCGGCCTGTCGCCGAAAGTGCTGAGCACCGGCACCGGTCTGGTCTGCGACGTCGGGTCCGGCGACGGGCCGATCGTGATGCTGCGCGCCGACATCGACGCCCTGCCGCTCGACGACGAGAAGACCGTGCCCTACCGGTCGACGGTGCCGGGCAGTTGCCATGCCTGTGGTCATGACGTACACACGGCCGCCGTGCTCGGCGCCGGGTTGGCCCTGGCACAGGGCGGTTTCGAGGGGACCGTCCGCCTGGTGTTCCAGCCGGCCGAGGAGCTGATGCCCGGCGGCGCGCTCGTCGTTCTCGCGGACGGCTGGCTCGAAGGGGTGGGCAGCGCCTTCGCGCTGCACTGCGACCCGGCGCTGGACGTCGGCCTGGTGGGGCTCAAGGCAGGCGCCATCACCGCCGCCTCGGACGCGCTGCAGATCGTGCTCACAGGTCCGGGGGGGCACACCTCACGGCCGCAGAACACCGTCGACCTGGTGCACACGCTGGCGAGTGTCGCGACCGGGCTGCCGCAGGCGCTGTCCCGGCTGGTCGATCCGCGGGCCGGGCTCTGCCTGGTCTGGGGTCACATGGCGGCGGGCGTCGCCGGCAATGCCATCCCCCGCTCGGGAACCCTGAAGGGCACCTTGCGCGTGCTCGACAAGGACGCCTGGGGGCGCGCCCCGGAGCTGGTCGAGCGTCTCGTCGGCGAGCTGGTCGCGCCCTACGGTGCCGAGGCCCAGGTTCACTACACGCGCGGGGTCCCGCCGGTCGTCAACGACGCCTCGGCCAATGCGCTGCTGACCGCGGCCGTACGGATGGCGCTCGGACCGGGCGCCGCCGTGCCGACGCTGCAGTCGCTCGGCGGCGAGGACTTCGCGTGGTATCTCGACCGGGTGCCCGGCGCCATGGCACGGCTCGGCGTACGACCGCCCGGGCAGCAGCACCCGCATGACCTGCACCAGGGCGCCTTCGACGTCGACGAGTCCGCGCTGGCCGTCGCGGTGCGGGTGCTGGTCGGGGTGGCGCTCGGCGCGCTGTCCGCCTGAGTCCGGTGCCGCCGCCGGCCTGGAAGGTGTGGACTGCCCTCGGCCTGGTCTATGTGTTCTGGGGCTCCACCTACCTGGCGATCCGCTACGTCGTGGAGACACTGCCGCCGTTGCTGTCAGCGAGCCTGCGCTTCGCCGTCGCGGGGGCGCTGCTGGCGGCCTACCTCGCTGTGCGCCGTGGCCGCAGCAGCTTTCGGGCGACCCGGCGCCAGCTGCTCGGTGCGGCGGCGGTGGGTGTGCTGCTGCTGCTCGGGGGCAACGGCCTCGTCACCATCGCCGAGCAGCGCGAGCTGCCCTCCGGGCTCGCGGCACTGCTCATCGCGGCGGTACCGCTGTGGGTGGTCCTGCTGCGGGTCGCCGGCGGCGACCGCCCCGCACCCCGCACCCTGCTCGGCGTCGCCATCGGCTTCGCCGGCGTCGCCCTGCTGCTGCTGCCGGGCGCCCGGCCGGAAGGTGTGCCGCTGCTGCCCGCGGTGCTCGTCGTCGGCGCGGGCGTCCTGTGGTCGATCGGCTCCTATGCCGCGACCCGGCTGGACCTGCCCGGCGATGCGTTGCTCACGACCGTCGTCCAGATGGTCGGCGGCAGCGTCTCGCTCGCTGCGGCCGGGCTTTTGCGAGGCGAGTCCCCAGCGCCCGCAGAGGTCAGCATGACCTCGGTGCTGGCTCTGGCGTACCTCGTGGTCTTCGGCTCGCTGGTGGCCTTCACGGCCTACAGCTGGCTGCTCGGCGTCGCACCGGTGTCGCAGGTCTCCACCTACGCGTACGTGAACCCGGTGGTCGCCGTCCTGCTCGGCGCCGTCATCGCGGGTGAGGCGGTCGAGGCGGTGACCGTGCTCGGCGGGGCCGTCACCGTGCTGGCCGTTGCGGTGGTCGTGTCGGAGGAGGGTCGCCGACGCCGGTCCACGCCGCTCGAGGTGCCGGCCGATGCGCCTACGGTCCGGTCGAGCGGCAGGGACGGTTCCGCAGCTCCGTGACGTAGTCGTCCGGTGCGCCGGCCGCCTCCGCGGCGTCGGCGAGCTGACCGAGATAGCGGGCGGAGGGCAGTCCGCCCTCGTAGCCGTCGAGAACGTAGACCCAGCAGAGCTTGTCGCCGTCGAGGGTGTGCACGCGCACCCGCAGCTTGCGGTAGATGTCGCGGTCGGCGCCCTCCCAGGCGTCGAGCTCCGCAGCATCGGCGTCGGTCATGTCGTAGATGCCGACGAACACGTGCTCGCCGGGCGCCTGGACGAGCGTCGACAGCGAGCCCTCCCACCCGAGGTCCTCACCGCCGAAGGTCAGCCGCCAGCCCTCGAGCCAGCCGGTCCCCGCGACCGGGGAGTGGGGGCAGCGCATGTGCATCTGGGCGGGATCCAGGTTGCTGCCGTACGCCGCGTAGAGCGCCATGGCGCGCAACCCTACCGAGGCAGCAGGTCAGCCCTCGAGAACGGCGCAGGCGACGCGGCTCCCGGCATCACCGGTCTTCTTCGTGGTGTCGTCGAGGGTCGTCGTGTAGCGGTCCGGTACGTTGCCGAAGTTGTCGGGCATCTCGTGGATCATGATGGCGCTGCCATCGTCGTCGAGCACATCTGCTCGGGTCAGCCGGTCGCTGGTGGCGACGAGTTCGGCGCTGCCGTCCTCCTGCACGAGCAGGCTCGGCAGGTCGCCGTCGTGGTCGCCGTGTGACTGACCCTCCTTCGCCAGATGGCCCTCGGCGGACAGGAAAGCGCCCTTCGTCTCGGGCTTGGCCGGGTCCGCGCTGTCCGGCTCGCACACCCCGGTCTTGTGGACGTGGAAGCCGTGCAGGCCGGGGGCCAGCCCGGTCGCCTTCACGGTCACCGTCGCCGCCTTGTCGTCGAAGGCGATGGTGACGGTGCCCTTCCCGGTGCCGTTCGCGTCCACGAGCGGTGCGGTCATTCCTTCGCCGGCTGCCTCGGGGTCGTTTCCGCCGCAGGCGGCGAGCGTGGTGGCGGCCAGGAGCGTCAGGGCGGCGGTGCGCAGGCGAGGCATGTGACGCATTATCCAGGTTCGGTCCGGTACGCGGTGCGCGGGGTGTGCTGGACACTGGTCGGATGACGCGCATCGCCATCGTCGGGGCAGGACCTGCGGGTTACGAGGCCGCGCTGGTCGCCGTCGAGCTGGGCGCGCAGGTGAGTCTCGTCGACCGTGACGGTGTCGGCGGGCAGTGTGTGCTGTCGGACTGCGTGCCGTCCAAGACGTTCATCGCGACGAGCGAGGCGATGACCTCGCTTGCCTCGGCCGACCGGCTGGGCGTGCACGCGACGGGAGAGGTCACGACGGCCGTGGAGGAGGTGCACGCGCGCGTCAAGGCGCTGGCCCTCGCCCAGTCGGCAGACATCGGCCGGCGGCTGCTGCGCGAAGGGGTGACGGTGCTGGCCGGCTCTGCGCGGTTCACCGGACCGCACGCGCTCGAGGTGACGACGACCGACGGCGGTCGGCAGACGCTCGAGGCGGACGTGGTGCTGATCGCGACGGGCGCGTCCCCGCGGGTCCTGCCCGGCGCCGAGCCGGACGTGGAGCGCATCTTGAACTGGCGGCAGCTCTACGACCTGCCGCAGCTGCCCGAACACCTGGTCGTCATCGGCTCGGGCGTGACCGGGGCGGAGTTCGCTCACGCCTACCTCGCCGTCGGATCGAGGGTCACGCTCGTGTCAAGCCGCGAGCGCGTGCTGCCCGCCGAGGACGGCGACGCCGCCGAGCTGCTGCAGCAGGTCTTCGAGCGGCGCGGCATGGACATCCGCCGTGGGCGAGCCGCGCGCGTCGAACGGGTGGCCGGCGGGGTCCGCGTCCACCTGACCGACGGCACGTGCGTCGAGGGCTCGCACGCGCTGCTGACCGTCGGCTCGGTGCCCAACACCTCGGGCATGGGTCTGGCCGAGGCTGGGATAGCACTGACAGAAGCGGGATTCGTACGCGTGGACCGCGTCTCCCGCACCAACGTCCCAGGGGTGTACGCCGCCGGCGACTGCACCGGCGTGCTGATGCTCGCCTCCGTCGCCGCCATGCAGGGGCGCATTGCGATGTGGCATGCGCTCGGCGAAGCGGTGGCTCCGTTGCGGCTCGGCACCGTCGCGGCCAACGTCTTCACCGATCCCCAAGTGGCCTCCGTCGGGGTGACGCAGGAGCAGGTGGAGTCCGGCGCCGTCGCGGCGCAGACGGTGACGCTGCCGCTCGCCACCAACGCCCGCGCCAAGATGCAGGGCATCACCGACGGCTTCGTGAAGTTCTTCAGCCGGCCGGGCACGGGCACAGTGCTCGGTGGGGTCGTCGTCGCGCCGAACGCCAGCGAGCTCATCCTGTCGATGTCGCTGGCGGTGCAGCATGCGCTGACGGTCGACCAGGTGGCGCACACCTTCGCCATCTATCCGTCGCTGTCCGGGTCGATCGCCGAGGCCGCCCGCCAGCTGATGCTGCACGAGGGCTGAGCCCGGATCAGTCCTTCGCCCATCACTCCTTGATGGTGCATAGCGCGGCGCCGCTGGTGACGACCTCACCCACCGCCGACACGAAATCGGTTATGGTGCCGGCCTTGTGGGCGTTGATCGGCTGCTCCATCTTCATGGCCTCCAGCACGACGACCAGGTCGCCCGCGGCGACCGTCGCGCCCTCCTCGACGGCGACCTTGACGATGGTGCCCTGCATCGGCGAGGTGAGGGTGTCGCCGGAGACCGGTGGACCGGCGGCCTTCTTGGTCGCCCGCGGCGCTTCCTTCTTGCTGGCCGGTGCTGGGCCCGCGCCGCCCGACGAGGCGCCGAAGCTGGCGGGCAGCGTGACCTCGAGCCGGCGCCCGTCGACCTCGACCGTCAATGTCTGCCGCGGCTCGCTGCCCGCCGCCAGGTCGCCACCGTCGGCATAGGGCTCGATGTCGTTCTCGAACTCGGTCTCGATCCAGCGGTTGTGGACGGTGAAGGGCTCTGACTCCGAGGCAGGCGCGAAAGCGGGATCGCGAACCACCTTCCGGTGGAAGGGGAGCAGCGTCGCCATTCCCTCCACCTGCATGTCGTCGAGCGCGCGGCGGGAGCGCTCGAGCGCCTCGGTGCGGGTGGCCCCGGTCACGATGAGCTTGGCCAGGAGCGAGTCGAAGGCGCCGCCGATGACCGAGCCCGACTCGACGCCGGTGTCCACCCGGACCCCTGGACCGGACGGCGGGCGGAACGTCCGCACGACGCCCGGTGCGGGCAGGAAACCCCGGCCGGCGTCCTCGCCGTTGATCCGGAACTCGAAGGCGTGGCCGCGTGGCTCGGGATCGGGAAAGGACAGCTCGAGCCCGTCGGCGATGCGGAACTGCTCACGCACGAGGTCGACACCGGTGACCTGCTCGGTGACCGGGTGCTCCACCTGCAGTCGGGTGTTGACCTCGAGAAAGGAGATCATCCCGTCCTGGGCGACGAGAAACTCGCAGGTTCCGGCGCCGACGTAGCCGGCTTCGAGCATGATCTTCTTCGAGGCGTCGTAGAGCTGCTCGCGCTGCTCGTCGGTGAGGAATGGGGCGGGCGCCTCCTCGATCACCTTCTGGTAGCGGCGCTGCAGCGAGCAGTCGCGGGTGCCCACCACCACGACGTTGCCGTGGCTGTCGGCGAGCACCTGGGTCTCGACATGGCGCGGCTTGTCGAGGTAGCGCTCGACGAAGCACTCACCACGTCCGAAGGCGGCGACCGCCTCGCGGACCGCCGACTCGTACAGCTCCTCGATCTCCTCGTCCTTGCGGGCGATCTTCAGACCGCGCCCGCCGCCGCCGAACGCCGCTTTGATGGCGACGGGCAGGCCGTGCTCGGCGACAAAGGAGCGGACCTCGTCGACGCCCTTCACCGGATCGGCCGTGCCGGGCGCGAGCGGGGCGCCGATCCGCAGGGCGATGTGGCGTGCGGTCGTCTTGTCGCCGAGCGCGGCGATGGCCTCCGGTGACGGGCCGATCCAGGTCACACCGGCGTCGAGGACCGCCTGCGCGAAAGCTCCGTTCTCCGAGAGGAATCCGTAACCGGGGTGCACCGCGTCGGCACCCGAGTCGGCGAGCGCCTGCAGTACCTTGGCGACCTGCAGGTAGGAGTCACCCGGCGTCGTCCCGCCGAGGGCGAACGCCTCGTCGGCGACCCGGACGTGCAGCGCCTCGAGGTCGGGCTCGGCGTAGATGGCCACCGACCGCAGGCCGGCGTCGCGGCAGGCGTGGGCGACGCGGACCGCGATCTCGCCCCGATTGGCGATCAGGACCTTGTGCACGTGGCGAACTCCCAGGACGGCGGTACGGGACGTCGCAGTCTACGAGTCGCGATCCGGCCGTCGGTCAACGCAGGATGCCAGTGTGCCCCAGTGAGTAACGACCCGGCTGGGGGTAGACGGTGAGGCCGTGCGGCCCCTGACCGACCTCGACGGTGGCGGTGGTCTGCCCGGTGGTCATGTCGAGGGCGTAGATCTGCGAGCCGTAGCGGGAGGAGAGCCACAGCTTCGTGCCGTCCACGGACAGGTTGCCCATGTCGGGGCTGGCGCCGCCCGGTAGCTGGTAGGTCGCTCGCACCGTGCGGCTGGCGAGGTCGAGCACCGAGACGCTGCCCGCGCCCCGGTTGGTGACGTAGAGGTCGCGGCTGTCGCGGCTGGTGTAGAGACCGTGCGCGCCGGTGCCGGTGGGGACGAAGCCGACCTCCGTGAAGCTCGCGGCGTCCAGCACCACGACGCCGTCGCGGTTCAGATCGGCGATGAAGTAGACCGCGCCGTCCGGCGAGAGCTTGACGTCCTGCGGCTTGCTGCCGCGGGGCAGGTCGAGCGTCCGAGTGATGGCGCGTGCGGCGGTGTCGACTTCGATCAGCTGCGCGCTGAACTCGCAGCTGGCGACGAAGGTGCGTCCGTCCGCGGAGAAGTCGACGTGGTTGACACCCTTGCAGGGGGTGGGCAGGGAGGCCCGGAGCTCCATCGTCTCCGGATCCCGGAAGTCGATCCGCCGCAGGCGCTCGGCGATGACGACCGCATCCTTGCCGTCGGGCGTGAAATAGAGGTTGTACGGGTCGTCGACCTCGATCGTGTCGATCACCTTCCCCGTGGCCGGGTCCATCCGGGTGAGTGTGTTGCTCGAGCTGCTGTTCACCCACAGGGTTTTCAGGTCGTAGGACGGCACCACGTGCTGCGGCACGTCGCCCGCCGGATATTCGCCGACGACCGTCGCGGACTTCGCGTCGACCACCGTGACGGTGTCCGAGACGCCGTTCGGGACGTAGATGAGCTCGGGGAAGTCCCGCACGGCCGGCGCGAGGCCGTCCCGGGTGGCGGCGTAGACGTCGTCGCCCTGCAACGGGGGTGGCATGCCGGGCAGCAGGTTCGGCAGGACCGGGGTCGGGGAGGCGGCCGGCGAGGGGCTGGTGGTCGTGCCGCCGGTGGGCCCGGCCAGCGGCCGTACGGTCGCCGGCGGGGCGCCGCATGCCGTGATGACAGCTGTGATCGTCAGCACCAGTGTGGTGACGTGCCAGGTACGCATAGCCTTGAGGGTATGCCGGGATGGCACGACGAGTCGTGCAGTCGGGGGCGCTGCTGCTGTCCTCGGGTGACTAACAGCCCGAGGGCGGGCCGGTTCACCGGGGGAGGGCCGACCCGCGCCAGGCCCCGGGTCCGGCGGGCAGCGGCCGGCGCAGGCCGGCCGAGCGCGCGGCCCAGAAACCAACAGCCACCACGGGCTCGGCGGGAGCCGGCGGGTCGTGGCTCGGGGGGCGCAGCAGCGCGACCAGGGCCGCGAGCTCCTGGACCGTGGGAACACCGCGCGCGACGGTGAACAGCGGCCCGTCGTCAGGACCGGTCACAGCGGGATGTTCCCGTGCTTTTTCGGCGGCAAGCTCTGGCGCTTGTTGCGCAGAAGCCGCAGCGCCCGGGCCACCTCCCGGCGGGTCTGCGACGGCTCGATGACCGCGTCGACGAAGCCGCGCTCCGCAGCGATATACGGCGTGGCGAAGGTGTCCTCGTACTGCTCGATGAACTCTGCACGGGTCTTGTCCGGATTGTCGGAGGCGGCGATCTCCCTGCGCCGGATGATGTTCACGGCTCCCTGCGCGCCGACGACGGCGACCTGCGCGGTCGGCCAGGCCAGGTTGACGTCGGCACCGAGATGCTTGCTCCCCATCACGACATACGCCCCGCCGTAGGCCTTTCGGGTGATGACGGTGACCTTCGGCACGGTGGCCTCGGAGTAGGCGTAGAGCAGCTTGGCGCCGCGCCGGATGATGCCGGCGTGCTCCTGGCCGACGCCGGGCAGGAAGCCGGGGACGTCGCAGAAGGTGAGCACCGGGAGATTGAACGCGTCGCAGGTGCGTACGAAACGGGCCGCCTTCTCGGAGGCGTCGATGTCGAGCGTGCCGGCGAAGTGCATCGGATTGTTTCCGACGACGCCGACGCTGCGACCCTCGACCCGGCCGAAGCCGCAGAGCATGTTCTGCGCCCACAACTGCTGAACCTCGAGGAACTCGCCCTCGTCGAGCACGTGCTCGATGACGTGGTGCATGTCGTACGGCGTGTTGTTGCTGTCCGGGATGAACTCGTCCAGCCCGGTGTCGGGCTCCTCGGCGAGTGCGTCGGGCGCACCTGCCACCGGCGGCACCTCGTCGAGGTTGTTGCTCGGCAGATAGGACAGCAGGACCTTGGCGAGGTCGAGGGCCTCCTGCTCGTCGGCGCTCATGAAGTGGGCGACACCGCTCTTCGAGTTGTGCGCCCGGGCGCCGCCGAGGTCCTCCATGTCGATGACCTCGCCGGTGACCGTCTTGATGACGTCGGGTCCGGTGATGAACATCGCCGAGGCGCCGTCGACCATCACCGTGAAGTCGGTGAGGGCCGGTGAGTAGACGTGCCCGCCGGCGCAGTTGCCGAGGATCAGGCTGAGCTGCGGGACGACCCCGGAGGCCATGACGTTGCGGTAGAAGATGTCGCCGTACAGCGCGAGGCCCATGATCCCTTCCTGGATCCGGGCGCCGCTGCCCTCGTTGAGCCCGACGACCGGGCAGCCGGTCCTGAGGGCCAGGTCCATGACCTTGACGATCTTCTCCCCGTAGACCTCGCCGAGGGCCCCGCCGAAGACCATCGCGTCCTGGCTGAAGACGCAGACCGGCCGGCCGTCCACGGTCCCGAAGCCGGTGATCACGCCGTCGCCGGTCGGGCGGTTGCTCTCCAGGTTGAAGTCCCGGGCCCGGTGCCGGGCGAGGGCGTCGGTCTCGCAAAAGCTGCCCCCGTCGAGGAACGCCTCGATCCGCTCACGGGCGGTGCGCTTGCCCTGGGTACGGCGCTTGTCCAGGGCGGCTGCGGACCCGGGGTGCAGGGCGGCATCGTTGCGCCGCCGGAGCTCCGCGAGCTTGCCCGCGGTCGTGTGCAGGTCGGGCGGGGGCGCGGCGGTCATCGACTCAGCCTAATGAGCCGGTCCGCAGCAGGAAGGATGGACAGCGTGTACGAAAACCTCGACCGCCCGCCGCTGTCCGCCCGGGCGTTGGACCGCGCCCTTGCCCCGGACGGGTGGCGGGTCGAGGTGCTCGCGACCGCCGGCTCCACCAACGAGGTGGTCGCGGGGCGAGCCCGGGCCGGGGAGCCGGCCGGCCTGGTGGTGGTCGCCGAGCAGCAGACCGCCGGGCGGGGCCGTCTCGTCAGGTCGTGGGTCTCGCCGCCCCGCGCGGGGCTGACCTTGTCGGTGCTGCTCCGACCGGACCTGCCGGGTGCCCGCTGGCCGTGGCTGCCGCTCTGGGGCGGGCTCGCGGTGGCTCGGGCGCTGCGCGAGCGGGCCGGGGTCGACGCGCTCCTCAAGTGGCCCAACGACGTGCTCGTCGGCGACCGCAAGGTGTGTGGCGTGCTGGCCGAGGTGCCGGTCCCGGGAGCTCTGGTGCTCGGCATCGGCCTCAACGTGAGCACCCGCGCCGACGAGCTGCCGCACGCGGGCGCCACCTCGCTCCTGCTGGAACACGCGACGACGACCGATCGGGACACGCTGCTTCGCGCGGTGCTCCGGACCCTGACCGTTGTGCTGCGCGAGCAGCCGGTCGAGCGCTACCGCGCGCTCTGCTCGACGATCGGCCGGCAGGTGCGGCTCGAGCTGCCGGGCGGGCGTTCGGTGTCCGGGCCGGCCGAGGCGGTCGACGACGCGGGACGGCTGGTGGTCGCCGGCCAGGCGTACAGCGTGGGTGACATCGTCCACGTACGTCCTGGGACACCAGCCCTCCGGCCACGGGCTGATCCACGCGGGGTGTGAGGCTTCTCGAGCCGGGCTTTCCACCTCGAAGTCTGTGACACGAAGATCGGGGCGCTCAGCCGGTGACCCGGACGTCCTTGTCGTCGACGAACATCCGGCTGCCGTTCTCGGCAGAACTCGCGAAGGCCCGCAGCACGTAGTCGCCCGGCGGCACGTCGACGGTCGCCGACCAGTCACCGCGCCCGGGTGCGCCCTCCTCGGCGGTGCTGAAGCCCTCGTCCACGACCTGACCGCCCTTCAGCCACTCCCAGCTCACGGTGGCCTCGAACACGGTCGCCTCGCCGCCGAACTTCTCCCCCCGGCTCAGCTCGGCCCCCGCTGACAGGTCGAGCCACACCGGGCCGAGGACGTCCTGCGATGCGGCCCGCTCCACCGGCTCGTCCAGCGACACCGCGCCCCAGAAGTCACCCGGTGCTTCGCCCTCGATGAGGATCCGGACCGCGCGGATGCTGGTGGCGGCGTCGTGCACGGTCCACACCAGCTGCTGCAGGACCATCTCCGCCGCGGCCGACCCGCCACTGGTGACGGCCGCCTCCTTCGACAGGTTGACGATCGCGACGTCGCCCTCGATGTTCGCACCGAGCACCCGCGTCCCGGACGCCCACGGCGAGACGTAGTCGTCGTCGAAGGGTGCCTCCTCGAGCATCGCAGCGACGGCGTCGCGCACCACCCCGAGTGTCCTGGGACGCAGGTGGGTCTCGCGGTAGAGCCGCAACCCGTTCGTGGTGTCGGCCACGTAGTAGACGCTGACAGGCACTCGGTCAGGTGGTGCCGGCTGTGCCGTCGGCTCGGAAGCCGGCGGTGACGGGGGTGGCTGCGGGCTGGGTGACACCGACGCCTCGGTAGACGGTGATGCGGTCACCGGCTGGCTCGGGCTCGGGCTCGACCCGGCCGACGGCGTCGGGTCGCTGGCATACCGCAGACCCTCCTGCTGCGGGCCCGGCTGCAGGGCGAGCGCTGTCCCGGCGCCGGCCACGAGCACCAGCGCGAGACCGGCCGCGGACGCCCGCATCCGGCGCCGCCCGCGCGCCCTCGCCACCGCAGCCTGGGGACCTGGACCGGCACCGGCCGCGTCCCTGGACAGCGCGTCGAACAGCGACTGCAGGTCGTCGGGGTCACGCATGGCGGGCCTCCTGGGTAGGCGCGTGGTCAGGGTCCGCGGCGGAGGCGCCGCCGGTGTCGTCATCGCCGAGCAGGGCAGCAAGGGCGATGCGGCCCCGGGACAGGCGGGCTTTCACGGTCCCCTCCGGAACGCCTGCACGGCGGGCGATCTCGGCAACCGCCATCCCGCCCATGTGGTGCTGGACCAGGGCGGTGCGCTGCGCCTCGGGCAGTTGCCGCAACGCTGCGACGAGGACCATCGTCTGCGGGTCGGGGCCCGGCGTGGGGTCCGGCGCTCGGTCGGCGCGGCTGCGGGTCAGGGCGGTGCGGGTGCGGCGCCAGCGACTCACGGCGACCCGGTGCCCGACGGTCACCACCCAGGCGCGCGGCTCGTCGTAGGTCGAGAGCTTCTCCCAGCGTGGCCAAGCCCGCACGAACGCCTCCTGCGCGCACTCCTCGGCCTCGGTGCGGTTGCCGGTGACGGCGTAAAGCTGTGCGACGAGACCGGGGAAGGTCGCGGTGTAGAAGTCGGCGAAGTCGCGCGTGGTGCTGTCGACCGCCTGGCTGCCTGCTGCGCTCACGGCCCGCTCCCCATGCGGCCGGACGGCCGCTCACCCATCACACGCGACGCCCGGCGGACAGGTTGCATGGTCTACCGGGGCAGTTCCACCGGCTCGTCCTCGCCGACGCGGTACGGCGGCCAGGCTCCCTGCGGTGCGGACACTGAGTCGAACCAGCGGTCCTGCGGCCGGGCCCCGGCCCGCTCCCCGGGTCCGCCGGCGTTGACGCCCATGCAGGTCGTCACGGCGACGACGCCGGCAATCAGGATGACCAGGGCTGCCGGTATGCCGCGGGGCAGGACAGTGGCCGCCAGCACGAAGGCGGTCCCCGCCGCGATGCGGATCGCGACGTACGTCCACATCCTTTTCCGGGCCATGACAGGCACGGTACGCCGGGACCGGCCGCCATGCAGATCCGACCGATCGGCCGCACGTACCCTCGCGCCGTGGACCCGATGGAGCTCGAACAGGCGCTGCTGGGTGCGCCGTGCGAGCTGACCAGGGAGGACGTCGCCGCTGCCGTCGGGATCCCGGTGGAGCAGGCCACCGCCCTCTGGACGGCGATGGGGTTCGCCGAGGTCCCCACCGGG
>JAHWJP010000012.1:34275-40193 GCA_019348355.1 Actinomycetota bacterium
GGAGCAGGCCACCGCCCTCTGGACGGCGATGGGGTTCGCCGAGGTCCCCACCGGGGAGCGCGCTTTCACCCGGCTCGACGTGGCGTCGCTGCGCCAGGCGCTCGCACTGCGGGACAGCGGCCTGGTCACCGAGGACTCCAACGCCTGCGGAAGCGGTCGGTGCGCGGTTACCGATCGATCACGCCGTACCTGCTGCACCGCGCTGACTGACTTCGGTGGAGACGGTGCCGTCCCGCACGTCGCCGAGCACGGCCGCCGCCGCTGGGTCGCTGTCGGCCGCTGTCTGCACCTCGGTCGGCGCCGCCCACACGAACTTGCGGTAGGACCAGAAGCGGAAGGTCGTGCTGAGCACGAGACCGACACCGTTCGCGGCGATGTTGTCGGCGAGCCGGGACTCGAAGCCCAGCACGTAGTGCGAGGTGGCCAGGCACAGTAACGAGATCGCGAGACCGACCACGTTGAGGATGAAGAACAGGCCGTACTCCCGACGCACGGTGGTGCGCTCGCGGTGCTTGAACGACCACGCCCGGTTGAGTACGAAGGCGTTGGTCGCCGAGAAGACCGTGGAGACGATCTTGGAGGTCAGCGGCTTGTCGGTCGCGGACAGCACCGCGTTGAAGATGAGGATGTCCACCGCGAGGCTCAAGGCGCCCACGGTGCCGAATTTCGCGAGTTCCGAGAACAGTCCGCGCACGCGGCTGATGAGGGTGGAGAACAGGCTCACAGGCAGCCCAGCCGCGGTCGACTCACTGAGTCAGCCTAGCGTTGGGAGTTGCCGACGGCTGCGAACGAAGGGTGGAGCGTGAGCTGGATCGAGCTCGAGGGCGCGGCCAACGTCCGGGATGTCGGGGGGCTGCCGACCATCGACGGCCGTACGACCCGGACGGGAGTGCTGCTGCGGGCCGACAACCTGCAGGATCTCACCGTGGCCGACGTGCAGCGGCTGACCGGGGAGATCGGCATCCGCACCGTGGTCGACCTGCGCACCACAGGGGAACTGCACCTGGAGGGCGACGGACCGCTGCGGGCCACCGAGGTCCGGCACCACCACCTGTCGCTGCTGCCAGAGGTCGAGGACGAGCCGGACGAGGTCGAGGCGGAGGGGGCCGTGCCGCACCGCACCGACCGGGCAGGTAGTTCACGGACCGACATGACCGGCTACTACGTGGGTTACGTCGAGGACGTCCCGGCCAACCTGGCCCGCGCGCTGCAGGTGCTGGCCGACCCCGAGACGGGGCCGGCGCTGGTCCACTGCGCGGCCGGCAAGGACCGGACCGGAGTCGTCGTTGCGCTGGCGCTGTCGCTGGCCGGCGTGCGGCGCGAGGCGGTCGTCGCGGACTACGTCCGCAGCGCCGAGCGGGTCGAGGCGGTGCTGGCGCGGCTGCAGGCCTCCCCGACGTACGGCCCAGGTCTTGCCGGCGTCGGTCCCGACGAGCTGCGGCCGAGGGCCGACTCGATGGAGCGCTTCCTCGACCACGTCGACAGCGCGTACGGCGGTCCGCACGGACTTGCGATGACGATCGGCGTCGACGAGCAGGCGGTCGCGCGCCTGTCCGCCCGGCTGGTCGGGACGTCCCCCCGCGCCCGCTAGGTTGACGGCGTGCACGAAGCCCGCACCGCCCGCCCTGTCGTCCGGGGCACGATGGGGCTGCCGGTCGTGGGCATGGTCGGTGGCGGCCAGCTCTCCCGGATGACCCACCAGGCGTCGATCGCGCTGGGCCTTTCGCTACGGGTCCTCGCCGACGCGACCCACGACAGCGCGGCGCTGGTCGCCAACGGCGTGACGGTCGGCGACCACACCTCGCTGGAGGACCTGCGCGCGTTCGCGCAGGGCTGCGAGGTCGTCACCTTCGACCACGAGCACGTGCCGGGCGGGCTGCTCGAGGCGCTCGAGGACGACGGGCTCACGATCCACCCCGGGTCGGCGGCCCTGCGCCACGCGCAGGACAAGGTCGTCATGCGGGAGCGGCTCGCGGCGCTCGGCGTCCCCGTTCCGCCGTTCACCCCCGTCGCGACGGTGCGCGACATCGAGGGGTTCGCCCAGCACATCGGCTGGCCGCTGGTGCTCAAGGCGGCGACCGGTGGCTACGACGGGCACGGCGTCTGGGTGGTGCACTCGGCGGGCGAGGCGGCCGAGGTGGTCGCCGGTGGGATCCGCCTGGTGGCCGAGCAGCTCATGCCGCTGCGTCGCGAGCTCGCCGCGGTCGTGGCCCGCTCGCCCTACGGCCAGGGGGCGGCCTGGCCGGTCGTCGAGACGGTGCAGTCCGGCGGCATCTGCGTCGAGGTCGTCGCGCCTGCGCCGGGGCTCTCGGAGGAGCTGGCGCTCGAGGCGCAGGGTCTGGCGCTTCGACTCGCCGACGAGCTGGCCGTGGTCGGCATCCTCGCGGTGGAGCTGTTCGAGACGGCAGACGGCCTGGTCGTCAACGAGCTCGCGATGCGCCCGCACAACTCGGCGCACTGGACGATCGAGGGCTCGCGCACCTCGCAGTTCGAGCAGCACCTGCGGGCGGTGCTCGACTACCCCTTGGGCGCGACGACGGCGACGGCGCCGTGGGTGGTCATGGCCAACGTGCTGGGGGGCGACGGGGAGGCGCCCGATCTCGACCGGCGGCTGCACCTGTTGTACGGCCGCGATCCCGCGCTGAAGGTCCACCTCTACGGCAAGACGATCCGGCCCGGCCGCAAGATCGGCCACGTGACCGCGCTGGGTTCGGATCTGGAGGACGTACGGGATCGCGCCCGCGCCGGTGCGGCCTATTTGCGAGAGGGGGTGTGGCCGACGTGACGGCGCTGGTCGGCATCGTCATGGGCAGCGACTCCGACTGGCCGGTGCTGCAGGCTGCGGCGACAGCGCTCGAGGAGTTCGAGGTGCCGTACGACGTGCGCGTGCTGTCTGCGCACCGCACCCCGCGCGACATGCTGGAGTGGTCCGAGGGCGCCGCCGACCGCGGGCTGCGGGTCGTCATTGCCGGCGCCGGCGGGGCGGCGCACCTGCCGGGCATGGTCGCCTCGATGACTCCGCTGCCGGTCATCGGTGTTCCCGTGCCGCTGGCCCACCTGGACGGGATGGACTCACTGCTGTCGATCGTGCAGATGCCGGCCGGGGTGCCGGTCGCCACCGTGTCGATCGGCGGGGCGCGCAACGCCGGCCTGCTGGCGGTGCGCATCCTGGGCGCCGGGGACCCGGCGCTGCGGGAGGCGATGCGGACCTTCCAGGCCGGGCTCGCGGACACCGCCCGCGCGAAGGACGCAGCGCTGCAGGAACGACTGCTCTAGACCAGCGCGTCGTAGCCGGCGCGCAGCCGGGAGACGTCGCGGCGCCGCTGCTCGTACGTCGCGCCGATCGCGACCAGCAGCACCCCGGCGGCGCCGAGTGACATCCAGCGGGGCAGCGCGGTGGCGTACGGCGCGAGCAGCTGCAGGGCGTCGAGGGCCAGGACCGCGCCACCGAGGGCGAGCGGCGCCTGCAGGCCGAAGCGCGCCCCGAGCAGCAGCACGGCCAGGGCCGCGAGGCCGAGCAGCAGGGGCCGGGTGAGGCTCTCGTCGTCGAAGGAGGCCAGCAGGCTCGGCAGCAGCAGGAGCGACAGACCTGCTCCGTACGCCTGCCAGGAGCGCGTGCTGGGCACTGCCCGCAGCCGCAGGTGCCCGAGGGCGAGGCCCACGATCGCAAGCGGCACGACGTACGGCTCCGGCGCTGTCACCTCCGCATCTGCCAGGCGCACCCAGGACGATGCAGCGAGCAGCAACGCCCCGCCGCCCGCGATCCGGCGGCGGTCCGGGCGCAGGGCGGTGGCAAGGGCCAGCAGGCCGGCACCGGCGAGCACCCAGGACAGCCAGCCGGCGTCGTCGATGGCGAGCATTGCGGCGATGAGGGCTGCTGCGCTTGCGGCGATCTCGGCGCCGAGGCGACGGGTGGGTTCGAGGGCGGGTACGGCGGCGAGGCCGAGCAGGGTCGCGACGGCGAGCAGCAGCAGCCCGCCGATCTGGTCGGCGGCGAGCCCCGAGGCGGCTCCCGTTGCGGCGAGGGCGGCCGTGCCCAGCCCACCGGCGACGGCGACGGCGGCACCGCCTGCTCGTGCGGGCAGGCGCGGGGAGACCGACAGCGCGGCCATCAACAGCGCGGTCAGCGGCAGCACGACCAGGCTGGCCTCGCGGTCGGCGGTGGACCAGACGGCGGCCAGCAGGGCGACAACCGTGGCGACGCCGGCCACCGCGAGCCCGGCGTCGGGGTGCCTCGGCAGCAGCGCCGCGGCGGCGGCGCCGAGCAGGGCGGCGAGAGTGAGCAGCACAGCGAGGCCGGCCGGGTAGGGAAGGTCGAGGCCGAGCGGCAGCAGCACCACCGCGGCAGCAGCCAGCGCGGCGGCGCCGGCCACCGCCGTACGCACGCGGTCCAGAGCCAAGGCGGCCGCACCGACGGTGAGGGCGGTCGCCGTCAGGACGACCATCGTGTCGACCGTGCCCTGCCAGGTCGAGTCCGGGCCGACCGCCGCCCGGGCGCCGGCGCCGTCCGCCAGGCTCCACGGGGCGGCGAGCCAGGTCAGCGGCAGGAGCAGTCCGGTGGCGATCTGCTCACCGACGGCCAGCACTGCGACAGCGCTGACCAGCAACGAGCCGGCGAGCGGTCCGGGACGCCAGGCGCGGGGGAGCTGGGCGGCGAGCAGGGCCGCCAGCAGGGCGATGGCGGCCGGGACGAGCGGGTGCTGGTCGTCCGGCAAGCCGGTCCGCACAAGTGCGAACGCGGCGACCGCGAGCAGTGGGACGGGGGCACCGGCGAGCAGTGCTCGAAGGGTGTTGTCGCGCACCAGCAGTGCGGCGACGCCGAGCACGGTGGCGTGCGCCAGCAGGGCGGCTGCGGCGCGGCGGGGGTCGGGCTCGCCTGCTGCGCCGAGGGATAGGAGCAGTCCGACGATGGAGACGGTGCTGCCGCAGGCGACGAGCGTCGTCCGTGCGTCGCTGGTCACGTGGCCGCGGATTCCGGCGAGCACGGCCAGGTCGGCGGCTGCCAGCGCTGCCAGGACCAGCCCGGTGGTCGCGGCGGAGGCGTCGTGACGCACAAGCAGCAGCAGGACCGGCAGCTGGGTGAGCACGACCGCCGCCGTGTGCATGATGCGCAGTGGCACGAACCAGGCGTATGCGCCGGCGGCCACGGCCAGCACCGCAGCGCTGCCCGCGGCGAAGGAGAGTGGGTCGGCATCGCTCGCGAGGCCGAGCGTGCGCAGGCCGTAGGCGTCGAGCGCGGCCAGGACGAGGGTGAGCGCGCCCAGGGTCTCGGCGGTGGCGGACAGGCCGCGTCTGCGAGCCGCCGGCGCAGCGGCGCCTGCGGCCAGGGTGAGTGCCACCAGGACCGCGGCCCGGCCGCCGGCTCCGAGCCGGTCGTAGGTGACCGCTGTGAAGACGACGGCCGCGACGGCGAGCAGCAGGCCGCCGAGGCCGAGCAGGACGTTCTGGACTCGCTTGGGGGTCCACTCCCGGCGTGGGGCAGGCGGACTCGCGGCGAGTTGCCATTCCGGGTCGGCAGTGGTGGGCACCGGCACGTGGCTGCCATGCAGTGCAGCGAGCAGCCCTCTGCGCTCTGCCTGCAACGTGCTGCGCGTGGCGTCGAGGCGAAGTAACTCGGTGTCGACCTCCCACAGGCGTACGGCCGGCGGTCCGGCGAGTGTGAGTCCACAGGCGCCGCAGGCTCCCGGTCGCGTCAGCGCGGCGCGGCAGTCGGGGCAGCGGGTGGGGTCGGGCGACAGGACAGTGGCGTTCATGTCAGCAGGATGACCCCCGGGGTGCGGGTGGGGTAAGAGCAGAACTACCTACTTACGGGGAACTGGCAGGCGGTGTCCACCACTGATGTGGAATGCCGTCTTGAGTCCATCGCACGGGTTCCAAGAATGCCAAAAGCCCTTTGCGCAAGCTTCTTTGGGCTTGAC
>JAHWJP010000187.1 GCA_019348355.1 Actinomycetota bacterium
GCGCCCATCGAGCAAGCGATACAGCGAATGGTCGCGCTGCATCGATCCCGTCAGCAGGTCGACCGCGAGGCCGCCGTTGCGGTCCGAGCGCTGCGTGACCGCGGAGTCACCTGGAGCCGTATCGGCCAAGCACTGGGCATGACCAAGCAGTCCGCCTGGGAGCGTTACTCAGGCGAGGAGTGATCCCGACCGCCGGCGTCGATGACGGCGACGATCCGCTCGAGGTCGTCCAGCGAGGCGAACTCGATCGTCACCTTCCCGCGGGACTTGCCCAGGTCGACCTTGACGCGGGTTTCGAGCCGGTCGGACAGCCGGTCGGCGACCTCGCCCAGCCGAGCCGGGACAGGGCGCTTCGCAGCCGGCCGGCGCGGCGCCCCGTCGGCCTCCGGCTCCCGCAGGGCCAGTTGCACGGCCTCCTCGACGCCGCGCACGGTCATCCCCTCGGCAACGACCCGGGCCGCCATCACCTCCTGCGCGGCGGCCGTCGTCAACCCCAAGATCGCGCGCGCGTGCCCCGCTGACAGCACCCCGGCGGCCACCCGCCGCTGCACCGGGACCGGCAGCTGCAACAGCCGGATCGTGTTGGAGATCTGCGGGCGCGAGCGCCCGATCCGCAGCGCCAGCTCCTCGTGCGTCGCGCCGAACTCGTGCAGCAACTGCTGGTAGGCCGCAGCCTCCTCGAGCGGGTTCAGCTGCTCGCGGTGCAGGTTCTCCAGCAGGGCGTCGCGCAGCATCGCGTCGTCGTCGGTCTCCCGCACGATGGCCGGGATCGTCCCGGTGGCAGCCTCTTTCGACGCGCGCCAGCGCCGCTCGCCCATCACGAGCTCATAGCGCGCGGTCCCGTCCGGGCCGGGCGCGATGTCGCGCACCACGACCGGCTGCAGCAGCCCGACCTCGCGGATGGACGTGACCAGCTCGGCGAGTGAATCGGGGTCGAAGGATGTACGCGGCTGCAGCGGGTTCGGGGTGATCGCCTCCAGCGGCAGCTCGGCGAACCGCGCGCCCGCCACCACCGGCACCGCTCCCGGCGCGCTGTCCGTGGCCCGCGACACAGGCGGCCCACCGGGGATGAGGGCGCCGAGCCCGCGGCCGAGCCCACCCGTACGACGTGGTCCGGTCACGACGTCACCGCGGAACCGCGCTCGGCGATCTCCCGGGCCGCCTCGACGTAGGCGAGCGCGCCCCGCGAGCCGGGGTCGTAGGTCACGACCGACTGGCCGTAGCCCGGAGCCTCGGACACCCGGACGCTGCGCGGGATCGAGGTGGTCAGCACCGTGTCCCCGAAGTGGCTGCGCACCTCCTGCGCGACCTGGTCGGCGAGCCGGGTCCGGGAGTCGTACATCGTGAGCAGGATCGTCGAGACGTGCAACGCCGGGTTGAGGTGGGCCCGCACCAGTTCGACGTTCGCAAGCAGCTGGCCGAGCCCTTCGAGCGCGTAGTACTCGCACTGGATCGGGATAAGCAGCTCCTGCGTCGCGACCATCGCGTTGACGGTCAGCAGCCCGAGCGAGGGCGGACAGTCGACCAGCACGTAGTCGAGGTCGGCGCCCGGTCCAGCGCAATGAGCCTCGATGGCCCGCTGCAGCCGGCTCTCCCGGGCGACGACACTGACCAGCTCGATCTCGGCGCCGGCCAGGTCGATCGTCGCGGGCACGCACCACAGGTCCGGCACGCCCTCAGCGGGCTGCACGACCTCCGCGATCGCCGCCCCGTCGATGAGCACGTCGTAGATGTTGGCGGTCCCGACGTGGTGCGGCACCCCGAGCCCGGTGGAGCAGTTGCCCTGGGGGTCGAGGTCGATGACGAGGACCTTCGCTCCGTGCATGGCGAGCGCCGCCGCGAGGTTGACGGTGCTCGTCGTCTTGCCGACGCCTCCCTTCTGGTTCGCGACGGTGATGATCCGGCGGCGGGTCGGCGGCGGGAAGTCGTAGCGCCCGCCGGGATTGAGGGCGCGTACGGCCGCAGCTGCCTGTGCGCCGATCGGCAGGTCGTCGTCGGAGCTGGTACGGGGGGCCGGCTCCTGCTCGCGCAGCACCGCCCGGATCCGCTCGACCGCGGGTTCGGCGTCAGCGACCGGGACGAGGTCGGCTGGTGCCACCGGAGCGACCGGGGCGATGACCACGACCGGCGCGACCGGCGCGTCGGGTCCGGTGCGCAGCTGCGGTGGGAGAACCGCAGGCAGTGGCGGGAGCGGTGCGGCCTGGGGTGCGCCCTGCGTGGGCTCAGCGGCCGGCGCAGGCGTGTCGGCCGGCGCCGGCTCACCCACCACACGGCGCCCGGGCGGGCGGGTGGGGCCGGCGGGCGCGCCTGCATGCGCACCGCGCCGGGGGCGTCCCGGCCAGCCGAGCCCGTTCAACGCCGGTCCCGATCGTCTCGGTGGACCACGACGACCCGCGCCTCACTTCGCCCGGTCCCGACGGTGACCACCTCGCTGCGCCCGGCTCCGGCCGCCTTCAGTGCCGCGCCCGCACCGGCCAGCTCGCTGTCGGCGCGCTCGCCTTTGAGCGCGAGCAGCCGGCCACCGGGCGAGAGCAGCGGCAGCGCCCAGCCAGCGAGCCGGTCGAGCGGGGCGACTGCCCGGGCGGTGACGACGTCGACGACCAGCCGACCGGCCAGCTCCTCGGCGCGGGCCCGGCGTACGACAGCGGTGCGCAGGCCGAGCTCGGCGACGGCCCGCTCGAGAAAGCTCGCGCGGCGCAACAGCGGCTCGATCAGCACCACCGTGACGTCGGGCCGCATCACGGCCAGCACGATGCCCGGCAGGCCGGCGCCGGAGCCCAGGTCGGCGACGACCTGTCCCGGCTCGAGCAGGTCGGCAAGGCCGGCGCAGTTCAGCAGGTGCCGCTCCCACAGCCGCGGCGCCTCCCGGGGTCCCAGCAGCCCGTGTTCAACCCCGACGCCGGCGAGCAGCGTGGCGTAGCGCTCGATGGTCGGGAGCGCCGGGCCGAAGACGACCGACGCCTGCTCGGGCGCGGCCGGACGACCGGTCAGCAGGGGCATCAAGCGGCCATCATCAACCGGAATGGGGGACGACCACCACGCGGCGCTCGGGCTCGACGCCCTCGGACTCACTGCGCACGCCGTCCACCGCGGCGACCGCGTCGTGCACGACCTTGCGCTCGAACGGCGTCATCGGCGCCAGCTTGACCGGCTCGCCGGACTCGACGCAGCGCTTCGCGGCGCGGGCACCGATCTCGGAAAGCTCGTTCTTGCGGGCCGCCCGCCAGCCGCCGATGTCGAGCATGAGCCGGCTTCGGACGCCGGTTTCACGTACGACAGCCAGGCGGGTCAGCTCCTGCACCGCCTCGAGAACCTGACCGTGCTGGCCGACGAGGGCATCCAGGCCGTCGCCGACGATCGCGACGATTGACCGCTCGCCCTCGACGTCCATGTCGATGTCACCGTCGACATCGGCGATGTCGAGCAGGCGCTCGAGGTAGTCCCCGGCGATGTCGCCCTCCCGGACGAGCAGCTCCGGCCCGGTCAGGGTGGCGGTCTTCTCGGCGGAACCCGGCCCTGCCTCGGCAGAACCGGTGTCGGCGTTGTCTGGCTCAGTCACAGGGATCCTTCGCATCGGGGTCGTACGGCTCGGGGCGGGCGCACTGCCCGCGGGTCCACGCGCGGACGGCAGTCGGCGGGTCCGCGGGGAAGGCTAGCGCCGACCGCCGCGGCGGTTCTTGTTCTTGCGGCTTCCAGCCGACGCGCGGTTGCCTTGCCGCGGCGCAGGCGCCTTGGCCGCCCCGGCGGCCGCTCGCCCGCCGACTCCCGCCGGCACCGACCGGCCGGCCGGATCGGGGTCCCCGCCGTTCGGACTCCCGCCCTTCGGGCTCTCGGGCTTGGACTTGGCTGCCTGCGGCCCCTTGCCCTGGGGACCCTTGCCTTTGGGCCCCTTGCCCTTCGGGCCCTGCGGACCCTTGCCGCCCGGCGGCTCCTTGCTCAGGCTGACGCCCTTCGGACCGGCATCGGCGGCCCCGAGGTTGGGCGGCGGCATCCGCTTGATCACCCATGCCTGCTGGCCCATCGACCACACGTTGGTGGTCAGCCAGTACAGCAGGACGCCGATCGGGAAGAACACGCCGGAGACGGCGAAGGACAGTGGCAGCACGTAGAGCAGCAGCTTCTGCACCATGATCTGCTGCGGATCGGTGGTGC
>JAHWJP010000188.1 GCA_019348355.1 Actinomycetota bacterium
TGCCCTCGGCCTGGCGTCGGGCGATGTAGTCGCGGGTGGCTTGGTCGGTGAGCGTGTCGCCCATGCGTTCGGCAGCCCCCCCGCGCCAGTAGGGGCATGACGTGCTGGTAGGTGTCGGGGGAGAGCATGTCGTCAGCCGCCGAGGTAGTCGACCTCCTCAAAGCCTTCGGTGGCGTATCGGGAGACGCCTCGCCTGACGGAAGAGCGGTCAGCTCCGGCTGCTGATCCCGGGGTGCGGGTCGGTAGCGGGGGCGTCTGCGGCCGATGTCGTACTCGTTGCGACCCCGCCGCCGCGCTGAGGGGCTGCGGCTGACGTGGCCTGTGCAGTGCGGCTACTGCGTGTGGCGGCGTCCTGGTCAAGGCGGCTCACAAGGGGCGCTGCGGCCGGGGCAGGTCAGCACGGGCGGCGACCGTCAGCGGCGCCGCCGCGCGACATCGGCTCAGGTCAGGCTGCGGGCGATCTCCTGCACGCGGTCCTTGGCGTCCCCGAACAGCATCCTGGCGTTGTCGCGGAAGAACAACGGATTCTGCACGCCGGCGTAGCCGGTGGCCATGGAGCGCTTGAAGACGATGACGTCGCGGGCGTTCCAGACCTCGAGTACCGGCATTCCCGCGATGGGCGAGCCCGGCTCGTCGTTGGCGGCGGGGTTGACGGTGTCGTTGGCGCCGATCACCAGCACGACGTCCGTCTGCGGGAAGTCGGCGTTGATCTCGTCCATCTCCAGCACGATGTCGTAGGGCACCTTGGCCTCGGCGAGGAGGACGTTCATGTGCCCGGGCAGCCGGCCGGCGACCGGGTGGATGCCGAAGCGGACGTCGACGCCCTTGGCCCGCAACTTCGCGGTCAGCTCTGCGACCGGGTGCTGCGCCTGTGCGACCGCCATGCCGTAGCCCGGGGTGATGACGACGGACTTGGCCCCGGCGAGCATCTCGGCCGCCTGCGCCGGCTGGATCTCCTGGTGCTGGCCGTAATCGCGCGCCTCACCTGAGACCTCGCCGTCCGAGCCGAAGCCGCCGGCGACGACCGCGACGAAGGAGCGCCCCATGGCCTTGCACATGATGTAGCTGAGGATCGCGCCTGAGGCACCCACGAGCGCACCCGTGATGATCAGCAGGTCGTTGCCGAGCATGAAGCCCGCCGCAGCCGCGGCCCAGCCCGAGTAGGAGTTCACGACCGACACCACGACCGGCATGTCGCCGCCACCGATCGCAGCGACCAGGTGGAAGCCCAGGAACAGCGACAGCACCGTCATGATCCCCAGCGGGACGACGCCGCGCGCCACCCCGTCGGCGATCTCGCCGCCGTCCACCACGAACCAGACGGCCAGGCCGAGCGAGACGAGCAGGACGACGAGGTTGAGCAGGTGGCGGGTAGGGAGCACCAGGGGTGCAGAACGCATCCGCTCGCTGAGCTTCGCCCAGGCCACGATCGACCCGGTGAAGGTCACCGCACCGATGAAGACGCCGAGGTAGACCTCGACGAGGTGCACGCCCTCCGACGTCGACGACAGCTCACCCGGCTCGAAGTAGCTGTTGTAGCCGACGAGCACGGCGGCGATGCCGACGAAGGCGTTCAGCAGCGCGATGAGCTCGGGCATGCCGGTCATGGCCACCGTGCGGGCCCGCCACGCACCGATCAGTGCGCCGACCACGACCGCGCCGCCGATGAGCCCGAGGGTCGCGCCGATCCCGCGCCACTCGCCGTCGGGGTCGGGCAGCTCGGCCCGCCGCGCGACGAGCAGCAGGGTGGCCAGCAGCGCGATGACCATGCCGACCATGCCCGCGGCGTTGCCCCGCTTCGCCGTCTCGTGCTTGGAGAGCCCGGCCAGGGCGGCGATGAACAGGACCGCGGCGACCAGGTAGGCGCCCTGGACGATCGAGCTGGGCCGCTCCGACGTGAGGAACTCGGTCACGGGTCAGGCCTTCCGGAACATGGTGAGCATCCGGTCGGTGACCACGAAGCCGCCGAAGATGTTGATGCTGGCGAAGACGACGGCGACCACGGCCAGGGCCGAGACGAGGAGGTCGGTGCTGCCCACCTGCTGCATGCCGCCGACCAGGATGATCCCGGAGATGGCGTTGGTGGTGCTCATGAGGGGCGTGTGCAGCGCCGGGGCCACGCTGCGGATGACGTAGTAGCCGACGAAGATCGCGAGCGCGAAAACCGTGAAGTGCGACAGGAACGCCGAGGGCGCGAACGCCGCCAGCACGGCGAACAGCACGGCAGCCAGCACGGCGCCGTAGAGAGCGCGTCCTCGCGCAGGCGGCGCCGTCTCGGCGGCCTCGGGCGCCGGGGCAGGTGCCGCGGCGGGGGCGGCCGGAGCGGCGCTGACCTGCACCGGCGGCGGCGGCCACATCGCCTGGCCCCGCAGGACCACGGTGACGCCCCGCTGCACGACGTCGTCCATGTCGAGGACGAGCCGGCCGCCGCCGGCCGGAGTCAGCAGCTTGAACAGGTTGACGATGTTGGTGCCGTAGAGCTGGCTGGTCTGCGCCGCGAGCCGGCCGGCGAGGTCGGTGTACCCCAGGACCTTCACGCCGTCGACGACGACCTTCTCGTCCGGCTGGGTCAGCTCGACGTTGCCGCCGGTGCCTGCGGCCATGTCGACGATCACCGAGCCGGGGCGCATGCCGCGCACGGTCTCGGCGGTGATCAGCCGAGGGGCGGGCCGACCGGGGATGAGCGCGGTGGTGATGACGATGTCCGCGGCGCGCGCCTCCTCGTCGTACATGGCGGCGGTGGCGGCCTGCTGGGCGGCGGTCATCTCCTTGGCGTAGCCGTCGGAGCTCGTCTGCTGCTCCATCTCCACCGTGACGAACTCGGCGCCCATCGACTCCACCTGCTCACCGACCTCCGGGCGCACGTCGAACGCGCGCACCACGGCGCCCAGCGACCCGGCGGCGCCGACCGCGGCCAGGCCGGCGACACCTGCGCCGACGACGAAGACCCGCGCCGGCGGGACCTTGCCGGCCGCGGTGACCTGGCCGGTGAACTGGCGGCCGAACTCGTGCGCAGCCTCGATCACGGCGCGGTACCCGGCGACGTTGGCCATGGACGACAGCACGTCCATCGACTGGGCCCGGGAGATGCGCGGCACGGCGTCCATGGCCAACGCGGTCACCCCCGCGGCCTGGAGCCGGCTCAGCAGCTCGGGGGTGCGAGCAGGCGCCAGCAGGGCGACGAGCGTGGCCTCCGGGCGCAGCAGCGCGACCTCCTGCTCGGTCGGCGCCGCGACCTTCACCACCACGTCGCTGGACCACGCCTCGGTGGTGCTGACGACCCGCACCCCCGCAGCCTGGTAGGCGGCGTCCGGCTGGTCGGCGGCCTCGCCGGCGCCCGTCTCCACCACGACCTCGTAGCCGAGCGCGAGGAGCTGTCCGGCCGTCTTGGCCGTGGCGGCCACCAGGGTCTCGCCCGGGCGTGACTCCCGGGGTATGCCGATCCGCACTCAGTCCTCCTCCTGCTGCTGCTGTTGCTGCTGTTGCTGGGACAGCCAGACGGCCGGTCCCGCTGCCGGTCGCGCCGGTCGGCGCGCCCGCTGGTCTAGCGGTGCCCGGGTCGGCCGCCTCGTCGCTGCGGTTCTTGCCGCTGCGGTTCTTGCCGCCAAGAGCGCCCGGTTGATTGCAGGCGTCCCGTGGGCGACGCCGCCGTGTAGCGAGCCGCTTGCGAGGATTGTTGCGCACGGCGTGCAGTTGACGACGCGGGGGCGGCCGGTGCGCCAGTCCGACGGCCCGGGCCGCTGCGCGCGCGCTCCGCCCCGGCGCGGGAGAGCACATGACCTGCCGGCGTCCCCGGGCGTCGCCGAGCCGCGCGAGCGAGCGCGCCCGTCGGACAGGAGGAGCTGACACGGACCGCCCGGCTCTACGACCGCGCCAGCCGCGAGCCCTCCCAACGGCGACTACCGGGCACGCCGCACAGCAGCGCCCTCCAGGACATCGCCCACGCACTGGATGCGTTTGTCGCGGGGGTGCACCCGGCGTTGGTGGCCCTCCATGAGGCGGGGGTCCCGCCCTTCGAGGACGCTACGAGGGCACCCCGTTCCACGACTTCATCGGGCGGCTGAACGGCTGGTCGTGGCCTGACGACCACCAGTAGAAAGTGATGCCATAACGGGGCGGGGCCTCCGCTCCTGTGGGTTCTCCGAGGATG
>JAHWJP010000059.1 GCA_019348355.1 Actinomycetota bacterium
CGGAACTTCTCGACCTCGTCCTCCTGCTCGTCCGGGATGGCGATCCCGGCCTCGTCGAGCACAGCCTGCCTGCTACGGATGACAGCGCCGCTGCGGATGGCGAGGGCGATCGCATCCGAGGGCCGAGCGCTGACCGTCACCCCGCCCTCGAAACCCAGCTCCGCGTAGAAGACGCCCTCGCGCAACTCGGTGATGGTGACGGTCTGCAGGGTGCGCTCGAACGCCTTCAGCAGGTCCCGCATGAGGTCGTGGGTCATCGGCCGGGCGGTGACCACCCCCTGCTGGGCGAAGGCGATCGCGGTGGCTTCCACCGCCCCGATCCAGATCGGCAGGTAGCGGTCGCCGTCGACCTCCTTCAGCAGCACGATCGGCTGCTGGCTGGGCAGCTCCACCCGAACGCCCACGACGCTGAGCTCGGACAACGAGGTGCCTTCCCCGGCGGCCTCATCCACAGCTCCTCCTGGTGTTCCGGGCCATGGCTGCGACGTGGCAGCCAGCCCTCGGGGTGTCGGACCGAGCCTACTCCGGCGGGCGCAGCCGGCGACCGGATCAGCGCCGCAGGCCCGGTCCCAGGCCGGCGCGCACGAGCGTCGCGTGGAGCTTCACCGACAGTGCCGCGAGCTCGCGGGAAACCTCCTCGGCGCGCGCACGGGCTTCGGGGTTCCGCTGCCGGACGAGCGGCGTGACCACCTGCTCGACCAGACCGATCTCGCGTTCGGCGGCCGACTTGAAGGGGCGCAGATGCCGGGCCTCGATGCCGAACCGGGCCATCTCAGCGACCGTCTTGGCCACAACGAGCGCGTCCCCGTCGTAGTGGCTTCCGCCCTCCCGGGGCCCCAGCAGGCCGTACTGCTCGAGCTGGTCCAGCTGATCCGGCATCAGTCCGGCGGCACTCATCAACTCCTTACGGGACAGCCGGATCTCGCTGACGTCGGGCACGAAGGCCTCCGGCCCGGGAAGGCCGTCAGCGGCAATCAGCGCTCTGGGCAGCCGCGGTCCCGCGTCACCGAGCGACGGCGGGTCGAACCCGCGGTCGATCGCGTCCAGGTGCTCCTTGATGACCCGCAGTGGCAGGTAGTGGTCACGCTGAGCCGCCAGGACGTAGCGCAGCCGGCCGAGGTCCTCGCGCGAGAACTTGCGATAACCCGAGGACGTCCGTTCGGGCTCGACCAGCCCCTCGGCCTCCAGGAAGCGGATCTTGGAGATCGTGATGTCGGAGAACTCAGGCCGCAGCTGGCCCAGGACCTCACCGATGCTCATGAACGCCCGGGCGGGCAGGCCACCGGCCACGTCGAGGCCTGCGCTCACGCCTCGCCGCCGCGCGTCCCCACCAGGAAGACGAGGCGGTACTTGCCGATCTGCACCTCGTCACCACCGGCCAGGCCAGCCGCGTCGATCCGTTCCCGGTTGAGGTAGGTGCCGTTCAGACTGCCGACGTCGCGGACCAGGAAGCCGCCCGCCTCGCGGACGAATTCGGCATGACGCCGCGAGACGGTCACGTCGTCGAGGAAGATGTCGGACTCCGGGTGCCGCCCGGCCGTGGTCGTGTCGGAATCCAGCAGGAAGCGGCTGCCCGCGTTGGGACCACGCTTCACGACGAGCAGGGCGCTGCCGGGCGGCAGCGCCTCCAGCGCCCCGCTCTCCTCGGCCCCGCCGGCGCTCTCGACCGGCGTGGTCCCCGGCTCGGCCTCGAGGGCTCCCTCGAGCGCCGCCAACGAGATGGTCGAGGTGCTCTCGGCGGCCCGCTCAGCACCCGGTCGGGTCAGCGCCGCGCCGCACCGGGCGCAGAAGCGGCTCCCGTCCGGGTTCTGATGGCCGCACTGGTTGCAGAACACGGTTTCGCCGCCTCCCGGGTGGTGGTGCTCGGATCGAGGCCTCGTGCCGCCCCCGCGCGCACCGACTGTCGGAGAGCGCGAACCTAGTCGGCCGGTCGGTGCAGGGTCAACCGACCCAGGGGGCCAGCGCGACCCGTACCCGAGATCAGGTCGACAGTGCGGTCAGGAAGCGCCGTCCACCAGCGCCTGGTACTGCTCCGCGTCGAGCAGCGTGGCCTGCGCGAGCACCTCGTCGACAGTTCCTGCCGGAGCGATCTCGAGCATCCAGCCGGCTCCCAGCGGATCAGCGTTCACCAGCTCCGGCGAGGTGTCGAGCTGCTCGTTGCGGGCTGACACCCTGCCCGACACCGGGGCGTAGATGTCAGACACGCTCTTGGTGCTCTCGACCTCCCCGAGCGTCTGGCCGGCGGTCAGCTCGGTGCCGACGGCCGGCAACGTCACGAACACGATGTCGCCGAGCGCCTCCTGGGCGTAGTCCGTGATCCCGATGCGCAGGACGGCGTCGCCGTCACTGTCGATGACCTGGACCCACTCGTGTTCGGCGGTGTAGCGAAGGTTCTCGGTCGGCACGAAGGGCCCTTCTGGCTTGGCGGATGCGGAACCGGAAACCGGCTAACCGGCCGGCCGAGCGTAACGAGGCTCGCCGAGTGGCCGCAAGGCGCCCACCAGGACGTCCTCGCTGCGCTCGATGACGGCTCGGCCGCCACGCTGCGCGACGTCGTCGACCACCCCACCGGGAATGGTGAGCGCGGTCGCGAGGGTCGGGGCGTCGCCAACGACCAGGAACCGGTAAGGCGGGCGGAGCAGCTGCCCGTCCACGACGACGCCACCCTGCTCGCCCTCGAGAAACGATGTGCTCGCCACCACCCGGACCGAGGAGGCGGGCTGCTCCCCTGCCGCCACCGATCCTTCGAGCTGCACCGCCTCGGCGCCGGCGGCGCGCAGCTCCTCGAGCGCGTTGAGCAGGACGTCGGGTCCGATCCGCCCGTCCGCATCGGTGATCGTCAGGCGCAGGCCAGGACCGCGCGCCGCCACGGTGCCGGCAAGCACGCCGAGCAGCCGCGCCCTGCGCTGGGCCTCGGCCAGGGCGGCCGCGGAACTGTCGGTGCCCGAGGTGATCTCCCGACGCGCCTGCTCGAGCGAGCCGATCTCGGCCCGCAGCCGGTCGTTGCGGTTGGTCAGCTCGTCCAGGATCTGCACCAGATCCTCCTGGCGCGCGGTCGCCAGCGGACCGTCCTCCTGCGTGGCGCGCACCTGGACGACGGCTGCGAAGCCGAGCACCGCGAGCAGCCCGGCGACCGCGAGATCGACCCGGCGCAGCCGCGGGGTGAGCAGCCGACGTACGACGTCCGATGTCCGTTCGTCGTCGTCGTCGGGCTGGGTCCGCATCCCGGCCTCGTTCATGCGTGGAAGACCCGCCGGCGGATCGCCGCCGCATTGCTGAAGATCCGGATGCCGAGGACCACCACGACACCGGTGGAGAGCTGACCGCCCACCCCGAGCTGGTCACCGAGGAACACCACCAGGGCGGCGACGAGGACGTTGCTCACGAACGACACAACGAACACCCGGTCGTCGAAGATCCCCTCGAGCTGGGCCCGGACTGCGCCGAAGACGGCGTCGAGGGCCGCCACCACCGCGATCGGCAGGTAGGGCTGCAGAGCGGCCGGCACCGTGGGCTCGAGCACCAGCCCGAGCGTGACGCCCAGCACGAGCGCCAGGGCCGGGATCACGAGCCGCCCCCGGGTGCCGGCGATGCCGCCCGCAGATCCGGCGCCGCTGCACCGGCCAGTGACAGCTCCTTCTCACGGCGCACCTCGAAGGTGATGCCGTACAGCGAGCTGAACGTCTGCAGGCGACGCCCGCTCGGACCGTCGATGAAGGCCAGCTCGAGCTTCTCGGGGTCCCCCACCGCGGCAACGACGTACGGCGGCGTCAGTGGCCGCAGGTCGACCAGGATGGCATCGCCTGCGCTACGGATCGCGGTCAGCGCCGTCAGCCGCTGACCGTTGACGGCCACCGCTTCGGCGCCCGCCGTCCACAGCCCGTTGACGACATCCTGCAGGTCCCGGTCCTGGACCCGTCCCTCCGGCGCCGTTCCGGGACGCAAGGGGTCGGTCTGTTTCGACGTCCCGGCGGGGGCGTCCTGCACTGTCACGACGATGCCCGGACCTCTCACCGGCGTGGTGCCGCTCGCCAGTCCCAGCGCCGTCAGCTGGGCCGTCAAGGCGCGACCCGCCGCGTCGGCGCTGAGCGCCGCCTCCCGGATCGCCGTGACCTCGGCCCGCAGCAGGTCCGTCTGACCAGCCAGCGCGTCGGTCTGCGCGGTGCGGTCCCGGGCCTGCGCCGCAAGGTCGGCCCGCAGCCCGGTGCCGACCTCCTGGCGCTGGCGCACCTGAGCGATGGCGGTGCCGGTCAGCAACCCCAGCGCAACGAGCACCGCGAAGCCGGCCAGGGTGCGGCTACGACCGCTCGCCGACGCCGATTCGGGTACCGGCTCCGCCTCGCCAGTCCTGCGGGCGGCCCGTTCGGCGTACGCCTCGTCCAGCGTGTTGGTCATCATGTCGACAAGCAGCGACATGGACGCGTCCACACGCCGGGTCGGCGTCGGCGCGGAGTCAGGCGCAGGCGCATCGGGGCGGACGGTCGACACCCGACCATCCTGCCTCAGCTGGCCCCTTGGCTCAGGGTTGCGTGTGCTCGACGACCTCGGCCCACTGCGTGAGCAGATCGGCGGCCGCACCGGCCCCGTTGCCCTCTGCCCAGATATGGGTGACCGCCTCGGCAGGATCGGGCAGGACGAGAGCCCAGCGACCGTCGGCCTCGACGATGCGTACACCGTCCGTGGTCTCGATGCGACGGTCCCCGGCCGCCTCCAGCACCGTCCGCATGACGGCGCCCTTCACCGACCAGGGCGTCGGCACGGACCGGCGCACGAGATGGGCGTGCGGGATCCGCGCGTCGATCTGAGACAGCGTGAGCCGGGTGCGGGCCACCAGCCCCAGCAGTCGGACGAAGGCCGCGATCGCGTCCAGGGCCGGTGAGAACTCGGGTATCACGAAGCCGCCACGCCCGTCACCAGCGAACACCACCCCGTCCTGTGCCGCGGACCGGGTCAGGTCATCGGACGCGGTCGACACCCAGAGCACCTCGGTGCCGTGGAAGCCGGTCACCCGCTCGGCCACCCGGGTCGTCGTGACCGGCAAGGCGATCCGGCCGCCGCGCCGCTCTGCGGCGACGAGGTCGAGCACCACCAGCAACGCCCGGTCGTCCTGGATGAGGTGACCCTGCTCGTCGACCAGGACCAGGCGCTCGCCGACCTGATCGAACCGGACCCCGAAGGCGGCCCGGGAGCTCGACACCAGCTCGCCCAGCCGTTCGAGATCCCGCATGTGATCGGCGACCGTCCCGCCGGCCGCCGTCTCACTGAGCCGGTTGTTGACGGTGAGCACGTCGATCCCGAGCCGGCCGAGCAGGGTGGGCAGGACCAGCGACACCGCCCCGCCCGCCGTGTCGAGCACGATCTTGAGTCCGGCCTCGGCGACGCCGCAGACATCGACGGTGCGCAGCAGCTCCTTGGTGTACGTCTCCACCGTCCGCGAGGGGAAGCTGAGCTCGGCGATCTCTCCCGGGAAGGCGCGACGGAACTCCTGCCGGCTGACGACCCGTTCGAGTCCCCGCTGCGCCGCCGGGGACAGGTCACCGCCCTGCGCGTCGAGGAAGATGATGTCGACCGAGTGCGGATCGCCGGGGGTGGTACGAAGCACAATGCCTCCCGCCGCGTTTCCCTCCCGGGCGTGGAAGCGGGTCAGCGGCAGCGGCGCCACTTGAAGGTCCTGGACGTCGATGGCGCTTGCGTTGAGGGCGGCGATGGCCGCCCTTTTCAGCGCTCGGGCGGCCCGCGATCCGTCGCGCGAGGTGTAGACGATGCTGCCCTTGCGCAGCGTCGTCGCGTAGGCGGACGCCAGCCGCACCACGAACTCCGGCGTGATCTCCACGTTGACCAGACCGCTGACACCGCGCGGCCCGAACAGCGAGGCCGAACCGCGGCTCTCCCAGATGACGCTGGTGTGGACGACCGCCCCGGCCTCGATCGTCTTGAACGGGTAGACCTTCACGCCGTCGGCGAGGTAGGCCTCCTCCTCGACGACGCAGGCGTCGCCGACGACCGCGCCCTCCCCCACTCGTGCGGCGCGCATGATGTCGGTGTCCTTGCCGATGACGCAGCCGCGCAGCCCGGCCTGCGGACCGATGAACGCGTTGGCGTGGACGATCGCCCGCTCGAGGACCGCTCCCCGCTTCACGATGACGTTGTCGCCGAGCACGGTGAGCGGCCGCAGCTGCGCGTCACCCTCGACCTTGACGTAGTTGGCGAGACACAGCGGGCCGGACAGCTGCGCGTCCGGGTCGATGTCGACCCCCTCGCCGACCCAGATCCCGGGCGCGATCTCGAAGCCGGCCATCTCCACGTCGACGCGCCGGTGCAGCACGTCGGCGCTCGCGCGGACGTAGGAGCCGAGGCTTCCGACGTCCTCCCAGTAGCCGTCGGCCACATGGCCGAACAGCGGTGCGCCCTTGGCCAGCAGAGCGGGAAAGACGTCCCCGGACCAGTCGACCGGAACCCCCGCCTCGACGTAGTCGAAGACCTCGGGCTCCATCACGTAGATGCCGGTGTTGACCGTGTCGCTGAAGACCTGACCCCAGGTGGGCTTTTCCAGGAAGCGCTCGATACGACCGTCCTCGGTCTGGATGACGATGCCGAACTCGAGTGGGTCCGGCACCCGGGTGAGGCAGACCGTCACGAGTGCGCCGGCCTGCCGATGTGCCCGCACCAGCTCCCCGAGGTCGATGTCGGTCAGCGCATCGCCAGACATCACCAGGAAGGCGTCGTCATCGAGGGCCGGGCCGGCGTTGCGCACCGATCCGGCCGTCCCCAGGGGCGACTCCTCGGTCGCATACATCAGGTGCATGCCGAGGTCCTCGCCGTCCCCGAAGTAGGTGCGCACGAGGTTGGCGAGGAACTGCACCGTGACGACTGTCTCGTCGAACCCGTGCCGCTGGAGCAGCCGCAGGACGTGCTCCATGATCGGCCGGTTCGCCACCGGCAGAAGCGGCTTGGGCTGGTTCGCGGTCATCGGCCGCAGGCGGGTTCCCTCGCCACCGGCCATGACCACAGCCATCACAGGCGGGTTCCCTTCTCGGTCCCTTCGGAGTCGGCGCGAACCAGGCGGACCACCTGCACCACGTAGAGCACACCGGCCCACAGGTACAGAATGCTCCCCCAGGTGGCGAAGGCCCAACCCATGGGCCGGAAGACCGTCGCGATCAGTCCGTCGCTGCCGGGCAGGGCGGCCAGCAGCATCGGGAAGGCAAAGAGCAGGTTGAAGGTCGCCGCCTTGCCGAGGAAGTTCACCGCCAGTGGCCCGTAGCCGTGCCGGCGCAGCACCGGCAGGCAGCCGGCCAGGACCAGGTCACGCCCGATCAGCGCCAGTGCCCACCAGATCGGCAGCCCGTCCCGGGCGACGAGAGCCAGCAGTGTCGCGAAGATGTACAGCCGGTCGGCGAGCGGGTCGAGCAGCTGCCCGAGCCGGGTGAAGCTCGAGAACCGGCGGGCGACGTAGCCGTCGAGGTAGTCGGTGACGCCCGCCGCCATGAGCAGCAGGATCGCCCGGCCGTCCTGCTCGGTGACCAGCGTCCAGTAGAGGAACACGGGCACCCCGAGCAGCCGCACCAGCGACAAGACGTTGGGCACGGTCCAGATGCGCCGGGACAGGTCGGCGTCGGCAGGGGCCACCACCCGGTCCGCCATGCCGCCCCTTCTCCGCCCGTTCCGGCAACCGTAGTCTTCCGCGGCCCCGCGAGGCCGGACCGAACGTCCTGGCTCGACCCTGACCCAGGAATGTGCGGTTTGACTCTATGCACATTGCACTTAGCGCTTTTCAGCGCAGATGCGACGAGGACCCTTTACTCGCAGATTTACGTGCAGTTGAATGCCGGCGCCCTCACTTTCGCGTGAAGGCCCGTGCTTCTTCCGCCAATCAAGGAGCTTTCGTGTTCGGATCGAGAAGAAGTCGTTGCGCCGGCTTGCTGGCACTGGGAACGGCAGCCCTCCTGCCAGGTCACCAGGCCTTCGCTGCGGAGCAGACCGGTGGCGTCGTCACGAGTGCCGTGCAGGTCACCGACAACCCGGCCCCTCTGCGCGCCCACTCCTCCCCCCGCATCGCCCGCAACCCCGAGACCGGCGAGCTCGCGATCGTCGAGGCTGACGTGCGCGGGGACTTGGCCTGCAAGGTGCACATCTCCGCAGACGACGGCAGGAGCTGGTCCCGGGGCGGCGACATCATGACCAAGCCCGATCCGGTCTGTGCTCCGGGCGCTGAGTACGGTCCACTCGCCGCGATCGCCTACGGCGCCGACGGGGTCCTGTACGTCGCCTACGTCGCCGGGCCCGAACTCGGCCTGGGCCGGGACAACACGCCACGCAGTCTCTACCTCGCTCGCTCGACCGACAGCGGTCGCAGCTTCGTCAAGACCGTGGTCTACGACGCACCGGACGGCAACAAGGACCTCGCCCTCAACAAGGGGGTCACGCTGGCCGTTGACCCCAGCGACTCCGACCGGGTCTACGTGGGGTGGCGTCAGGGCGTCTTCCGCGATGCGAAGGAGAAGCTGAAGAGCAACGTCGCTGCCTCGACCGACGCGGGCAAGACATTCGGAGCCCCGGTGGATCTCACCGACGAGCGGGGTGGGGACTACGCCGTCATGACCGTGGACGGGGAGGGGGTTGTCCACGCCGTCTACTGGACCCGCGAGTACCCCCCGGGCGACAACCCCAACGGTCAGGACGGTCCGGTGCGGCCGATCCGCTACTCCCGGTCCACCGACAACGGCAAGACCTTCTCAGCGGCCAAGGACATCGACCCCGGCAGCCAGCAAGCGCCACGACCAGGCGTGATCGTCGCCGATCCCAACTCGAATGCGGTCTACCTGGCCTGGCACGGCAACGAGGAGGAGAAAAACGCCGGCGACGACTTCATGGGCGACTACGAGACCTTCTTCCGGGCCTCCCTCGACGGCGGCGAGACGTGGGGCGAGCGCAAGGTCCTGAACGACGACGACAGGCCCGCGAAGGTCGGCCAGTTCCATCCGAACGTCTCCGTCGCCCCGAACGGCCGGGTCGATGTGGCTTGGTACGACGGGCGACTCAGTCCCAACGACCCGGCCCCCGCCGGTGAGGACGAGACCGGTTTCCAGGATGTGTTCTACACCTCGTCGAGCGACAAGGGCCAGACGTTCGGCCCCAACATCCGGATCACCGACCGCAGCATCGACCGCTCCATCGGCGTCTACTCCAACGAGATCGACAGCAAGACCAATGTCGGCATCACCTCGACCGACGACAAGGTCTACTTCGCCTGGCAGGACTCCCGCAACGCCAACCGGGACCTGCAGCCCGAAGACATCTACACCGCCACCCTCGCGATCGACCCAGCCGCCCTGTCGGTCGCGTCCTCGAGCGCGATGCCCCGGTGGTGGGTCCTCGCCGCCTTCCTGCTGCTCGGGCTCGGGCTGGGCACCGTCATAGCGTCGCTGCTGAGCCGTCGGTCCCGACCGCGCGACAGTGACCCGGCCGGTGCCGGCCGCAAGGCGGAGGCCAAGGTCTGATCGACACGGGGGGTTCTGCCGATACGGTGCAGACATGGCGCCTCAGCGAACCCGAACCCTGTCCGAGCCGTGCCCTCGCTGCGGCGGAGAGTTGCAGGTGGTCGAGCTCGGCATCGGCTCCACCGGCTTCAACGAGGCGGCTGCCTGGCGTCCGATCCGTCGGTCGTGCGCGAACGGTTGTCCGCTCAGTGACGAGGAGTTCCCGGACGGCTGAGCCGGGGATGGCGAACGGACGCTTGGCGACACATTGCGCGTCGCGGAGCGGACCCCCTGCCGGGACACGCTCCTCTGTCGGGCTGACAGGATTTGAACCTGCGACCCCTTGACCCCCAGTCAAGTGCGCTACCAAGCTGCGCTACAGCCCGCCGGGTGAAACTACGCACCCGAGCGAGGCGAGCCTAGCAGCGGCTCAGCCTCTCTTGCCCTTCTCGCGCACCTTGACGCTGACCTCGATCGGACTGCCGACGAAGCCGAAGTCCTCCCGCAGTCTGCGTTCGACGAACCGGCGGTAACCGGCCTCGAGAAAGCCGCTGGTGAACAGCACGAAACGCGGCGGTCGGGTGCCGGCCTGGGTGACGAACAGGATCTTGGGCTGCTTGCCACTGCGTACGGGAGGCGGCGTCTTCGCGACCAGCTCGGCCATCCAGGCGTTGAGCTTGCCCGTGGAGATGCGGGTCTCCCACCCGTCCAGGGCCGCATGCAGGGCAGGGGCCAGCCGGTCGACAGCGCGCCCGGTGTGCGCTGAGACGTTGAGCCGCGGCGCCCAGTGGACCCGGGCCAGTTCGCGCTCGATCTCCCTGGTCAGCTGAGGCCGCCGATCCTCATCGACCAGGTCCCACTTGTTGAAGGCGAGCACCAGGGCGCGGCCGGCATCGACCGCCATGGCGATGACGCGCTGGTCCTGCTCGCTGATCGCCTCGCTGGCGTCGAGCAGGACGACGGCGACCTCGGCCGCGTCGATCGCCGCCGCCGTGCGCAGGGAGGAGTAGTACTCCGCGCCGGAGGCGTGCGCGACCCGGCGCCGAAGACCCGCGGTGTCGACGAACTTCCAGGTCTCCCCGCCGACCTCGACGAGCGAGTCGACCGGATCTCGCGTGGTCCCTGCGACGCTGTCGACGACCACCCGCTGCTCGCCGGCGAGCCGGTTGAGCAGCGAGGACTTCCCGACGTTCGGGCGACCGACGAGGGCCACCCGGCGCGGACCGTCCTCGGTGTCGAAGCGCTCCGCCGGTGTCTCGGGCAGGGCGTCGAGGATGACGTCGAGCAGGTCACCGCTGCCACGACCATGCAACGCGGAGACGGTGTAGGGCTCGCCGAGGCCGAGCGACCACAGCATCGCCGCATCGGCCTCGGCCCGCTCGTCGTCGACCTTGTTGGCCACCAGCACGACCGGCTTCTTGGCCTTGCGCAGCACCCGGACGACCGCCTCGTCGCTGTCGGTGGCCCCGATGGTGGCGTCGACGACGAACAGCACCGCGTCGGCGGCGGAGACGGCGATCTCGGCCTGGGCGGCGACCGCCTTCTGCAGCCCGACCGCATCGGGGTCCCACCCGCCGGTGTCGACGATGGTGAACCGGCGTCCGCGCCACTGAGCGTCGTAGGCCACCCGGTCCCGCGTCACGCCGGGGACATCTTCGACGACCGCTTCGCGCCGGCCGAGGATGCGGTTGACCAGGGTGGACTTGCCGACGTTGGGTCGGCCGACGACGGCGAGCACCGGCTGGTCGGCGCGGTCCTCAGGATTCTCCGTGTCGATCAGGTCGGTCATCGGCCTGGTTCCGAGCTCTGCAGCAGGTGGTCGACGAGGGCCAGCCGCAGCTGTTCGGCTGCGGCGCGCACGGTGCTGCGCGCGCGCGGGTTCCCCGCCGTCTCGAGGTGCACGGGCGGGCCGAACACGACTCGTACCGGTGTGCGCAGCAGCGGCACCCGGCGGCCCTTGGGCAGGGCGGCGTTGGTGCCGTGCACCGCAATGGGCACGACCGGGGCGCCGCTGCGAAGCGCGAGGTAGGCCAGTCCGTCGGCGACCTGATCGAAGCTGCCGGTGCCGCGGGTGCCCTCCGGGAAGACCCCGAGCGCTCCGCCGGCCGCGAGGTGGGCGAGGCCGGCCTTCATCGCGGCGCGGTCGGGCGAGCCGCGGTGCACCGGGATGAGCCCGAGCCACCCGCAGCAGCGGGCCCAGAACCCGACGAAGACCTCGGACTTCGTCAGCAGGCTCGCTGGGCGGGGGCTGACGAAGAAGACCAGCGGGCCGTCGAGGATCCCGCTGTGGTTGCCGGCCAGCAGGACAGCGCCGGTTGTCGGCACGTGCTCGGCGCCCTCGATGCGCAGCGTCAGGATCAGGCGGGCCAGGCCGGTGCCGACCAGCCGCACGCCCCGGATGACGGGCGGGCGGGTGCGTCCGGTCGCCCGCCGGCGCGGGACCGGGGAGGGCAGGGCAGGTGCGGCCGTCGGCAGGGCCGTCACGAGACGATCCCGGCTGCCCGGGCCAGCGCGAGCACGTGTTCGATGACCGCGGCGGCGTCGAGCGCGCTGCTGTCCACGTGGACCGCGTCCGGGGCGGCAAGCAGCGGGCTCGCGGTCCGGCTGCTGTCGAGGCGGTCCCGCCGGGCGAGGTCCGCCGTGACCCGGTCGACGAGCCCCTCGCTGTGGGAGGCCACACCCGCATCCGCGTCACCTGCCCGGCGACTGGCCCGGACCGAGACAGCGGCGTCCAGGAAGACCTTGACCGGCGCGTCCGGCATCACGGCGGTGCCGATGTCACGACCCTCCAGCACCGACCCGTCCGGGCCGGCGAGCTCGCGCTGCAGCTCCACCAGCCGGGCCCGGACGGCAGGGACGGCGCTGACGGCGCTGACAGCGGCGGTGACCTCCGGTCCACGGATGAGCAGGCTGACGTCCTCCCCGTCGAGCAGCGCCGCCGGCGCAGCAGGGTCGGTGGACAGCCCGATGAGCGCCGCCGCCACGGTCGCGGCGATCTTGTCGTCGTCGTCGAGATCGGTGCCGGCCCGCAGCACAGCGAGGGTCGCGGCCCGGTAGGTCGCGCCGGTGTCGACGTAACGCCAGCCCAGCCGAATCGCGAGGCCACGGGCGACCGTGCTCTTGCCGGACCCGGACGGCCCGTCGAGCGCGATGACCCTGGGAGACACGGAGGTCATCCCAGCACGTCCCAGCCGGCGGCCGACAGTGCGGCCCGCGCCCGGGCCAGGGCGGTCGCGTGGACGAGCAGCTCGATCACGCCGCGCGGCCGGCCGACAAGGTGCTCGACCCGGACGTCCTCGACGTTGACACCCGCGTCGGCGGCGCTGACCAACACCCCGGCCAGCTGACCAGGCCGGTCGGGCACACCGACCTGCACCAGGACGAAGTCGCGGTCGTGCTTGCCCGCCTTGACGGGCACGAGCCGGCGGCCCTCGTTGCCGCGGCGCAGGAGGTCCGAAAGCGCCTGCGCCGACCGCGCCGACGACGAGTCGGCGGGGCCGGCCGCAAGCTCGTCGAGGCGGTCCGCCGCCGCGGCCAGCTCCTGCGCCAGCGCCCGGACCAGCGGTGCGACGGCGGCGGCGTTGGAGCTGAGCACGTCGACCCACAGGTCGGGGTCGCTCGCCGCGACGCGGGTCGTGTCCTGCAGCCCCGGCCCGGCAAGCCGGACCGGCGCCGCGTCCTGCTGCGCGCGCCCCAGCAGCGTTGCCGCCAGTGCGCTCGCCGTCACCTGCGGGAGGTGGCTGACGAGGGCAACCGACTCGTCGTGCTCCTCCGGGGTGAGCACCAGCGGCTCGGCCCCGCACAGCTTGGCGATGAGTCGGGTTGCCGCCACCGTCTGGGGCAGGGTCTGCGGGCTCGGGCACAGTGCCCACGGCCGGCCTTCGAACAGGTCGGCGGCCGCCGCCTGCGGACCGGCGAGCTCCCGGCCGGCCATCGGATGGCTGCCGCAGAACTGGCGAAGGTCCCCCACGGAGGTCTCGACCGCCTGCTGCACGGCGCCCTGGGTCGACGCCACGTGGCTGTAGGTGCGGGCGCGGCCGAGCGGGTGCAATCGCGCGAACTCGCGGGCCACCTCTCGGGGTGGCACGGCCAGCAGGGCATGCGCAACCGGCTCGTTGCCGTTCCAGAGCCGGCCGGCCCCCCGGGCGACCGCCGCCGAGACGGCGGCATCATCGGAGTCGGCCAGCACCACGTCCGCCTGCCCGCGCAGCGCCAGTCCGATGGAGGTGCCGATCAGCCCGGTGCCGACGATGAGCAGGTTCGCGGTCACCGTGGGCTCACTTGGGCAGGTCGGTGCGCAACCCGGCCGCGCCGCGCAGGTAGACGTGCCGGACATCGGCCCGCGGTCCGGGGGTCTCGACGTGGGCGAGCAGCCGGAGCACCCGTGGCATCGCCCCCGGCACGTCGATCTCGGCGGCGCAGAGCAGCGGCACGTCGACGATGCCCATCTGGCGGGCCGCATAGGCGGGGAACTCCGCGCGCAGGTCAGGGGTCGCGGTGAACACCACGCTGATCAGGTCCTCGTGCGACAACGCGTTGCGTGAGAGGACCGCCTCGAGCAGTTCGGTCGTCGCGTCGAGGATCTGCTGCCGGTCGTCGGCGTCGACCTGCGTCGCGCCGCGTACCGCTCGTACCGCCATGGCACCTCCGTCCCCGCGCACCCTA
>JAHWJP010000189.1 GCA_019348355.1 Actinomycetota bacterium
CGGCGAACCAGGCGATGAAGGCGAACGCCAGCACAAGGATGCCGGAGTAGACGAACTCGAGCATGTGACTGCCTCTCCTCGGTGTGCCCCGAGCCTAGCGAGGGGCACACTGGTGCGCGTGGCGGACAACCTGGTGGTCAAGGTCACGGCTGGCGCCGAGGCGCCCGAGCGCTGCGCCCAGGCGTTCACGGTCGCCTCCGTGGCCGTCGCGTCCGGGGTGCCCGTGTCGCTGTGGCTGACCGGCGAGGCGTCGTGGTTCGCGGTCCCCGGGCGGGCCGAGCAGTTCACGCTGCCGCACAGTGCGCCCCTGTTCGAGTTGCGCGATGCGGTGCTGGCCGGCGGGACCTTGACCCTGTGTACGCAGTGCGCGGCCCGCCGGGAGCTGAGCGCTGCGGACGTGCTGCCCGGCGTACGGTTGGCAGGGTCAGCGGTCTTCGTGTCCGAGGTGATGGCCGACGGGGTGCAGGCTCTCGTCTACTGAGCGCCCGGACCCTCATCCCCCCGGTCCCTGCGCCGCCGGCGGTAGAGCACGTACAGCAGGACGGCGACGATCAGTCCGATGAGGGCGCCCGCCAGGGGGACGAGGATGTCCGGGTCCTTCGCGAGGGGCAGCTGCTCCGCCGCAACCGGCTCGGCCTGCTGGCCCGCCTCGTCCGGGAAGGTGACCGTGGCCTTGGCCGCCCGCTCGAGCGGGCCGCTGCGCAGCGTGAGCGTCGCCACCCACGGGCCGCCGCGGATGGCCGGGTCCAGCACCACCACCACCGGGCTGCTCCCGCCCGGTGGAAGGGTCGTGCCGAGCTCGGCGGGGAAGGGGCCGGCGGACAGCCCACCCGGTCCTGCGGTCAGCGACAACGTGCCGCTCATGTCGAGGGCCCGGCCGCCGGTGTTGCGCACCTGCGCCGTGACGATCGGCCGGCCGTCGGGCTGGCGGGCAGCCTGCAGCGTGGTGATCTCGAAGTCGCTGACCGGTTCCTTCGGGCCGCCGACGCTGAGGTAGACGCGTACGCCGACGCGGCTCGCTATCGAGATGCCCTCCTCGCTCGAGCTTTCCCGAATCTCCGCCATCACCGCCGCGTAGCGCTCCCCGCCTCCGGTGCCCGCCGGGACGGCGATGTCCACCGTGGCTGTGCCGCTCGCCCCGGCCGCCAGCCGCAGGGTCGCCGGACTCACCCGGATCCACCCGGTGAGCTGGTTGGCGGCGGCACCGGGCAACACCTGGAACGATCCGGCGGTGAGCTCCGCGGCGGCGGGATACAGCGACACCTGCGCTGCTCTTCCGGTCCGGTTGACCACCTCGACTCGGCGCGACAGGGCCGCGCCCGGTTGCACGTGGTCGACGACGTAGACCTGCGCCCGCGGGTCGTCGCGGCGATCGCTCGGCGCGTCGAGCAGCCGGATGCCGAGCCCGGTGCGCGCCGGGTCCGGGGCCGGCTGGGCTGCGGCCGGACCGACGACCAGGCCTAGAACCGCAACAATCGCGATCCAGCACATGCGCATGCGTGTCCACTCTCCGTCGCTGATGACGCCGCGACCTGCCGGTACGGGGCTGCTGACCGGCCTTCGCCGTACTGCCTGGTGCGGCTAGACGACGGTGTGGCTGATGGTGCCGCTGTAGGTGGCCGCGGCGACGGTGCTGTCGATGGTGACCTGCACCGTCGGGGTGTAGTCCACCGAGTTGCTGGCGGTGGTGGTCGCCGTGACGAACACCTGGGCGGCGCCGAGCGTCAGGCCGGTCGCCGCGTCGATCGCGGTGGTGCTCGGAACGGCCGACAGCGCGGCGGACGTCAGGGTCGGGCCGTTCGTGGGAACGATGTAGGCCTTCGCTTTGCTGGCAGCGATGGTGAGAGCACCCGAGGTGAAGGCGGTGGACGCGACGCTGCTGTTCCAGCCGAGGGTGGAGCCCCGGTTGTCGGTGACGGTGACCTTTGGCAGGGTCCCGGTCACCGTGGTGCCGGTCAGGCTGGTGGTGGCCGTGCCGAGGTTGGCGCTGGTGGCGGCCGTCGCGATGGACAAGGTGCCCGCTGCGACGGTGAAGGTGGCGGTGACGTCCGCCGCGGAGGCCGGCGCGGCAGCGGCCGCGAGGCCGGCGAGCGACAGGGCGACGGTGCCGAGGGCGAGGGCCTTGCGCATGGTGTCTCTCCTGGGGACGTGTGCCGGTTGTCCGGCTACACAACTAGTTTCGGCGTCATGTGGCCTGCGCACCATGACTAGTCAGGATGGTTGTGGCGCTGCCGCACTACCCATGCCGGTTGAGCCGTCCGGCGCAGTGCCCGGTGTGCTCAGCAGCCGGTCGTCGTCGCTGTCGCCGCTGCCGACGTCCAGCCGCCGTAGATCGCGCGCACGGTGGAGGTGTAGGTCCCACCGGACACGAGCGGCAGGTCGACGGTCGTCGAGCTCGCGGTGGCGCTGAGGTCCTGGGTGGCGACCACCACACCGTCCCCGTCCGTGACAACGACGCGCTGACCGGTGGCCCAGGTGGTGCTCGACGGCGTCCAGGTGAGGTCGAGCGAGGCGGCGAGCACGACTCCGAGCAGCCCCAGGGTGCAGCGCTTCTGAACGGTCAGGCCGCTCGGCGGCGACAGCGAGGCCGTCGAGAAGCTGACTCCGGCGGCCGCGGCATCGACAAAGGCGGCAGAGGCCAGCGGCACCGCTGCGAAAGACAGGGTGCCGACGAGAGCGGCCACGAGCAACGGCCGGGCGGGGTTCATGAGCGGTGCTCGCGCCTCCGCAAGACCGGCAGCGCGGCCGCAGTGAACAGGCAGCCGAGCAAGAAGCCGCCCTTCGCGCTGGCGAGGAACGCCGACACCCGGCCGATCGAGGGAACACTCAGGACGAGCCTGCCGGCGGAGTCGACGGTGACCGGCAAGGGGTCGGGGTCCTCGTTCGCGTCACCCTGCAAGGTGAGCGAGGCCGTCGCGCCCTCGTGCACGACGCCGGTCACCCGATGGGTGACCCGCGTGCGGTCAGGTCGCTCCACCGCGACCACGTCGCCGACCTCGATCTGGGCGGCGGGAATGGTCCGGACGAGCACCATGCCGCCGGTGGGGATGGTCGGCTCCATGGATCCCGACTTCACCACCAGCGGCCGCAGGCCGGTGACGTGGGCGGTGACGGTGATGCCGAGGATGACCAGCCCGAGCACGGCAGCGACAGTGAGCAGGAGGTCGGCGAGCCGGCCGGCGGCGGCCTTCGGGTGGGCGTCCACCGCACGGGCGGCGATCGCCTGCCTGGACGACGTCGCGCCCTGCCCGGTCCACGGCGGGGTCCAGGCGCGCCGTCGGTGCCGGCCCTTGCCGCGCCTTCCGGCCGGGCAGGAAAGGACCGCGGGTGCGACATCTGCCAGCACGGTCATCTCGGCCCTTCCGGAGGCGAAGGCCCCGGCTGCCGGGGGGACGGCAGCCGGGGCGGGATCAGAGGCCTACGTCTACGCCTGCGTCAAAGAGAAGGTGAACGTCGAGGTCGTGGTCAGGCCCTGGAACGTGTCGCCCGAGGCCGTCGGCAGTTCCACCTTGAAGCACAGGAGCTCGCTGGTCGCAGCTGCCAGCGGCCGAGCGGTCGAGATGGCGGCCGATGCCAGCGAGCCGTTGGCGATCACGACGGTCGTGGTCAGGGCGGCGTACCCAGCGGCGTCACACGTGGTCGCCCCGGTCACCGCCCCGAGCTGCAGCTGACCGGACAGCACGGCTTCGCTCTCCGCCGACGTCATGGTGTAGGTGCTCGCGATCGAGCCGGCGTTCTCGACCTTCAGGGCCGCGTACTTCACATCGCCCGGCTTCATGTTGCTCGTCGACAGGGACGCGAAGCTGTAGGCGTCGGTCGCGTCGTCGTTCAACTCCATGTCCACCGTGCCGCTGCTGAAGGTCGAGGCCGATGTCGCGCTGTCGGTGAAGGTCGCGAACGTGCCGGCCCAGACCGCGCCGGACAGGGAGCCGAGGGCGGCGATGACGCGGATCTTCTTGGAAGTGTTCACGAGGTGAGCTCCTGGATTCGGGGGGCGGAGCCACGTGCTCCGTCGTACCAAGTGCTTCGTCGGAACCCTCGTTGTGCTGCATGACTAGTCAGGGCGGTTGTGCGTTAGGGCAGCCGATCTGGCCCCGCGGCCGTTCGGACTAGTCAAACCAGATCCCATCCGGACACGTCC
>JAHWJP010000190.1 GCA_019348355.1 Actinomycetota bacterium
CGCCGCCTCCGCCCCGCCCCGCCTCCACCCCCGCCCCGCCCCGCCCCGCCCCGCCGAAGATCATCGCGGAGTTCACAGGGTGCGCACCCTGTGAACTCCGCGATGATCCTGCTCGGGCGCGGGGGCGCGCCGGCGGGTGGACGTAGCAGGACTCGAACCTGCGACCTCACGCGTGTGAAGCGTGCGCTCTAACCAACTGAGCTATACGTCCCGGGCTGTGCTCGCAAGCGCGAGGAATCTACCTCAGAGTCCCACGAGATCGCGGCCTCGGGCGACCAGGTCGTAGCGGCCGACGAGGTAGATGCCGACGCCCAGAGCCGTCAGCCCGCTGACCGTGACCAGCCCGGAGACCACCGGCTTGCCCTTGGCCTTCTCCCAGGCCTCGCGAGCGCTGACCTTGGCCCGCTCGAGCAGGCGATGCGCCCACCCGAACTCGGTCGACCAGATGTAGAGCCCGAGAAGGATCGGTGGGATCGTCAGCGGCCCTGGCAGCGCAGCCAGCGTGATGCCGAGAAGGATGAACAGCAGGCCCAGCACGAACACCAGCACCTGCAGCAGCTGCGCTCCGCCCGGTGTGCGGCGCATACGCACCCGCCAGCCGGTGTCGGACACCGACCGCTGCTCGGTCACCGATCAGCTCAGACGTTACCGGAGGCGAGCACCGCCTGCTGCGGTATCGGTGGCGCCTGCTCCCCCTGCTCGCGGGTCACCATGAACCTCGTGACATCGGCGATGCCGGCCTGCACCTGCATCTCCCGCTGGACGTCGACGCCCTCGCGAGCGACGTCGAAGGCGCCGACCGGGCGGACGTCGCCGTACCGGCTCTGACCCCACAGGACGTACGTCGTCGCGTCGTCGTTGACCGGCAGCCCGTCCACGACGAGCGAGAGCTCGCTGCCGCGGACCAGCGCGACCGCGACGACCGCGCCGTCGTCGCCCCGAAGCGGCACCGTGTCGGTGTCGGCGTCACGCAGCTCACGGACCGCGACGGCCATCCGATCGCCCCAGGCGTCCTGCTCCGCCCGGTCCTGCTGCAGCGTGGCGTTCCAGACGCCGAGCCCCAGCATCAGTGCCGCAGCGGCGGCGATGCCGGTCCAGGAACTGCTCCGGCGCAACGTCGAGTCCGTCCGGCGCCGGCGCGCGGCTGCCAGCGACACCGGCGCGGCAGGCCGGCGTCCCGCGCTGTCGGCGTCGGCATCGAAGTGTTGGGAGAAGCTCGCCCCACGACCGGAGGCCAGCACACCGGCGCGGATGGACGCGAGCAGCGAGTCCGGCGGCTCGGCGTCGTCGGGAGCGTAGGCAAGGTGGGCCAGCGTGGCGTCGTGGACGGCCAGCTCCCGCTCACACCGCGCGCAGGCTCCGAGGTGCTGCAGGAACACCTGCTCGTCCTCGGGCTCGAGCGCACTCAGGGCGTGCCCAGCGGCCAGCTCCTCGTAGCGCTCGTGCGCATCGGGGCGGGTCACGACGAACTCCTGGGGTCGCGGGGCTGCGTGGACGGGGTCGGCTCGGACGGCTCGATACCCCCCGCAGCGTTAGACAGTCCGTCCAGGCTGTCTTTCATCCGCCGCATGCCCGCGAGCATGCGGGTCTTGACCGTCCCGAGCGGCGTCGAGGTGAGCCCGGCGATCTCGCGCTGCGTGTAGCCCCCGAAGTAGGCGAGGGTGAGCGCCTCCCGCTGGACGACCGGAAGCGTCTGCAGCACCTCACGGACCCGCTCGCGACGCAGCAGCGACCAGACCTGGTCCTCGACCCGGGGCGCGTCGGTCTCCCGGGTCTCGAGAGCCTCGGAGGTCGTGCGCCGCTTGCGAAGAGTCTCCTCGCGCCGGACGCTGTCGACCGCCTTGTGATGAGTCATGGACAGCAACCACGTCGAGAAGCCGCCCCGGCTCGCATCGAACCGGGAGGCATCGCGCCAGACGGTGAGGAAGACCTCCTGGACGACGTCCTGGGCGAACTGCTCATCGCCGAGGATGCGTCGAGCCAAACCGAAGCAGGCCCGTCCGTACCGCGCATACAGCGCCTCGAGAGCGCCGCCGTCGCCTTCGGTCACCCTCGCCACCAGCGCCCGGTCAGCCAGCCCGTCATACCGGGCTCCTGTCCCGAGCGGTGGCGCCGTCGAGCCGCTGGCATCGGCGCCACGACTTCGGGGCAACATCACGGGGGTCCTCACGACTGTTCTTCGCGCCGGACGGTCGAGCGGATGGGGCGGACTGCGTGGCGCGCGTCACGCACGGTACTCGCGGGACGAAACCATCGGCCAGCCGCCTTCCCGTTCCAGCCGACTGCGCCCGACGGGTGAGACCACTGCTGTACGCGGTTGGAAGGCCACCGGAGCGGGGACTCTGTCCATCGACAGGCCCAGTCGGCCCGGTGTGACGCAGGAGGCGCAACCCCATGACCACCCGTCCCACCTCGGTCAGCGCTCACCTGCAGCTGCGCCTGCTCGTCCCCGGCACGGCGGCCCTGCCGGTGCGTGCGGACCTGCGCTATGACGTCTCCGACCCGTACGCGGTGCAGATCTCCTTCCACACCAGCTCGCAGTCCCGCGGTGACGTCGTGCAGTGGACCTTCGCACGGCAGCTGCTCAGCTCCGGAGTTACGGCGCCGGCCGGCGAAGGTGATGTGAAGGTCTGGCCGTCGACGGGCAGCGGCCCCGACGTGGTCTGCCTGGCGCTGTCCTCGCCGTCGGGGCGGGCAATGTTCGAGGTGCCGCTGGTCGACCTGGTGCAGTTCCTGGGCCAGAGTTACGAGGCGGTCCCGAGCGGCGGCGAGAGTGCTTATGTCGATGTCGACGCCGAGCTGGCGCTGCTGTTGTGGGCCGAGCCGGAGACCTGATCGGGCCCTCTCGCTCTGCTAGGGTTCGACCTCGTCGCGAGGCCTTCCGAGGCGAGCGCACGCGGACGTGGCTCAGTGGTAGAGCATCACCTTGCCAAGGTGAGGGTCGCGGGTTCGAATCCCGTCGTCCGCTCGGACGATGCCCTCGGGCGTCGGCGTGGCCGGGTGGCCGAGTGGTTTAGGCAAGGGCCTGCAAAGCCCTGTACGCGGGTTCGATTCCCGCCCCGGCCTCCCAGGACAGCACGACAACTGCACAGCACGGGCGATTGGCGCAGTCTGGTAGCGCGCTTCCCTGACACGGAAGAGGTCACAGGTTCAAGTCCTGTATCGCCCACACAGAAACCGCAGGTCAGACGGGGTGCAGCATCTCCGCCCAAGATCGCGAAGTCACTACTGGTAGCCAAACTGGTAGCCACAGACTTCGCACTGTCACCGCCGTTCGGAGCCGTCTGAGGACGTCCGCAGCCGCTTCGCGCGAGGACCATGTCGACGCCGGCCTAGGGTCGGGCCATGACGACCGGTGCTCGACGGATCGCCGTGATCGGGGACATCGGCGGCCACGCCGACCAGCTCGACGACGCACTCGTCGAGCTGGGCGCGGACCCGCGTGCCGGGACGCTCCCCGACGGGCTGACCGTGGTGCAGGTGGGAGACCTGGTGCACCGCGGACCACATAGCCACCTCGTGGTCCAGACGGTCGATCGGTTCTTGAGCCGCCGCCTGGACCGATGGGTGCAGCTGTGCGGCAACCACGAGAGCTGTCACGTCGGCGAGGCAGTGTTCGTGCACGACCCGCTGGAAGATGCGTCCGCCCTCACGCTGGAGCGGTGGGATGAGGCCGAGCTCCTGCGGATCGCGACCGCGCTGGACACGAGCTCAGGGCCCGTGCTGGTGACGCATGCCGGGCTCACGTGGGAGACGTGGACCGAGCTTGGCGAGCCGTCAACCCCGCATAAGGCAGTGCAGGCGCTCCAGCTGCACCCAGCGGTCGCGCGTCGCCCCGGCAGGATGCTCGCCGACGCTGACCTGAGGCTTCCCCCGGGCGTCCTCTGGGCCGAGGCGGGCCACGAGCTGTACTCCTCCTGGCTGCGTGCCGAGCAGGCGGGCGTACGTGCCCCCTTCGGGCAGATCCACGGGCACTCGAGTGCGTGGAACTGGGCTCGTCGGTGGTCGACCGCCCCGCCCCAGGTCACGGAGCGCCTGTCCGTCGACGTGCCGCGACGGCACGTGATGGTGGAGCTCGCCGGGCAGCGCCTCGTCGGCATCGACCCCTGCTTCGGTCGAT
>JAHWJP010000191.1 GCA_019348355.1 Actinomycetota bacterium
AGGATCGGCCCGCCGGCGGCGATCCGGCCGATGACCGGGACGTACGCCGGGGTCGGGTGGGCGGCGCGCTCGGCCGCCTCGTCCTGCGCCTGGTCGGCGGCGGCGATCGCCGCGGCGGTCGCACCGGGCAGGCGTACGTCGACGGCTCTGGGCTTCGAGGGGTCGCGGCGCAGGAAACCCTTCTTCTGCAGCGCCTGGAGCTGGTAGGAGACGCTGCTCGTACTGGTCAGCCCCACCGCCTCACCGATCTCGCGCACCGTGGGCGGGTAGCCGCGCCGTTCGACGGAATCGCGGATGACCTCGAGCACCTTGCGCTGACGCGGGGTCAGGCCGGACTCATCCGCCGGTCCGTCGGGAAGATCGCGTACGACACCGGATGCGTCGGCGCTGCTTGGAGTCGACTGCTTGCGGACCATGGGTGACCTCCGATTGAAGGGGCGGGCTGGCCCCGGACACGCGGACGGTAACGCGCAACAGGTCACAGATCAAACACATGTTCGACCGTGTCTGGCCTTTTGTCGGAGCCGCAGGGTACAACTTCGCTCAGAGGTTCGATCGAACGTGCGTTCGCTCGAGAGACCCGATGGAGGAAGCCCATGACCCAGCCACAGATGACCCAGCCACAGATGACCCGGTCCGCCACCACCAACTCCCACTCCAGCCCACCCGCCGTTCACCTCACGCGCCGCGGACGGATCCTGCTCCTCGCTGTGCTCGTGAGCGTGCTGTTCGGTGCGTTCTCACTGGGTCGGGCCGGATCGCAGGCCGCTCCGCAGGCGCAGCCGGCTCCGGCCCTCCAGCAGATGACCGTCCAACCGGGCGAGTCGCTCTGGACAGTGGCCGAGCGCATCGCCCCGGACAACGACCCGCGCGAGGTGATCGCGCAGATTCAACGCCTGAACGACCTCAGCGACTCGACGCTGCGCATCGGACAGCAGCTGCTGCTGCCGGTTCCGGCCTGAGTCGTTCCGACCGCCCTGGGCCGGAACGATCCGGCTCATGTCTCGTTGTTGTCGGGTAGGGCGGCGCTGCCCTGCCTGCCACGGAGGAGCTACGTTGTCCGTTCGCCCCCGCCCCCTTTCGCTCGTCCTCGCAGCCACCGCCGTCACCGCGGTCGTCGGTGCCACCTGGCCCGGCGGCGCCACCGCCGATGTGGGGCTGCTCGGGGCACCGACCTCGTACATCGTCACCCTCGACAGCGGCACCCCGTCGACAGTGGCGGGTCTCGCCGAAACCCTCGGCGGCGACGTGGGCTACGTCTACGAGAACGCCATCAAGGGCTTCTCGGTCACCCTGCCGTCCGTCCTGCTGCCTACGCTGCTCACCCTGCCGGGCGTCGCCTCGGTCGAGAAGGACGGCGCCGTCACCTCCACCGGCACGCAGACGCCGACCCCGTCGTACGGTCTGGACCGGGTCGACCAGCGGGCGCTGCCGCTGGGCAACAGCTACACGACCAAGGCCCAGGGCGCCGGCGTGAAGGCGTACATCATCGACACCGGCATCGCCCTCGGCCACACCGACTTCGGTGGTCGGGCGGTGAGCGGCTTCGACGCGGTCGACGGTGGCAGCGCGGACGACTGCAACGGCCACGGCACCCATGTGGCGGGGACGACCGGCGGCACGCAGTACGGCGTCGCGAAGGCCGTCAGCCTCGTCGCCGTCCGGGTCCTGGACTGTGACGGCTCGGGTTCGATCTCGGGGGTCATCGCCGGCGTCGACTGGGTCACCGCCGATCACCAGGCCGGGCAACCGGCCGTCGCCAACATGTCGCTCGGCGGCGGCGCCTCGGCTGCCCTCGACACGGCCGTGCAGCGGGCCATCGGCGACGGCGTGAGCTTCGCCGTCGCGGCCGGCAACAGCGGCGGCCTGGTGGGCGGACTTTTCGGTACGTCCAATGCCTGCACGGGCTCGCCGTCCCGCGTTTCGCAGGCGCTGACCGTCGGGGCGACGGATGCGAGTGACAGGCAGGCGTCGTACTCCAGTTCCGGTGAGTGCCTGGACCTGTTCGCACCTGGCAGCGACATCACCTCGGCCTGGTTCGACTCGCCGACCGCGACCAGAACGATCAGCGGCACGTCGATGGCGTCGCCGCACGTCGCGGGCGCAGCGGCCCTCTACCTGTCGACAACGCCCGGCGCCAGCCCTGCGCAGGTCGCGCAGCAGCTCGTCTCGACGGCTACCCCCGGCGTGGTGCAGCGGCCGGGTAGCGGCTCGCCGAACCGGCTGCTGTTCACGGACTACTGAGCAAGAGCTGGGCAGATGCGGAAGGCCTCAGAGTCGAACTGAGTGAGGCTTGCGCCCGTACCGGCCTAGCAAGCCGGGGCCGTCACCGTGCGGCCGCCCTCCTGGGGCTCGAGAGCGTGTCGTGCGGACTGAGGTACCCACGGGGAGAGTCGAACTCCCAGACACTCGATCCTGAATCGGCTCGCCGATGGCCTACGTGGGCCTGACTGACTGGCTCGCCTGACTGGTGTCCCCGGCACGATTCGAACGTGCGACCTCGGCCGTCGGAGGGCCGCGCTCTTCCGCTGAGCTACGAAGACAGGTGGAGCCCCGGCCGGAGTCGAACCGGCGTTCTTCCTGGGTTGCAACCAGGTGCATAGCCGCTCTGCCACGGTGGCGTGCGTGCGCCGGGAGGGATTCGAACCCCCAGGTCCCGAAGGAACGTGGGCTACAACCACGCGAGCCAGCCAGCTGCTCAACCGACGCTTTGCCGATGGCCCCGTTGCGTGAGCACGGTGGAGCCAGGCCGCGGACCGACCTCTCCCGAGGCCCTCACTATCCGGCGGGTGCGAGTCCCGCCCAGATGGCTCGCTGCGCGTAGCCGGTCTTGTCCGGCCGCCACGGGTGCCAGCGCAAGCGCATGCCGGCCTCCTCGGGAGTGCGGTCGGCCTTCTCGTGGTTGCACGACCGGCAGCAGGCCGCGAGGTTCTCCCAGCTGTTGCGGCCACCTCGCGACTGTGGCAGCACGTGGTCGACGGTGGTGGCGCCGGCCTTGCCGCAGTAGACGCAGGTGTGTTTGTCGCGATCCAGCACGTCGCGCTTGGTGGCGAGATCTGACACGTCACCGTGCGGACGGTTCTCCCACGGCACGTAGACATACCTGGTCAGCTGGATGACCCGCGGAAACGGGATCTGCGTTGACGGCGACCGGACCGTACGCTCCGGATCGGCCTCGAAGCACAACGCCATCGGGATCCCTTTCACGTTGGTCTGGCAGAGCAGGGTCACGGCCCGCTGCCAGTCGACGAAGGCGAGCACGCTCATGTCGGCGTTCAGGACTAGGACCCCAGCCACGACGTACTCACCTCCTTCTGTCAACGAGACTCGACGTGACCGGGATGGTTCGGCCGAGGGTCTGACGACGCGACCCGGACGGGAATCGAACCCGCGGCATCCGCCTCGACAGGGCGGCGCTCTACCAGTGAGCTACCAGGCCATGGTGGAGTGTCAGTGGAGATCGTCGGACTCGAACCGACCGCCTTCGGTATGCAACGCCGACGCTCTTCCAGATGAGCTAGATCCCCGTATTCGTCGCTGACCTGGCTGGATTCGAACCAGCACCTGGCCGGGTAACAACCGGCCGCTCTTCCTGTTGAGCTACAGGCCACACGTTGCGCAGGTGGGATTCGAACCCACGATTTCAGGCTTATGAGACCCGCGGGGACGGCCGAACTCCCCTACCGCGCAATATCTTCTGTACGTGCCCCCGCAAGGATTCGAACCCTGCTCCACCGATCAAGAATCGGCGACATCACCGCAATGCTTCGGAGGCTTGCTGCGCGGAGAACCCAGGAATCGAACCCGGTTGGGCTCACGCCCTTGGCTGCTTTCGACACAGCTGCCGTCACCATGCGGCCGTTCTCCATCAGGTCGTGCCCCGTGCGGGACTCGAACCCGCTGCTTCGCCTTGAAAGGGCGACCGCTCAACCCGTCGCGCTACGGGACGTGCGTGACGCAGGAAGGATGTGAACCTCCGACCCTCCGCATATCAGACGGGGGCTCCACCAGGCTGAGCTACTGCGTCAAGATGCGCGACGTTCCCGGTCGCGCGGACACGCTCCCAAGGCTGGAATCGAACCAACGGACACCTGGGCCAGAACCAGGCTGGTGA
>JAHWJP010000060.1:0-3475 GCA_019348355.1 Actinomycetota bacterium
TCAAAGGACCCGGACCCGCAGCGCGTCGACCCGGCCGGCGTCGTGCTGTCGATCGTCGGCCTGGTGCTGCTCGTGTTCGGCATCATTCAGGGCGGCGAGAGCGGCCAGTGGGGTAGCGCCGCCGCGCTGGGACCGATGGTCGGCGGCGTCGCGGTGCTCGCGCTGTTCGTCGCGCTGCAACGGCGCACGGCCTCGCCCATGCTCGACGTCACGCTGTTCCGCAACCCGGCCTTCTCCGCGGCCTGCGGCGCCGTCACGCTGGTGATGTTCGCGCTGTTCGGCACGGTCTTCTACGTCACGTTCTACCTGCAGTACGCCCGCGCGCTCTCCCCGCTCGAGGCCGGGCTCACCTTCCTGCCCGTCGCGGTCGCGATGAGCTTCTTCGCTCCGCGCAGTGCCAAGCTGGTCCGGACGTACGGGCCGAAAGCCGTCTGCGCGGTCGGGCTCGTGCTGCTGACGCTGTCGTTCAGCGGCTACCTGTTCCTCGGCGCCGAGACCCCGATCGCCGTCCTCGTGGTCCTGCTGTTCCTGCAGGGCGCCGGCATGGCCAACGTCATCGCGCCGGCGACCGAGTCGATCATGTCGACCGTCCCCAGGGAACGCGCGGGCGCCGGCTCCGCGGTCAACACCACGGTCCGCCAGGTGGGTGGGGCCCTCGGTGTCGCGGTGCTCGGCTCGATCCTGTCGGCGAGCTATCGCGCCGGCATCACGCCCTCGCTCGACGCGGTGGAACTCGACGGGCTCTCGGGTGACGCCCGGGAGCTGGCCGCCGAGTCCATCGGCGGCACCCAGCTCGTGGCCGAGCAGCTGCCCGACATCGCTGCCGACGCGCTCGTGGCCGCCGGCACGCGGGCCTTCATCGACGCGATGCACATCACCGCCCTCGGTTCGGCGCTGGTCGCCGCCCTCGGCGTGCTCGTCGTGCTGCGCTGGCTGCCGGGCCGGCCGGGCGAGGTCGATCTCGTCGCTGCTGAGCGGGAACACCAGCCGGTGACCGTCGCATGACCGGCCCGACGCAGTGCCCCGGTGGGCCCCGCCAGCTCGGCCGTCCGCGCGACCCCAAGCTCGACGCCGCCATCCTCGACGCGACGCTACGGGTGCTCGCTGATTGCGGCTACACCGCCGTCACCATGGAGGCCGTTGCCGCGCTTGCAGGAGTGGGCAAGGCGACGCTCTACCGCCGGTTCCCCGGCAAGGAGCAGCTCGTCGTCGAGGCCGTCGCGTCCCTCGGTGAGCCGCCGGAGCGGGTGCGGGGGGCCGGTGTGCGCGACGAGCTGGTTGCCCTGCTCGAAGCGATTCGCCGCAAGAGCGACTCCTCGCTGGCCGGCAAGATCTTCCCCCGGCTGCTGGGGGCGGGGGCCGACAACCCCGAGCTGATGCGGCGCTACCGCGAGCAGGTGCTGGACCCGCGCCGGGCCCGGTTCGTCGCCGTCCTGCAGCGCGGCGTCGATGAGGGACTGCTGCGGGCCGATCTCGACCTCGGCTACGCCGTGGACCTGCTCGTGGGACCGATGGCCTACCGCAACCTCATCCGCAACGACCCGGGGCCCGGGCCGGAGCTCGCGGGGCAGATCGTCGACGACATCCTGCTCGCGCTCGCCCCGCGGCCGGCGTCACACCTGCCGGAGCAGCCATGACCGGCATCCCCTCCCATGACGTCGAGGCCCGTCCCGTCGAGGACCGACCCGCCGAGGGCGAGGGACCGCCGGTCCTGACGCACCGGCAGATCCTGGTGATCCTGTCCGGGCTGCTGCTCGGCATGTTCCTCGCCGCCCTCGACCAGACCGTCGTGTCGACCGCGATCCGCACCATCGCCGACAACCTCGACGGACAGACCGCGCAGGCCTGGGTCACGACGGCCTACCTGATCACCTCGACCATCTCGACGCCGCTCTACGGCAAGCTGTCCGACTCCTACGGTCGCAAGCCGTTCTACCTCGCGGCCATCGTCATCTTCCTCGTCGGGTCGATGCTCTGCGGCGCGGCGCAGAGCATCTACGAACTGGCGGCCTACCGCGCGATTCAGGGCGTCGGGGCCGGTGGCCTGATGTCGCTGGCGATCGCGATCCTCGGCGACCTGGTGTCGGCGCGGGAGCGGGGCCGCTACCAGGGCTGGTTCCTCGCGGTCTTCGGCATCAGCAGCGTGCTGGGGCCAGTCCTCGGCGGGGCGCTGGCCGGTCAGGAGGCGCTGCTGGGGGTCGACGGGTGGCGCTGGATCTTCTACCTCAACGTCCCACTCGGCCTGCTGGCGCTGTTCGTCGTCTCTCGCCGACTGAACCTGCCGCGCCGGCAGTCCGACGTCCGCATCGACTTCGGCGGGGCCGCGCTGCTGGCGACGACGGTCGTGCCGCTCCTGCTGGTCGCCGAGCGCGGGCGGGAGTGGGGCTGGGCCTCGCCGCTGGCACTCGGGCTGCTCGGTGTCTCGGTCGCCTCGCTTGTCGGGTTCGTGGCCTGGGAGCGCCGGATGGGCGCGGCGGCGATCCTGCCGCTGCGGGTCTTCTCGAGCAGCGTCGTCAGCCGCACCAGCGTCACGTCGGTGTTCGTGGGGGCCGGCATGTTCGGCGGCCTCATCCTGATGCCGCTCTACCTGCAGATCGTCCGGGGCGCTTCGCCCACCGCAGCTGGTCTGCAGCTCACCCCCCTGATGCTGGGCATTCTCGTCACGTCGATGGTGTCCGGCCGGTTCATGAGCAAGACCGGCCGCTACAAGGTGCTGCCCGTCACGGGCACCGCGCTGATGTGCACGGCGCTGCTGCTGATGTCGACCCTCGGCGTGGAGACGCCGCTGTGGATGCCGCTCGCGTACATGCTCCTGATGGGCGCCGGACTCGGACTGTCCATGCAGACGCTCATGGTCAGCGTCCAGAACGCCCTGCCAGCCAAGGACATGGGGGTCGCCACCTCCTCGGTGACGTTCTTCCGCTCCCTCGGCGGGACGTTCGGCGTCGCGATCTCACTCGCCGTGCTGTTCGCCTCGCTCGCCGGCAACATCCAGGACCGTGCCCGGGCAGCCGGGCTGCCGCAGGCAGTTCTCGACCGGTTCGGCGAGGCGTCGGCGCTCGACGACACCTCCATCATCGCGACGTTGCCGGCTGCGGTGCGCTCAGCGGTGCTCGAGGGCTTCGCCGACTCCATGTCGACGGCGTTCCTGCTGGTGGGCCTGCTGCTCGTACCCGCCTTCGTCCTCACCGTGCGGGTCAAGGAGATCCCGCTGCGCACCCAGGGCGGGCTCGCCGCCGCCCACGCCGACGCGCGGACTGCCGACACTGCTGCGGGTGCGCGGCTGTCGGCCACCCGCAGCGAGACCGCCGTCCTCTGAGCCTCGGGCGGGTCTCGGCGCCGGCCCCGCCGCCCTCCCGGCGCCGGGCCGCCTCGCCGACTTCCCCTGCAAAACGACACGCGCAGGGGCGTCTGGCGTGTCGTTCTGAAGGGGAAGTCGCCCGGGGTGGGTGGGGTGGGACGGGCGGGGGCGGGG
>JAHWJP010000060.1:3575-13956 GCA_019348355.1 Actinomycetota bacterium
CCGGGCTCAGCGGTCCGGGCGGGCCTGCTCCGGCTCGTCCGCCGTCGGGGCGGCGTGCTCGCGCCACCGCGAGGTGATCGGCAGCCGGCGGTCCCGGCCGAACGCCCGGCCGGTGATCTTCGGACCGGGGGGGTACTGCCGCCGCTTGAACTCCGCGGCGTCCACGAGCGCGATCACCCGGTCGACGGTCTCGGCGTCGAAGCCAGCCGTGATCAGCTCGGAGCGCCCGAGATCGCGCTCCACGTAGGCGTCGAGCAGCGGGTCGAGCACGTCGTACGACGGGAGCCGGTCGCTGTCGAGCTGCCCCGGCGAGAGCTCGGCCGACGGCGGCTTGCCGATGCTGTTCTCCGGGATCGGCGGGACCTCCCCGCGCGCGGCGGCGTCGGCGTTGCGCCAGCGGCACAGCTGCCACACCAGGGATTTCGGCACGTCCTTGATCGGCGCGAAGCCGCCCGCCGAGTCACCGTAGAGGGTCGAGAAGCCGGTCGCGAGCTCGCTCTTGTTGCCCGTGGTCAGCACCAGGTGGCCGTGCTCGTTGGACAGGGCCATCAGCGTGGTGCCACGCACCCGGGCCTGCAGGTTCTCGAGCGCCAGGCCGGTCAGCGTCACGGCGCCGAGCCAGGCGTCGACCATCGGCGCGATCTCGACGACCGACCAGTGCAACCCCTGCCGCTTCGCCAGTTCCTGCGCGTCGGTGATCGAGTGGTCGCTCGACCACTCGCTCGGCATGCCGACGACGTGCACCGCCTCCGGCCCGAGCGCGTCGCAGGCAAGCGTCGCCACCAGCGCGGAGTCGATACCTCCGGACAGCGCCACCACCACGGAGGAGAAGCGGTTCTTGCGTACGTAGCCACGCACCGCCGTCACCAGCGCGCCCCACACCGCCGCATCGTCCCCGAGCGGCTCCGTGATGCGGGCGACCGCCGGCTCGTAGGCCGTGATCGCCTGCTCGGACAGCACCACCCGCTCGACCGTCATCGTCGTGCCGCCGGCTTCGACCGGCCCGGTCACCTCGGCGGTGGCGACCGGGAGGTCGAGATCGACGACCAGCAGCTCCTGCTCCCATCTCGGCCCGCGCGCGACCAGGTTGCCGCCCGCGTCCACCACGAGGGAGTCCCCGTCGAAGACCAGCTCGTCCTGCCCGCCGACGGTGTTGACGTAGACCAGCGTGGCCCCGGCCTCCGCCGCCCGCCGAGCCGCGAGCGGGCCGCGGACGTCGTTCTTGTCGCGCTCGTACGGCGAGCCGTTCAGGCAGACGACCAGCCCGACGCCCGCCGCGCAGGCGACCGACACCGGTCCGCCCTCCTGCCACAGGTCCTCGCAGATCACCGTGGTGACGTCGACGCCGTGCAGCCGCACGACCGGCAGGCGATCACCGCGGACGAAGTAGCGGAACTCGTCGAACACGCCGTAGTTCGGCAGGTGGTGCTTGGCGTAGCGGGCGACGACACGTCCCCCGTGCAGCACGGCGGCCGAGTTCTGCGGCTCGCCGGCGGGCCGGCCGAGGGCTGGGGACGGCGACTCACTGCGGCCGCAGTAGCCGACGAAGACGGCGATCTCACCGCAGCCGTCGTCGGCCAACCGCCCGGCGAGGCCCTCCAGCGCGGAAAGGCTCGCCTGCACGAACGACGAGCGCAGCACCAGGTCCTCCGGCGGGTAGCCGGTGAGCACCATCTCCGGGAAGGCGACCAGGTGGCAGCCCTTCTCGACCGCCTGCCGCGTCCAGTGGCTGACGACGTCGGCGTTGCCCGCCAGGTCTCCGACGATGCTGTCGACCTGAGCCAGGCCGACCCTCAGCTGCGCCATGGCCCGAGGTTACGGTCTGGCCATGGCAGACACGCTGCGAGCCCGTGACGCCGACCAGCTCGCCGCCTTCGCCCGGGCCGCCCGGCCGGTCGCGGCCAAGGCGGTGCAGCTCACCGCCGGGGAGGCGCCGACGGGCATGCCGACCGGCTGGTGGAGCACTGGCGACGCGAGGCTGTGGTGCTCACCGGCCTGACCGGCCGGCCTGGGCGGCCGGCTCGCCGCGGCCGCGCAGGATGCGGTGAGCGCCGCGGTCCAGGCTCGCTCGCTGAAGCCGGACTGGGCGCCGACCGGCAGCGAGGGGCAGCCCGAGGAGTCGGGCGGCGAGGAGGACGACGAGGGACGGCTGCGCCAGCTCATCGAGATGGGTCGCCGGCTGTGGGCCCTGCGGCGGGTCACCAAGAAGCGTCAGGAGGGCCGGATGTGGCACCGCGCCGTAGCGATGGTGCCGGTCGTGGGCGCGGCCGGCCTGCTGCTCGGGGAGCGCCACGCCCTGAAGGGGGTAGCGGCGCGGGCCTCGACCGAGCTGGGCCTCGTGGGGCTGACCGGCGCCTGAGCTCTACTGCCCGGCGGCGGTGAGCGCGTCGTACTCCTCGTCGGTGAGGTCGACGTCCGCAGCCGCGCAGTTCTCCTCGAGGTGCTCGACCGACCCGGTGCCCGGGATCGGCAGCATCACCGGCGAGCGGCGCAGCAGCCACGCCAGCGCGAGCTGCGCGTGCGTCGCATCGTGTTCCGAAGCGATCTCGTCGAGGATGCCGCCCGGCCGGGCCAGCTCCCCGGCGGCGACGGGGAACCATGGGATGAAGCCGATCCCCTCCCGCTCGCAGTAGTCGAGGACGTCCTCGCTCTGCCGGTTGCCGAGGTTGTAGAGGTTCTGCACCGAGACGACGTCGACGATCTTGCGCGCCTGCTCGATCTCGGCGACGGTCACTTCGGACAGGCCGACGTGCCGGATCTTGCCGGCGTCCTGCAGCTCTTTCACGGCGCCGAGCGAGTCCTCCACCGGCACCTGCTCGTCGATCCGGTGCAGCTGCCACAGGTCCAACCGCTCCACCCCGAGCCGGCGCAGGGACATCTCGACGCACTGCCGCAGGTACTCCGGCCGGCCGACCTGCTCCCAGACCCCCGGCCCGGAGCGGGTGAGACCGCCCTTGGTGGCGACGACCACCTCGTCGTACGGGTGGAGCGCCTCGCGGATGAGATCCTCCGAGACGTACGGGCCGTAGCTGTCGGCGGTGTCGACGAAGTCGACGCCGAGCTCGACGGCGCGACGAAGGACGGCGCGCGCCGTCTCGGGATCGGCCGGCGGCCCCCAGATGCCCTCTCCGGTGATCCGCATGGCGCCGTAGCCGAGGCGGTGGACGGGAAGGTCGCCGCCGAGGGCGAAGGTCCCGCCGGCGCGGACAGGTCGGGTGGTGGTGGTCATGACGTACCTCCGGGGGCGAGGGAAGTGGCTCGGCCAGGGTAGTTGCCTGCCAGCGCACCGAGCCGAAATGTCGTCAATGTACGGTGGCGGGGCCCGCCGCTCCGGGGGGCCTGCTGCGCTTTCGCCAAGTCCCGTCCGGCGTCGGCAGACCGCTCATCCGACGGACGGGACCGGGGAACCCAAAGGCACGTGAGGACTGCGGTCCTCTTGGGGTGAAGTCGCACCGCGACCGGGCTCTCCAGCCCGAACCCGACAGCTAACCCCGGAGGCGTCTGGAGGGCTCTGTCTTGCGCGCTCGTGGTCGTCACGTCAAACCGTCCCGTCTGAAGAACGTCAGCTACACCGTCGGCCTGTCCACCGCGGTCGCCGTCCCGCTCGGCGGGTTTCACGCGTCGCCGGCAGCCGCCCATCCGGTGGCTCCGCGGGCTGTCAGCCCGGCGGCAGCACCTGCCGCGCCGGTCGCCCTGCCCGCTGCCAGCAGCAGTCCCACGCTGCGCCAGGGTGCCCGGGGACCCGCCGTGGCAGACCTCCAGCGGCGACTGGGCGGACTGTCTGCCGACGGCGTCTTCGGTCCACTGACGCGCGGCGCGGTGGTGTCCTTCCAGTCCGGTCGCGGCCTGGTGGCCGACGGGATCGTCGGACCGATCACGTGGGGTGCTCTGAACGGATCAGCGGTTGTCATTCGCGCCTCGCGCAGCGTGGAGCGGACCGCTCCCAGCTCCTCGGTGGGCGCCGCTGCCGTCACCGAGGCGGCGCGCCATGTCGGTAAGCCCTACCGTTACGGCGCCACCGGACCGGGCTCCTTCGACTGCTCGGGATTCGCGCAGTACGTCTACCGCCAGGTGGGCGTGTCGCTGCCGCGCACCTCGGCGCAGCAGGCCGCTGCGGGGATTGCGGTGCCCCGGGGAAGCGAGCAGCTGGGCGACCTGATCATCTTCCGGACCGGCGGCGTCGTGACCCACCTCGGCATCTACGCCGGTGAGGGCACCATGTGGGTGGCCCGGCGGACGGGGACGACCATCACCCGCCAGAAGATCTACACCAGCTCCTACAGCGTTCGGCGGGTCGCGTAGGCAGGCGCCGGTCCGGCGGGGGGCGTTCCCGCTGTCGGCCGTTCTCGGTGCCGCCAGCGCCCGGGCGCCGCGTGCCCTCGGCACCGAGATCAGACGCCGAGCGCACAGGTTCGGGCGACGGCGTTGTCACCTGCGAAGATGGGCGGCATGGACAAGCAGCAGGAGTTCGTCCTTCGCACCCTTGAAGAGCGGGACATCCGGTTCATCCGGCTGTGGTTCACCGACGTGCTCGGCACGCTGAAGTCGGTGGCGGTCGCGCCGGCCGAGCTCGAGGGGGCGTTCGCGGAGGGGATCGGCTTCGACGGCAGCGCCATCGAGGGCTTCGCGCGGGTGCAGGAGAGCGACATGCTCGCCAGACCCGACCCGTCGACCTTCCAGGTGCTGCCCTGGCGCAGCGCCGCCGAGGACGGCGTCGGCACCGCCCGGATGTTCTGCGACATCGTGATGCCGGACGGCTCGGCATCCTGGGCCGACCCCCGCCACGTCCTGCGGCGGGCGCTCGGCAAGGCCGCCGACGCCGGCTTCACCTTCTACACCCACCCCGAGATCGAGTTCTTCCTGCTCAAGAACCAGCCGGCGCCCGGCCAGCCGCCGATCCCGGTCGACGTCGCCGGCTACTTCGACCTGACCCCGCACGGCGTGAGCCAGGACTTCCGGCGCGATGCCATCACGATGCTCGAGCGGATGGGCATCTCGGTGGAGTTCAGCCACCACGAGGTCGCCCCCGGCCAGCAGGAGATCGACCTGCGCTACGCCGATGCGCTCTCGACCGCCGACAACATCCTCACGACGCGGCACGTGATCAAAGAGGTGGCGCTGACCCAGGGCGTCTACGCCACCTTCATGCCCAAGCCGTTCAGCGACCAGCCGGGCAGCGGGATGCACACCCACCTGTCGCTGTTCGAGGGTGACCAGAACGCCTTCTACGACGGCGCGGACCCGCTGCACCTGTCGGCCGTCGCGAGGCACTTCATCGCCGGCCTGCTCGAGCACGCTGCGGAGATCACCGCGGTGACCAACCAGTGGGTCAACTCCTACAAGCGGCTCGTGTCGGGTGGCGAGGCGCCGCCGTACGTCTGCTGGGGTTCGAACAACCGCAGCGCGCTGGTGCGGGTCCCGTCCTACAAGCCGCGCAAGAGCGCCTCCACCCGGGTCGAGATCCGCAGCCCGGACAGCGCCGCCAACCCCTACCTGTGCTTCGCGGTGCTGCTCGCCGCGGGGATGAAGGGGATCGAGAAGGGCTACGAGCTGCCGCCCGGTGCCGAGGACGACGTGTGGAGCCTCACCGACGGGGAGCGCCGGGCCATGGGCATGAAGCCGTTGCCGGCCAGCCTCGCCGAGGCGATCGACGTGATGGAGCGCAGCGAGCTGGTGGCCGAGACGCTGGGGGAGCAGGTCTTCGACTTCTTCCTGCGCAACAAGCGCGCGGAGTGGCATGCCTACCGCTCGCAGGTCACGCCCTTCGAGCTCGCCCGCTATCTGCCCGCCCTGTGAGAGCACTGGTGGTCACCCACTCGGCGAGCGAGGGGCCGGGCACCCTCGCTGCATGGCTGCCCGAAGCGGGCCTGGACCTCGAGGTCGTCGCGCCGTGGAACGGCGAGGAGCTGCCCACCGGACTGGAGGCGTACGACGCCCTGGTCGTCATGGGTGGACCGCAGCAGGCCTACGACGACAGCTCGGCGCCGTGGCTGCGCGCCACCAAGGAGCTGCTGCGCCTGGCCGTCGCGGGCAGCGTCCCGACGCTGGCGATCTGCCTCGGCGCCCAGCTGCTCGCCGAGGCGACCGGCGGCCGGGTCGAGAAGGGCGCGGCCGGGGTCGAGGCCGGCGCCCGACTGGTCGCCAAGCGCGACATCGCCTGGGACGACGAACTTTTCGCCGACGTGCCCTTCACCCCGACCGTCGTGCAGTGGCACGAGGACGCCGTCGTCGACCTCCCGCCCGGCGCGGTGCTGCTGGCCGGCAGCAGTCGCTACCCCCACCAGGCGTTCCGGGTGGGGTCGCGCGCTTGGGGACTGCAGTTCCACATCGAGACGCCGCCGGAGATGGTCCGGCAGTGGGGTCGGGAGTACGGCGAGGCGGTCCTCGACGCGGGGCTCGACCCGGTGGCGCTGGCCGAGCTGGCGGTCGAGCAGCTCCCGGAGGTCGAGGCGTGCTGGCGGCCGGTCGTGGTGCGCTTCGCCGAGATCGCCCAGGGGCGCGGCCGGACGGTCCTGCCGCTGGTCGCCTCCTGAGCCCGGTGCGGGGTCGCGGGCTGTGAGCGTCTTCGACCAGCGGGGTACGGGTGGCGTCGGTCTGCTGGCCCGGCTCGGTTTCCAGGATTCGGGTGCGAGCGGCCAGGCGCTGCAGCAGCTCGGCCTGTGGGTCGACGGCCGGCCGGTCGACGAGTCGGCCGAGGCCGTGGTTGCCACCGCCGCGGAGGTTGCCGACCCCGACCTCGCGGTCCGCGCCCTGGACCGGTTGCTCGAAGCGGTCGAGGACCCCGTAGCGCTTCGCGAAGCCGTCTGCGGACGCCCTGGACTGCGGGCCCGGCTGCTCGGTGTGCTGGGCACGAGCGTCGCCCTGGGCGACCATCTCGTGACGCACCCGGCCGACTGGACGACGCTGCTGGACGACGCGCTGCTCACCACCCGGCCCAGCCGGCACGGGCTGGAGTCCGCTCTGCTGACCGCGGTCGGTGCGCCGACAGGTGAGCCGCTGCCCTGGGGAACCGGCGGCGCGCGAGCTGCGCTGACGGGGGCACCCGCGGTCGAGGCGTTGCGGGTGGCCTACCGGCGGTGCCTGCTGCAGCTGGCCGCCCGGGACGTGGTCGGCGCGGTCTGCATCGAGGACGTGGGTGCGGAGCTCGCGGACCTCGCGGGAGCGACCCTGTCGGCCGGCCTCGCCGTCGCGCTCGCGGGCCTGCCGGCGGAGGCGAGCCCCTGCCGGCTCGCGGTCATCGCCATGGGCAAGTGCGGCGGCCACGAGCTCAACTACGTCAGCGACGTCGACGTGGTGTTCGTCGCCGAACCGCACGACGGCGCGGGCGATGACGCGTCCCTGAAGACGGCTGCTCGGCTCGCCTCCGCGATGATGCGGGTCTGCGGCGAGGTCGCCTGGCCGGTCGACGCCGCGCTGCGTCCCGAGGGCAGCTCCGGCCCGCTGGTCCGCACCCTGGCCAGCCACGAGGCCTACTACCGCCGGTGGGCCAAGACCTGGGAGTTCCAGGCGCTGCTCAAGGCGCGGCCGGTCGCCGGCGACCTCCAGCTGGGGCAGCGCTACATCTCGACCGTGGCCCCGATGGTGTGGGCCGCCGGGGAGCGCAAGAACTTCGTCGAGGACGTGCAGGCGATGCGTCGCCGGGTCGAGTCGACGCTGACGTCCGACCACGTCCACCGGGAGGTCAAGCTCGGCCCGGGTGGCCTGCGCGACATCGAGTTCGCCGTGCAGCTCCTGCAGCTGGTGCACGGCCGTACGGATGACACGGTCCGCAGCGGCACGACCCTCATCGCACTGGACCAGCTCGCGGCCGGGAGCTACATCGGACGCGAGGACGCCCGCCACCTGGAGGAGGCCTACCGGTGGCTGCGCACCGTCGAGCACCGCCTCCAGCTGCACCGGCTACGGCGTACGCACCTGCTGCCCGCCGCCGACGACGAGGCCGGACTGCACCGCGTGGCCCGAGCCGTGGGCTACCGCAAGGACGCGCTGCAGACCTTCCGCCGCGAGCGGGCCGGCTACGGGCGCGAGGTGCGCCGGCTGCACGAGAAGCTCTTCTACCGGCCGCTGCTGTCCGCGGTGGCCCGGCTGCCGAGTGACCAGGCGCGGCTCACCCCGGCCGCAGCAAAGGCGCGACTCGAGGCGCTCGGCTTCGCCGAGCCGGCGATCGCGCTGCGCCACCTGGAGGCGCTGACCGAGGGGGTGTCCCGCCGGGCCGCGATCCAGCAGACGCTGCTGCCGGCGATGCTCGGCTGGTTCGCGGACGCAGCCGATCCCGACGCGGGGCTGCTCGCCTTCCGGCAGGTCTCGGACCGGTTGGGCTCGACGCCGTGGTTCCTGCGGCTGCTCCGGGACGAGGGCCAGGCGGCCGAGCGCCTCGCCCACCTGCTGGCGTCCTCACGCCTGGTGACCGACCTGCTCGGCCGGGCACCGGAGGCGATCCGGCTGCTCGCCTCCGACACCGAACTGGCCCCCCGGCCCCGCCCGACGCTCGAGAGCGCCTTCGTCGCGACGGCGCGCCGTCAGGAGGACTGGGAGGGCGCTGTCGTCGCGGTGCGCGGACTGCGCCGCACCGAGCTGCTGCGGGTGGCGTGCGCGGACCTGCTCGGGCTGGTCGACCAGGAGCAGGTCGGGGCCGCCCTGTCCGACGTCGCGGCCGCCGTGCTCGCGGCGGCGCTGTCGACCGCGACGTCCAAGGTGCAGACCGAGCGGTGCGCGCCACTGCCGATCCGGTTCGCGATCCTTGCCGTGGGCCGGTTGGGCGGCGCCGAGCAGGGTTACGGCAGTGACGCCGACGTCTTGTTCGTCCACGAGGCACTGCCGGGCGTCGCGGACAGCGAGGCCGCGACGGTGGCGAACGATCTGGCCCACGAGGTACGCCGCCTGCTGGCCCTGCCCGCTGCCGACCCGCCGCTGCAGCTCGACGCCGACCTGCGGCCGGAGGGCAAGCAGGGGCCGCTGTGCCGCAGCCTCGCCTCCTACGCCGCCTATTACGACCGCTGGTCACATGTCTGGGAGTCCCAGGCGTTGCTGCGGGCGACCCCCCTCGCCGGTGATGGCGGGTTGCACGACCGGTTCGTGGAGCTGATCGCGCCGCTTCGCTACCCACCGCAAGGGCTGTCCGAGCAGCAGATCCGCGAGATCCGCCGCATCAAGGCGCGGATGGAGGCAGAGCGTCTGCCGCGTGGCGTCGACCCCAAGCTCGTGCTCAAGCTGGGCCCGGGCGGGCTCTCCGACGTCGAGTGGGTGGCCCAGCTGCTGCAGCTCCAGCACGCCCACGACGTGCCGGGCCTGCGTACCACCTCGACCCTTACGGCCCTTCGTGTGGCGGAGCAGGCCGGCCTGCTCGAGCCGGACGACGCGGAGGTGCTGCGCGCTGCCTGGACGCTCACCGCCCATGTCCGCAACGCGCTCGTGCTGGTGCTGGGCAAGGCGGCGGTGAGCCTGCCCTCGAGCGGCCGCGTGCTCGATGGCGTGGCCCGGGCTCTCGGTTATCCTGCGGGCTCGCAGGGAGACTTCCTGGACGATTACCGGCGGGCCACCCGCCGGGCCCGGGCCGTGGTCGAGAGGGTGTTCTACGCGTGAGCTCTTCGTCGCAGGTGCGTACGGTCCGGGCCGGGCAGACCAGCTTCCTGCTGCGCGAGCACGACACCGGACCGGCCGGCTCCACCCCGGTCCTGCTGCTGCACGGCGTTCCCGAGACGTCTTCCTGTTGGGGCGATGTCGCGCCGGAGCTGGCCGCCGGTCGCCGGGTGCTCGCCCCGGACCTGCCCGGCCTCGGCGGATCGGCCTACGCCGGGCCGTACGACGTGGCCTCGGTCGTCGCCCAACTGGCCGCGCTGATCGAGGCGGAGGTGCCCGGCGGGCGGGTCGACGTGGTCGGTCACGACTGGGGCGGCTCATTCGCCCTCGGGCTCGCCGGTGGCCGCGCCGACCTGGTGCGCCGGCTCGTGGTGGTCAACGCGCCGTACCGCAGCGTGCCGTTCCTGCGGGCGCCGCACATCCCGTTCCTCGCCCTGCCGGTCGTCCCCGAGCTGCTGTTCCGGGTGGGTGGGCGGCGGGTCGTGGATGCGGTGTTCAGCGTGGCCTGGAAGGCGCCACGCGCGCTCGATGCCGAACGGCGGGCGGAGTACGCCGCGGCCTACACCGTGCCGGCGAAGGTGAGCGCGATGCTCGGCTTGTACCGGGCGGCAGTCCGTCCGCGGCTGGCAGCGCTGGTGGGTCGCGGGTCGGTGCCGGGCTATCCCCGGGTCCGCGCAGAGAAGGCCCTGGTGCTCTGGGGAGCGGCCGATCCGGTCCTGCCGATCTCGGTCGGTGAAGAGGTCGTTCGCGACCTGGGCGCCGACTGCGTCATGGTGACCGTGCCGGGCGCCGGCCACTTCGT
>JAHWJP010000061.1:0-6649 GCA_019348355.1 Actinomycetota bacterium
CGTGCAGCGCCCCGGCCTCGTCCCGGTAGGCGGCGGTGCGCCCGTCCGGACCGCGGTAGATCCCGGCCTGTCCCGGCGCGAGGTCGTCCGCGCCGCCGACGTCGACGCGGAACTGCCCCGAGACCAGCTCCTTGGCGACGTTGAGGTTCTCATGAACCAGCTTGCCCGCCGAGGCGCGAACGTCCTTGCGGCTCGGGTCGTAGAGAGCTCCCCACGGGTTCTCCCGCCCCTGCAGCAGGTCGGTCAGCAGCAGCCCGGCCATCGTGCCGCCGGTCATCCCCCAGGCGCTGAAGCCGGTGGCCACCCACACGTGGTCGCCGGACAGCGGCAATCGCCCGATGTAGGGCATCCGGTCGACCGAGGACGCATCCTGGGTCGACCACCGGTGCACCGGGTCCCCCACGCCGAAGCGGTCCTGCGTCCAGGCGGTCAACGTCGCGTACTCGTCCTCGACGTCGGTCTCCTGCCCGGTCTGAAACTGGCCGCCCGTGACGATGAGCAGGCGCCGGCCGTCCGAGTACGGCGCGGTGCGCACCGAGTGCGTGCCGCCCTGTTCGGTCCCGTCGCTGATGGCCATCACACCCGGGTCGGCCTCGGCGGCGATGTCGAAGGCGACGACGACGTCCCGGTACGCCGCGAGGCGCGCGAACAGCAGCCCCCGGTCCAGGAACGGGTAGTGCGTGGCGACGACGACCTCGCCCGCCCGCACCTCACCCTGCTCGGTGTGGACCACGCACGGCTGCCCACTGTCGGCGTCTCCGGCGTCGACGTCCAGCGCCCGGTTCTGCTCGAAGATCCGTCCACCCAGGGCGACGAACCGCTCCGCGAGCCCCAGCAGGTAGCGGCGGGGGTGGAACTGCGCCTGGTCGGCGTAACGGACGCCGGCGACGATGGGGTAGGGCAGATCGCTGGTCGTCACGAGGGAGGCCGGCAGGTCGGCGGCGACAGCGGCGTCGACCTCCCCCTCGACCGTGTCCCGCTCCTCGACCACCTCGGTGTAGACCAGCTTCGGGACGCGCTCCAGGTCGCAGTCGAGCCCCTCGCGCTCGACCGTGTCGCACAACCAGACCAGCGCCTCGTGTTGCGACTGGGCATAGCCGTGAGCGGTGGCCGCGTCGAACCGGTCGGCGAGATCGGCGTAGATCAGGCTGTGCCCGACGGTCACCTTCGCCGTCGTGTAGCCCGAGACGCCTTCGGCGATCCGGCCGGCTTCGACGACGACCACGCTGCGCCCTTCCCGAGCCAGCGCGTAGGCCGTGGTCAGCCCGGCGATGCCGGCACCGAGGACAGCCACGTCGGCCTCGACGCCTTCGGCCGGCAGGCTGGGATAGGAGCTCGCTGCGGTGGAGGAAACCCACCAGGACACATTGCCGTCCGGCACGGGTCTCCTCTCGCGGCGCTGCGCCAGCGCCGGTGTCCCCGCGCCACCTAACCTGCTGGCGGCAGGATGCACACCGGAGCCGACCAGGGCTGTCAACGACGATGGACTACACACACAGCGCCGTCAGGTGGCTGCTCGGCGCCACCGCCCATCCGGGCGGCGAGGCGCTGACCCGTCACCTGCTGGGCCGGCTGCGCCTGCCGACCGGCTCGCTGGTCGCCGACGTGGCCTGTGGGGACGGCGCGACGCTGGACCTATTCGCCCGAGCCGGGCTGCTGGCTGTCGGGGTGGACGTGGAACCGCGCGCCGTCGCGAAGGCGGGGCGGCTGGCAGCCGCCGTTCTCGGTGACGCCCACCACCTGCCGCTGGCGAGCGGGGTGTACGACGCGGTCGTCTGCGAGTGCGCCGTCTCGACCTTCGCCGACCCAGCTCAGGCGTTGGCGGAGATGGTGCGGGTGCTCCGGCCGGGTGGTCAGCTGGCGATGACGGACGTGGTGCTGCGCCGCGACCTGGCCCCCGCCGAGGTCACCGCCGCAGTGGACCGGCTGACCTCAGCCAGGACGATGCCGGACTACGCCGCCCTCGTCACGGCCGCCGGGCTGCGCGTCGTGCGCACCGAGGACCGGTCCGTCGACGCGCTCGCCCTCACCCGCCGGCTCGCCCGCCGGCTGACTGCGGTCGGAGCCCGCGGCACCGCGGCGACCGCCCGCGCCTGCGCGCGGGCGGTCGAGAGCGGTGCGCTGTCCTACGCCCTGCTGGTGGCCGAGAAACCGGCCGCCCGGCTCAGGTGAGAGCGGCTCAGGTGATGGGGGCGGTCCAGGCGGCCTTGAACACCGCCGCGTCGACCGTGCCGGCGACGGTGTGGTGCAGATCCTTCTCCGCGGCGAAGCGCGTGGCGACACTGGAGCTCTGCGGGCCGAACAAGCCGTCGACCGCGATGGTCCAGCCGCGGCTGCGCATCTGCTGCTGCCAGGCCTTCGTCGTCGCACTGAACGTGGAGACGTCGGCGGTGGTCATGACGCCGCCGGTGAACGCAGGGGCGGTGCGGCTACGGGTGGCCCGCACCGGCGCGGTGCGGGTCGGCGCGGCTGCGCGTGCGGCGTGGGTGTGCGTGGACGTCGCCGTGCTGGTGGGGGTGCTGACCCCGCCGTTGCCCGACAGGCCGAGCTTGCGCGAGCAGGCCGGCCACTGACCCCAGCCGTAGAGGCCCTGCAGCTTCTGGCCGGCCTGGATCTGGGTGGCCTTGCTGGCCTGGTGCGGGAGGCCGCTGTAGCCGATCCCCCGCCAGGTGGCGGCCGAGAACTGGATGCCGCCGTAGTAGCCGTTGCCGGTGTTGATGGACCAGTTGCCGCCGCTCTCGCACTGGGCGAGGGCTTCGAACTGGGCGAGCGAGCCGCCGGCCGAGGCGGAGGTGGCGACGGCCCCGCCGCCGACGACGGCGAAGGCTGCGGTCAGGCCGCCGGCGGCGAGCGCCGGGGCGGCTTTGGACGGCTTGGCGTGGCGGGCGTGCTTGCGGGGGGAAAGGACAGTAGACAGAACAGACAAGAGCAGGGTTCCTTCCCTCTCGCCTGCGGGGTGAGCTGTCGGGTTCGGGCTGGGTCAGCCCGGCCTCCCGTAGGAGGCTTCACCCCGAGAGCGCGAGTACGCGCCCGTGGAACCTGTGGGTCCCCCGCTCCTGCCCCGGTACGACGGGGAGGTCGGCCCCCCGGGGCAGGATTCGGCGGGTGGGAGCTGACAGCACGGCTGGCGCGTGATGCCGCCACGGTAGTCGACGGTCCGCCAGTCGGGTAGGTGTGATGCGCCACTCAGCGGATGCGGGTGCCCGTCGAACGCAGGTCCTCGCAGGCGCGTACGATCCGGGCTGCCATCGACGCCTCCGCGGCCCGCCCCCAGGCCCGCGGGTCGTACTGCTTCTTGTTGCCGACCTCACCGTCGACCTTCAGGACGCCGTCGTAGTTGCGAAACATGTAGTCGGCGACCGGCCGGGAAAAGGCGTACTGCGCGTCGGTGTCGACGTTCATCTTCACCACGCCGTAGTCGAGCGCCTCGCGGATCTCCTCGAGCGACGAGCCGCTGCCGCCGTGGAAGACGAGGTCGAACGGCTGATCCTTGCCCGTCTTCGCACCGACCGCGTCCTGCAGGTCCTTCAGGATCGACGGCCGGAGCTGGACGTTGCCCGGCTTGTAGACGCCGTGCACGTTGCCGAAGGTGGCGGCGAGCAGGTAGCGCCCCCGCTCGCCCACCCCGATCATCTCGGCGGTGCGCAGCGCGTCCTCGGCCGTCGTGTAGAGCTTCTCGTTCTCACCGGAGTTGTCGACGCCGTCCTCCTCGCCGCCGACGACGCCGATCTCGAGCTCCATGACGATGCGCGCCTTGGCGCAGCGCTCCAGCAGCTCCTGCGCGAGGGACAGGTTGTCTTCCAGCTCCACCGCCGAGCCGTCCCACATGTGCGACTGGAACAGCGGCTCGCGGCCGGCGTCGACCCGCTCCTGGCTGATCGCGAGCAGCGGGCGCATGTACGTGTCGAGCTTGTCCTTGGGGCAGTGGTCGGTGTGCAGGACGATCGAGACGTCGTACGACGCGGCGACCACATGGGCGTACTCGGCGAGCGCGGACGCTCCTACCACCATGTCCTTCACGGTCGAGCCGGACAGGTACTCCGCGCCACCGGTGCTCACCTGGACGATGCCGTCCGCCTCCGCCTCGGCGAATCCGCGCAGCGCCGCGATGAGCGTCTGGGAGCTCGTCACGTTGATGGCGGGGATGGCGTAACGGCCGGCCTTCGCGCGGTCGAGCATCTCGGCGTAGACCTCGGGCGTGGCGATCGGCACGGGAGCTCCTTCGGCGGGTACGGGCGGGCGCGCTTGCGCAGGAGCATGCCAGAAGTGACCGGGGTCACTGCGGCTCCGACCTATTCGGTGCGGGCGTCGGCCCTTACGTCGGCCTCCACGGCCTCGAAGGCCTTGCGCGCGGCGATGAGGACCGGGTCCCAGACGGGGCTGAACGGCGGCGCGTAGGACAGGTCCAGACCGAGCACCTCGTCGACGCTCATGGCGTTCCAGACGGCGGTAGCGCACACGTCGATCCGCTTGGCCGCCCCCTCCCGGCCGGCCAGCTGCGCGCCGAGCAGCAGACCGGTGCGCTTCTCGGCGATCATCTTCACCCGGATCGGCTGCGCTCCGGGGTAGTAGCCGGCCTTCGTCGTCGAGTCGACGCTCACCGTGACGTAGCGAAAGCCGGCCAGATCCGCCTCCTGCTCAGACAGGCCGGTACGTGCCACCTCGAGGTCGCACACCTTGGTGACGGCGGTGCCGATGACCCCGGGGAAGCGCGCGTAGCCGCCGCCCAGGTTGATTCCCGCGACCCGGCCCTGCTTGTTGGCGTGGGTCCCGAGGGCGACGACCATCCGCTGGCCGGACAGCCGGTGCCAGCTCTCGACGCAGTCACCGGCCGCCCACACGCCGTCGGCCTGAGTGCGCATCCGGTTGTCGACGGCGATCCCGCCCGAGCTGCCCAGCGGGATCCCCGCCTCGCGGGCCAGCGCGACGTTGGGCCGGACGCCGAGACCCAGCAGGACCAGGTCGGCGGGCAACCGCTCCCCGGCGGCGGTGTGCACCGCGACGGCCCGCCCGCCCGCTCCTGTCTCCACCGAGGTGACGGCATCGCCGAAGACCATCCGGATGCCCATCTTCTCCATCGCCTCAGCGACGAAGGCGCCGATGTCGGGGTCGAAGGTTCCGATCGGCGTCGCCGACCGGTCCACCACGGTGACGTCGAGCCCGCGGGTCCGGCACGCCTCGGCCAGCTCGAGGCCGATGTAGCCGCCACCGACCACGACGACCCGTTCGACCCGGCCGCTGTCGAGCTCGCAGATCAGGTCGGCGCCGTCGTCGAGCACCTGCACCCCGTACACCCCTGGTGCGTCGAAGCCTTCGGCGTCCGGTCGCATCGGCACGCTGCCGGTCGCGTACATCAGCGCGTCGTACGGCTCGACGTACTCCCGCCCTCCTTCGAGGTCGCGGGCCGTCACCGTGCGCGCCGCCAGGTCGATCGCCACGACCTCGGTGCGCATCCGCATGTCGATGCCGTTCTCGCGGTGCTGCTCGGGCGTGCGGGCGATCAACTCGGCCTCGCTGCCGACCGTGCCGCCGACCCAGTACGGGATGCCGCAGGCGGAGTAGGACGTCGCGCGGCCGCGCTCGAAGGCGACGATCTCGAGCTCGCCCGGTGAGCGGCGCCGGCGCGCCTGGCTCGCCGCGCTCATCCCGGCGGCGTCGCCGCCGATGACCACCAACCGCTCGTCTGCCATGCAGGGCAACTTACGGCCGCTAGCCTGCCGGGGTGGACTCCCTCGCCCTGCTTCCTGGATTCCTCGATCCGAAGACGCTGCTCAGCCTGGGGCTGATCGGGCTGCTGCTCATCGTCTTCGCCGAGACCGGCCTGCTCGTCGGCTTCTTCCTGCCCGGGGACTCACTGCTGTTCCTGGCCGGCGTCTTCGCCGCCTCCGGCCAGGAGGGGCTGGCGCTGTGGATGCTGCTGGTGGGCGTGCCGATCGCCGCCTTCCTCGGGGCGCAGACCGGCTGGTGGATCGGGCACAAGGCGGGCCCGAGGATCTTCGAACGACCCGACTCCAAACTGTTCAAGACCTCCAACGTCGAGCGGGCGCAGGCCAATCTCGACAAGTTCGGCGAGGGCAAGGCGATCGTGCTGGCGCGTTTCCTGCCGATCGTGCGCACCTTCCTCAACCCCGTCGCGGGGGTGCTCGGCGTGCCGCCCCGCAAGTTCGCCTTCTTCAACGCGGTCGGCGCCGTGCTGTGGGGCGCGGGCGTGCCGCTGATCGGCTACCTCGTCGGCAAGGCGATCAACGACGCGGGTGACATCTCGATCGACAAGTACATCCTGCCGCTGACCGGGGTGATCGTGGTCCTGTCGCTGATCCCGGTCGTGCTCGAGTTCCGCAAGGCCCGTAAGGAAGGCCGCGAGAAGGCGGTGATCAGCGAGGCAGCCGCCGAGCTGCAGCGCGAGGACAGCCCGCTCGACTGAGCCCGCTCCGCGCACGACGGGCCGGCCGGCCCCGCCGGGTGATCCACGCGGGCTTCGAGGTGGATCTGCCCGCGACTTCCACGTCAGGGGCCACGTGGATCACCGGGAAGGGGGTCGCGGGCTCAGCCCAGGCCCAGGTCGGCCAGGGCGTAGGCGAAGCGGTAGGGCATCCCCTCGGCGGCGATCTTCTCGGCAGCGCCCGTCGCCCGGTCGGCGATCGTCGCG
>JAHWJP010000061.1:6749-13824 GCA_019348355.1 Actinomycetota bacterium
CCCCTCGGCGGCGATCTTCTCGGCAGCGCCCGTCGCCCGGTCGGCGATCGTCGCGACACCGACCACCTCGGCCCCGACCTCGCGGCAGGCGGCGAGAGCGGTCAGCGGTGAGCCCCCGGTGGTCGTCGTGTCCTCCACGACCAGGACTCGACGACCGTCGAGGTCCGGACCCTCGACCCGGCGCTGCAGGCCGTGCGCCTTCGCCTCCTTGCGGACGACGAAGGCGTCGAGCCGGCGGCCCTGCGCCGCAGCCGCGTGCAGCATCGCGGTCGCGATCGGGTCGGCCGCCATCGTGAGTCCGCCGACCGCGTCGTAGTCCAGGTCCTCGGTGAGCTCGAGCATGACCCGGCCGACCAGTGGCGCCGCCAGTCCCGACAGGGTGATGCGGCGCAGGTCGAGGTAGTAGTCCGCCTCCCGGCCCGAGGAAAGGGTGACCGTGCCGTGGACGACGGCGAGGTCGCGGATCAGGGACAGCAGCTGCTCGCGGTCGGTCACCTGCCCGAGAGTAGGGCCGGTCTGGGATACTGCCAGCGTGATCTTTCGCGCGGTGGGGGATGGCCGGCCCTATCCGGACCCCGACATGACGCCGAAGCAGTGGGCCGATGTGCCCCCGACACAGGTGCAGCTCGACCACCTGATCACCATCAAGAACGTGCTGCACCTCGATGTGCTGCTCGCCGAGGACTCGACGTTCTACGGCGACATGTTCGCCCACGTCATCGAGTGGCGCGGCGAGCTCTATCTCGAGGATGGCCTGCACCGGGCGCTGCGCTGCGCGCTGGCGCAGCGCAAGGTGCTGCACGCGCGCGTCCTGCGGCTGCCCGACTGAGGTTCGCGGGTCAGCCGGAGGGCTGGCCGGCGCTCGAGCCGGGCGCCGGGGCCAGCGCCGCCGCACCGGGCCGGATCGTCGTCGGCGTGTCCTGTTGCAGCGGGCGCTCGAAGGAGCCGGAGCCCGGCTCGGCGGGGGCGTCCGCCGCAGCGGCGCCAGCCGGTGGCTGGACTCTCCGCGGTGCGTCCTGACGTGGCGCATCCGGTCGCTGGCCCGGCGCGTCCGGCGCCGTGCCCCCGCGAGGTGCGTCCGGCCGGCCCGGTGGCGGGGATGCCGTGTCGGTGGGGGTCAAGGGGCCGGGCACGGGCACGGGAACCGGCGCCGGGACGGCCGGTGGTGCGGGCTGCTCAGCGGGCGCGGGCGGGTCAGCGGGCGCGGGCGGGCCGGCGGGCGCGGGCGGGGGTCCGGGGTCGGGGAGAACAGGGGCCTCGGTGTCCGGGGTCGTGTCGCCCTCGTCCGGTGTCCTCGTCGGTGTCGCCGGGTCGGTGACGGAGGGGAACTCGAAGGGCGTCACCGCCTCCAGCACGCCTTCGACCCGCTCCTGCAACGGGTCAGGCAGGACGCCGGCGGTAGCGGCCGTCGCCAGGCTCACGAGCGCCACCCCCGCGCCCGCCAGGACCTTCACGCGCAAGGGCAGATCGGCGAGCCATCCGCGACGGCCGGGGAGCCGATCGGCCGGAGCAGTCGCCGTGCCCGTCTCCGGCTCGAAGCCGTCGGCGAGCAGGGCAGCAAGAGCACCGGTCGGCGCCGGAGTCTGCTTGCCCAGATCGGCGATCGCCGCGACAAAGGCGCTGGCCGGGTCGTGATCGACACTGGCTCCCGCGCCGCGGCGGAGCAGGATGCGCTCGGCGCGGGCATCGTCCATGTCTCGGCTGGAAGTCATCTCGTCAGGAGCATCGCCAGGAACGGTCACGGGGGTACGCCCTCCTTCCGCACGATCTTCTCCGCAGCGGCCAGGCCGCGACGCTGCAGTGCCTTGACGGCGCCCGGACTCTTGCCGACGAGCTCGGCGACCTGGTCAACCGTCAGGTCGCCGAGAATACGCAGGAGCAGGACCTCCCGTTGGTCAGGGACCAGGCGATCCAGGACCGTGCGCACCCAGTGCTCTCCCAGCCGGTTCAGACCGCTCTGTTCGGCGCTCTCGACCTGGCGGGTGTCCTGCGCGGGCTCGTACACCGTGGTCTCCACCTGCCGGGAGCGCCGCCGCAGGTCGTCGACCACGCGCCGCTGCGCGATGGTGAACAGCCAGCCGCGGAAGTCGGCCTCCCCGCCGGAGAAGCGGTCGAGGCTGGTGAACACGGACGTGAAGATCTCGCTGACCAGGTCGTCGGGTTCGGCCGGCGACCTCGCCCGCACGTACCCGGCGACGGGCCCGGCGTAGCTGCGGAACAATGCGGTCAAGGCCCATGGCTGGCCTAGCCGGGCGGCGGCGAGCACCTCGTCGAAGCCGTGCGCCGCACTCACCTCTCACGTTCCTGGCTGCCGGTCCGGGACAGCAAACCGCACTCCGGGGACCGGAGTGCGGTTCGCTGTGCAGGGTAGTTGTCGGGGGCGGTCAGCGCCTCGCAGGGATCCGGTCCTCGGCCGGGGTGCCCGCCGGCGGGTTCTCGACGGGTGCGTTGTCCGCCGTGCGGCGGCCGGCCTCGCTGTTGGCGGCGCCGTCCTCGCTGCGCTCGCCCGTCGAGGCCGGCTCCGGCCGCTCCGCCGGTGCGTCCCCGCGGCGGTCGGCACCCTGCTGGCGGGCCTGCTCGGCGATCTCGCTGCCGTTCACGCCGCCCTCACGGGCGTCCTCGGCGACGCTCTGACCGAAGGAGGCCTGCGGCGCCGGCTGGCGCGCTTCGTCACCGTCCTCGACGGGGACGACCTCCTCGACCGGCTCCTCGACGGGGACGATCTCCTCGACCGGCTCCTCGACGGGCTCTTCGACCGGCTCCTCGACGGGGACGACCTCCTCGACGGGAAGCAGCTCCTCGACCTGGCTTTCCACCGGCTGCTCGACCGTGCCGCGGTCGGCGTCCGCAGGCAGATTCGGCAGGGCGCCGGTGACGCCCGCGGCCGCGACGGCGGCTGCCGCCGCGGTGAGGCCGGCGGTCGCCTTGGCAGCGGCGCCGAGGGCGGCCACCTTGGCCAGCAGGCCGGTGAGGATCTCGAGCATGGTGTTCTCCTTGGGTCGTGGTGCCGGCTGGGGTCGGGTGCTTGTCCGGGGGATCCGAAGCGCACCGTCGACAGGGACATCGCCGGTCCGGCCGACAGGGGTACGGGCCAATCCCGCCGGAGCAGGCAGGATGGCGTCGTGGACAGCGCCGAGGTCGTCGTCGTCGGTGCGGGGGCTGCCGGTCTCGCGCTCGCCTGTCGGCTCGGGGAGCAAGGTCGGCAGGGCGTCGTCCTGGTCGAGGCGCCGCCCGGGCCGCATTCCGCACCCGAGCGCACCTGGTGCTCCTGGGGCACCGACCCGTACTGGGCCGACGCGGTCAGCGCCCGCTGGGAGCGCATGTCGGTCCACGCGCACGGCGGTGCCCGCCGGACCTACGACCTCGCGCCCCTCGACTACACGATGATCCGCTCCCGCGACTACGAGCGGGTGGCCGCCGCCCGCCTCGCGGGCACCGAGGTCCGCCGGGTCGAGGCGCTGGTCACCGGCGTCGAGGACGGTCCTTCCGGGGCGGTCGTGCACGGCGCGGACCTGTCGGCGCGGTGGGTCTTCGACACCCGCCCGACGCGCCCAGCCGCTCCCGGCCGCGTCGCCCTGCTGCAGCACTTCCGCGGCTGGTTCGTGCGCACGAGCCAAGACGCCTTCGATCCCGGCGTCGCCGGACTGATGGACTTCCGTCCGCCGCAGCCGCCGTGCGGCGTCGCCTTCGGCTACGTGCTCCCGACGTCCCGGCGGGAGGCCCTCGTCGAATACACCGAGTTCTCCCGGTCGGTCCTGACCACACCGCAGTACGACGCGGCGCTGCGCGACTACACCAGCCAGCTCGGGTTGCCCGCCTTCGACGTGGTCGGCGCCGAGCAGGGCGTGATCCCGATGACCGACGCGCCCTTTCCACGCCGGCTCGGCCGGCGCGTCTTCCGCCTCGGCGCGGCCGGCGGCGCGACCCGGCCCTCGACGGGCTACACCTTCCGCGCCGCGCAGCGGCAGGCGAGCTCGGTGGCGCAGGCCCTGTGGGACGGCCGGGATCCGTGCCCACCGGCGGCCTACCCCCGACGGCATCTGACGATGGATGCGCTGCTGCTGCGTGCCCTCGACAGCGGAGAACTCGACGGAGCGGGGTTTCTCGCCGATCTGTTCGCCCGGCACCCGACCGAGCGGGTGCTCCGCTTCCTCGACGGGCAGAGCACCCCGCGGGAGGAGCTCGCCGTGATGGCGAGCGCGCCGCGCGGGCCGATGATGCGCACGCTGCTGTCCCGGAGGCGCGCATGAAGATCCTGGTCCTCGGCGGCGGGGCCCGCGAGCACGCCCTGCTGCTCGCCCTGTCCCGCGACCCTGCCGTCACCAGCCTGACCTGCGCACCGGGCAACGCAGGGACGGCGGCCCTCGCCGACAACTGCGCGGTCGACCCTGCCGACCCGGCGGCCGTGGTGGCACTCGTGGCCGAGATCGGCGCCGACCTCGTCGTCGTCGGCCCCGAGGTGCCGCTCGTCGCCGGCGTCGCCGACGCGGTCCGGGCCGCGGGCACTGCCTGCTTCGGCCCGTCCGCCGAGGCCGCCCGGATCGAGGGCAGCAAGAGCTTCGCCAAGCAGGTGATGGCGGCCGCCGGGGTGGCCACCGCTGCGGCACAGGTCTTCTCCTCGGCGCAGCAGTGCGCCGAGCACCTTCGGGCGGCCCCTGCTCCGTACGTCGTGAAAGCCGACGGGCTCGCCGCCGGCAAGGGGGTCCACGTCGGCAGCGACCTGCCGACCGCCGTCGCCTTCGCCCGCGACGTGCTGGCCGAGCCGGGCACGACGGCCGTGATCGAGGCCTATCTCGACGGGCCGGAGGTGTCGCTGTTCGCCCTGTCGGACGGCACGACGGTGGTGCCGCTGCTGCCCGCGCAGGACTTCAAGCGGGTGGGGGACGGCGACGCGGGTCCGAACACCGGCGGCATGGGTGCCTACGCGCCGCTGCCCTGGCTGCCGGCCGACGCGGTGGCAAGGATCGAACGCGAGGTGCTGCAGCCGGTCGTCGAGGAGATGGCGCGGCGCGGGACGCCGTTCCAGGGGCTGCTCTACGCCGGGCTCGCGATGACATCGACCGGGCCACAGGTCATCGAGTTCAACTGTCGCTTCGGCGATCCCGAGACGCAGGTCGTGCTCGCCCTGCTGGAGACGCCGCTGGCCGGGGTGCTGCTCGCCTGCGCGACCGGGCGGTTGGGCGATGTCGGCCCGCTGCGCTGGCGGGACGGCGCGGCCGTCACCGTCGTCGTCGCCGCCGAGGGCTACCCGGCCGCCCCGGTGACCGGCGACCCGCTGACGGTCGGTCCCCTGCCCGAGGGTGTGGCGGTGCTGCACGCGGGCACCCGGGTCGAAAGCGGTGCGGTGCTGTCCACCGGGGGGCGGGTGGTGTCGGTGACCGCCGTGGCGGCCTCGCTTTCGACCGCGCGCGATCTGGCGTACGAGGGGGTGGCCGCCGTCGGGCTGCGCGGCGGCCACTGGCGCACCGACATCGCGACGGCTGCTGCTGCGGGCGAGGGCGCGGTGCCGTAGCGCCGTCTGGGAGACTCCTCGCCGTGACAGGGAGCCCTTCGTGATCGAGCGCTACACCCTGCCCGAGATGGGCCGGGTCTGGAGCGAAGCCCACAAGTACGAGCTGTGGTGCCAGGTGGAGCTGATCGTCCTGGAGGCGCACGCTCGGGCCGGGGTCGTGCCCGCCGACAGCGTCGCGCCGGTGCGTCGCGCGACGCCACCCACGCCGGAGGCTGTCGCTGAGATCGAGGCGGTCACGCAGCACGACGTGATCGCCTTCTTGTCGGCGTGGGCGGACAACACCGAGCCGCGCGAGGCGGCCGCCTACGTCCACTTCGGGATGACCAGCAGCGATCTGCTCGACACGGCGCTCGCCCTGCAGCTGGTCGAGGCGACCGACCTGCTGCTCGCGAAGGCGGACGCGCTCGTCGTGGCGCTGCGTCAGCTGGGCCTCGAGCATCGGGACACTGTCAAGGTCGGCCGCACCCACGGCATCCACGCCGAGCCGACGACCTGGGGCCACCGCGTGGCCGACCTCGCCTTCGCGATGGCGCGCAGTCGTGACCGGCTGCGGCGCGCCCGCCGGGCGGTCGCGGTGGCGAAGGTCAGCGGCGCGGTCGGGACCTACTCCAACATCGACCCGGCGGTCGAGCGGGACCTCGCTGGGCACCTCGGCCTCACCCCGGCGCCGGCCGCGACGCAGGTCGTCCTGCGCGACGGCATCAGCGAGTGGGTGTCCGCGCTCGCCGTCATCGCGACGGTGTGCGAGGCGTTCGCGCTCGAGGTGCGGCACGGGCAGCGCACCGAGGTGCGCGAGCTGTCCGAGCCGTTCGGCAAGGGCCAGAAGGGCTCGAGCGCCATGCCGCACAAGAAGAACCCGATCGCGAGCGAGCGCATCGCCGGCCTGGCCCGCGTCGTCCGCGCGCAGGTCGTGCCGGTCATGGAGGGCATCCCGCTGTGGCACGAGCGCGACATCAGCCACTCCTCGACCGAGCGGGTCGCCCTGCCGGACGCAAGCATCGCGACCGACTACCTGCTGCACCTGACCACCCGCCTGGTGACCGGTCTGGTGGTCGACGCGGACCGCATGCGCGCCAACCTCGAGAGCTCCGGCGGCCTCATCCACACCAGCGCGGCGCTGCTGGAGTTGGTCGAGGGCGGCCTGTCACGTGAGGACTCCTACTCCCTCGTGCAGGCTGCGGCGATGCGCACCTGGGAGACCGGCGAGCCGTTCCGCTCCACCCTCACGGCTGAGGCGAAATCCACCGGACGCGAGCTGGACGAAGCGCGGCTGGACGAGGTGTGCCGGCCCGAGCGGTATCTCGAGCGGCTCGGCCCGGTCTTCGACCGGCTCGCCGCCCTGACCTGACGTCCGATCCATCCCTGCCACCTGGAGGTCCCCTCATGGCCCGACTGACCCGCCCACGACGCGGCGAAGGCCGCGTGATCGCCGGCGTGGCCGCCGCTGTCGCCGACGGGCTCGGCATGTCGACGACGCTGGTGCGCGTCCTGTTCGTGATCGCCGGGCTCGTCGGTGCCGGTGAGATCGTCTACCTCGTGCTGTGGGTCCTGCTGCCGAAGCGG
>JAHWJP010000192.1 GCA_019348355.1 Actinomycetota bacterium
ATCCCGCACAAGGAGCTCAGCCTCGAGCAGGCGCTCGAGTTCTGCCGCGAGGACGAGTGCGTCGAGGTGACCCCGGCGACGGTGCGCATCCGCAAGGTCATCCTCGACCAGGGGCAGCGGGCGCGGACCGGCCGGAACAAGGCGAAGGCCACGCTCGCATAGCGAGTCGGCTATCCTTGGTGCATGGGTCCCACGGGCGCCGATCTCATCGTCGAAGCTCGCAAGCGCGCCAACCTGACCCAGCGCGAGCTGGCGAAACGCGCGGGCACGACGCAGAGCTCGATCGCCCGCTGGGAGAGCGCCCGGTCCGAGCCGAGCTTCGCCAACGTCATCCGATTGCTGCGGCTGTGCGGGTTCGTCCTCGACGTGCATCTCGAGCTGTACGACGACGGCCTGCGCGACGACTGGTCGCAGGCGCAGCGGCTGCTCCGGCTCACCCCCGAGCAGCGAATCGAGAGCAACACGCACATGGTGCACATCGCCCGGGACCTGCGGGCTGCTGCGCTGGCGGCTGGCCTTGCCTGACCAGTTCGTCCCGGAGCGGATCCTCGGCGTCCTGACCGAGCACGAGGTGCAGTTCGTGCTCATCGGCGGTATGGGCGCAGTGGCGCACGGCAGCCCGCTGCCGACCCGCGACGTGGACGTCACGCCCGAGGCGTCCAGGGCCAACCTCGATCGGCTCGCAGCCGCCCTGCGCGCGCTGGACGCGCGTATTCGTGACTCGGACATTCCTGAGGGACTTGCCTTCTCGTGTGACGGGACGTCCCTGGCGGCGGCGATCTTCTGGAATCTCACCACCCGCTTCGGCGATCTCGACATCTCCTTCACCCCCGCGGGGACGACCGGTTACGCCGGCCTCGTCGTCGACGCCGAACCGCTCACCTTTCGCGGCGTTGACGTCCAGCTGGCGAGCCTCGAAGCGATCGTACGCAGCAAGGCGGCAGCCAACCGGCCCAAAGATCTGCGGGCCCTGCCCGTTCTGCGCGAGCTGCTGGCGGCGCAGACCCGCGCCCGAGCGGTGCGCCCGCAGCCGTGAGGGCCGGGCAGCTGGTGGTCGCGACCCCGCAGCTCGGTGACCCCAACTTCGCGCGCACCGTCGTGCTGCTGCTGCAGGTGAACGACGACGGCGCCCTCGGTGTCGTGCTCAACCGGCCGACCGAGACCGAGGTGGCCGAGGTGCTGCCGCTGTGGGCGCCGCTCGCCGCCGCGCCGCCGACGGTGTTCGCCGGTGGACCCGTGCAGCCGCAGGCCGCGATCTGCCTCGGTCGTGGTCGGCCCGGTTACCTGACCGTCCCCGGCTTCGCCCAGGTGGACGGACTGCCCGACGGCGCGCTCGGCACGATCGACCTGGACGGCTCGCCGGACGATCTGCACCGCGCCGTCAGCGAGGTTCGGTTGTTCGCGGGCTATGCCGGCTGGTCGGCCGGCCAGCTGGAGGCCGAGATCGGTGAGGGGGCCTGGTGGGTCCTGGACGCCCTGCCGGCCGACGCCTTCGCCGTCCAGCCGGAGCTGCTGTGGCGGCAGGTGCTGCTGCGCCAGGGTCCCCCGATCGCCTTCGCGGCGAGCTATCCGGCTGACCCGAAGCTCAACTGACGCGTGACCTCCGCCACCGTACGAGGTCGTCCGCGATCGACGTGATGCCCTTGTAGCGACGGGCCTCGGCTCCCATGGAGTCGACGGCGTCGGCGAGCACCGCACACCGGTTCGCCGACAGGGCCGTGAGCGGCACGAGGTAGGGCCGGATGGTGAACAGCGCCCGCTCCAGGGCGGGCAGTGGCACGCTGGTCTGGCGCTCCACCCGCAGCCACCACGCCGCCGGGTCGGCCGGGTCCGGACCGCGCACTGCGTCTGCGGCGGACGGGTCGCGGTCCAGCCGACAGTCCGGGTCGAGTCCCCAGATGTGTTGCCGTAGAGGACCTTTGGTAAGAAGGGCTTCGTTCATCGGAGCAGGCGAGCAGCCAGCCGGTGACCAGCAGGTGCAGGCCGGTGCTGGCGAGCAACCACTCAGTCGCCGCCGGCGACCGGGTCGGGCCGGTCGTCGTCGCGGGCACCAGCACGCCGGCGGGATCGGTCTCGAGCCGTTCGAGTCGGCGGGCCAGCGCGGCCGGCCAGGCGTCGTCCAGCTCGACGGCGGGCGGGCCGGCGAGCGGCCGCGGCACGGGCGCGACCCGGTACGGCGCCGTCACCGGGAACGGCGCCCGCACGGCCGGCAGCGTCAACGCGCCGTGCTCGGTCACGGCAGGAGCCTGTCAGAACCTCGGGCGTCACACCTACGCTCGGGCAATGACCGACGCCACCCTGCCGTCCCCCGAGCCCGGCGAGCGCCTCGAACGCAGCAGTGCGGAGGCCGTGCTGGCCGAGGCGGCCACCGCCGTCGACGCCGCCGGCGAGAGCGCCGACATGGCGCCGTTGGACTTCCCGCGCCGGCTGCTGCTCGTCCACGCCCATCCCGACGACGAGACGATCGGCACCGGCGCCACCATGGCGAGGTACGCCGCCGAGAACGTGCTCGTCACGCTGGTGACCTGCACGCTCGGTGAGGAAGGCGAAGTGCTCGTCCCCGAGCTGGCGCACCTGGCCGCCGACCGCGACGACCAGCTGGGACCGCATCGGTTGGAGGAGCTGGCTACCGCCATGGAAGCGCTTCGGGTGAGCGACCACCGCATCCTCGGCGGTGCCGGCCGCTGGCGTGACAGCGGCATGATCGGCACACCGGCCAACCAGCGGGCGAACTGCTTCTGGCGGGCCGACCTCGACGAAGCGGTCCGCGAGCTGGTCGCGATCGTGCGGGAGGTGCGGCCGCAGGTGGTCGTCACCTATGACGAGAACGGCGGGTACGGCCACCCCGACCACATCCAGGCGCACCGGGTGGCGGTGGCGGCCTTCGAGGCGGCTGGCGATCCCGCGTTCTCGCGCGACCTCGGCGAGGCCTGGCGGCCGGGCAAGCTCTACTGGACCGCGATACCGAAAAGTGCTCTGCAACAGGGGATCGATGCGCTCAAGGCAAGTGGCAACGAGCACTTCTTCGGCGTCGACTCGGCCGACGACCTGCCGTTCGGCGTCCCGGACGAGCAGATCACCACCGAGGTCGACGCCAGCGAGCACCTCGAGGCCAAGGTGGCGGCGATGCGCAGCCACCGGACCCAGATCGAGGTCGACGGCCCGTTCTTCGCGCTGTCCGACCACATCGGGCAGCGGGCCTTCGGGATCGAGCACTACATCCTCGCGCGCGGAGAGCGCGGGCCGGGGGACGGGCCACACGGTCGGGAGGCCGACCTGTTCGCCGGAATCACGCACAGCTGAGCGGTCCGTCGAGAACTGGATAGCCCGAACGGGTGATGTTCACGCTCCGTAATGACTAGCCGGCTCCGGGGAGGGACACTTCGAGGACATCGGACGGGGCGCGCGCCCCGTCCACATTCGTTCCCGGAGGACACGTGACCGAGCCAGCACCAGCCCGCAGCAGCAAGCTGGACGGCCTCATCGGTGCCGCCGGGGCCGGCGTGCTGCCGATGGTCGGTGCCGACGTCGGAGCGTCCCGGGAAGCCCGACGGCGCTCGCGCTGGGTCAAGCTGACGGTTCTCGTCTGGCTGATCGTCACGGCGATGTGGCTACGCGCAGTGACCTACGACGGGAACGGCTTCGTCCCGCTGCCGTCGATCGACCCCTTCCTGCTGACCATCATCGTGTTCTTCGGTCTGCTGATGGGGTTGGCCGTCGGACAGCAGGTGCTGTCCGGCCGCTCCCCGCACGTGGTCTATCGCCCCGAGCAGATCGAGACGACGCTGGCCGACGTCGTCGGCATCGACGGCGTCAAGGACGACGTGGTCCGATCGCTGAACCTGTTCCTCGCCCACCAGACCTTCCGCGACGAGATGGGCGGCACCCCCCGCCGCGGGCTGCTGTTCGAGGGCGCCCCCGGCACCGGCAAGACCCACCTGGCCCGCGCGATGGCCCGCGAGGCCGGGGTGCCGTTCCTGTTCGTCAGCGCGACCAGCTTCCAGTCCATGTGGTACGGCGCGA
>JAHWJP010000193.1 GCA_019348355.1 Actinomycetota bacterium
TCGAGCTCGGGCAGCGTCGCCTCGGGCCGTGCCGCCGCTCCGTTCTTCGAGCCGTTCTTGGAGCCGTTGCGACGCGGCCGGAAGAAGCCGTCCTTCTCCGGCGCGGGCTCGATCTCGGCCTTGTCGTATCCCGGGCCCAGCGGAGGAGGAGCGCTGTGGTCCTGCGCCTCGGCCTCCACGCCGTTGAGCGAGAGCTGGTAGACCAGCGGGAGCGGGACGGTCTCCTCGACGAACTCCCCGGAGGGCAGCCGCCGGATCGTGCCCGACTCGATGCCGTGGTGCAGCAACTCCTGGTCGTTGTGCTGCAGCGCCAGGCACCAGCGTTTGGTGATCACATAGACCAGCGGCGGCACCACGAGTAGGGCAACGCGTCCCGCGATCGTCATGGCGTTGACGTTCACCTGGAAGACCGATGCGATCACGTCGTTGCCACCCGCGATGACGAGGATGATGTAAAAGGCGAGGGACATGGCGCCGATGGCGGTCCGCACCGGGACGTCGCGCGGGCGGTCCAACAGGTTGTGGTAGGCACGGTCGCCGGTGAAACGCGCCTCGAGCCACGGGTAGAGCAACATGACCACGAACATCAGCCCGGGCATGATCACTGTCGGGAGCAGGACGTTGAACGGCACCGTGTAGCCCAAGGCGCTCAACTCCCAGTTGGGCATGAGACGCAACGAGCCGTCGAGGAAGCCGATGTACCAGTCCGGCTGCGAGCCGGCGGTCACCTGCGAGGCGTTGTACGGGCCGTACAGCCAGATGGGGTTGATCTGCGCCAATCCGCCGAGCGCGGCGAGCACCGCGAACACGAGGAAGAAGAAGCCACCGGCCTTGGCGGCGTAGGCGGGGAAGAGCCGGGAGCCGACGACGTTGTCCTCGGTCCGGCCGGGCCCGGCGAACTGGGTGTGCTTCTGATACCAGATCATCAGCATGTGGAAGGTGATCAGGCCGAGGATGGCCAGCGGGACCACGAAGATGTGCAATGCGTAGAGCCGGTCGAGAAACTCGGTGCCGGGGTATTCGCCGCCGTAGATCAGGAACGTGGCCCAGGAGCCGATGACCGGAACCGACAAGATGATGCCGTGGAAGATGCGGGCGCCGGTGCCGGACAGCAGGTCGTCCGGTAGTGAGTAGCCGGCGAAGCCCTCGAGCAGACCGAGGATCAACAGCAGCACGCCGATGACCCAGTTGAGCTCGCGCGGCTTGCGGAAGGCGCCGGTGAAGAACACCCGCAGCAGGTGCACGACGATCGAGGCCATGAACAGCAGGGCCGCCCAGTGGTGGATCTGCCGCATGATCAGGCCGCCGCGGACGTCGAAGCTGATGTACAGCGTCGACTCGTAGGCCTGCGACATCGTCACGCCCTTGAGCGGGATGTAGCCGCCGTCGTAGACGACCTCGGTCAGCGACGGCGTGTAGAAGAACGACAGGTAGGTGCCGGTCAGCAGCAGGATGACGAAGCTGTAGAGCGCGATCTCGCCGAGCATGAACGACCAGTGGTCCGGAAACACCTTGTTGAGGCTCTTGCGGACGTAGCCGGCTGCGCCGAGGCGCTCGTCCATCCAGCCGGCCGTGGTGTCGGTGGCCTTCTCCAGACGGCTCATGTCCCGCGCTCCCAGTAGCTCGGACCGATCGGCTCGGCGAAGTCGCCTTCCGCGATGAAGTATCCCTCGTCGTCGACCGAGATCGCCAGTTGCGGGAGGGCGCGGGCAGCCGGGCCGAAGATGACCTCGGCTCCGGTGCTCGCGTCGAATATCGACTGATGGCAGGGGCACAGCAGGTAGTGGGTCTGCTGCTCGTACAGCTTGACCGGGCAGCCCAGGTGGGTGCAGATGCTCGAGTAGACGACGTGCCCCTGGTAGGCCCAGTCCTGCTGCTCGCCCTCGAGCCGGAGCTCTTCGGGGCGCATGCGGATCAGCAGCGCCGGTGAGTCGGCCGCGATCGTGCCGTGGAAGACGTCCGGAAAGACGCTCTCGACCCCGCCGATCTGCAGGTCGCCGAGCTTGACCGGGGTGCCGTTCTGGCGGATGAGGCGCACGCCCTCGACCCACGAGGTCGTCCCGAGCACGCGCTCCTTGTGCTGGAAGCGGCCGAGGAAGCCGACGAACGGCAACGGGAGCAGCGCGAGCGAGCCGGCTCCGAGCAGCAAGGTGTTGCGCAACAGCTTGCGGCGGGGCAGTCCGGTGTCGGCCAGGCCCTGCTTCAGGGCCTTGGCGGTTGCCGCGCGCTCGTCTGGCTTCGAGCCGAAGGGGTGTCGCTCCTGAACGGCCTCCTCGTCGACCATCAGCAGCTTGGCCCACAGCACCGCCCCGGCGCCGACCCCACCCAGCGCCATGGCCATGAACACCCCGAGCAACGGGGTGAAGTAGACGTTGCCCGGCTGGCCGAACTCCTGCTCCTGGGCGAAGAACGTCACGATGAAGCTGATGACGCCGATCACGGCCAACAGGAACAGCGAGGCGACCTTGCGTTCGGCGATCTTGGCGTCGCGCTCGCTGAGCGGCGCGGGCGGTGCGTGGGCCGCGGCCTGGGCGGGCTGGTCGCCGTGCCGCTGCCCGTCACCGTGGCCGGCGGTGTACAGGTCGGTACCGCTGCTGCTGTTGGTGTGGCTGCCGGAGGAGACGCCGGACTCGCGGGTGTTGCCTGGACCGCTGGCCTGATCGCTCGGGCGCGGTGAGCTCAGCTTGTCGGGCAGCGAGCCGGAGTCGGGGTGCTCGGGGCGGTTGTCAGTCATGAGCGGGCCCCGATCCACAGCGTCATCAGGATCAGCACCGAGATGCCGACGACCCAGATGACCAGGCCCTCGGTCAGCGGCCCGTAGCGGCCGAGGCTCGCGCCGCCGATGTCCTCGGCCGAGGTGATGTAGGTGACAAAGCGGGTGATCGCCTTCTTCTCCTCGACGCTGAGCTGGTTGTCGCCGTAGCGCGGCATCGACTCCGGGCCGGACTGCATGGCCGTGTAGATGACGCGCGCGCTGGCCGGCTCGAGCTCGGGGGCGTACTTGCCGTAGGTCAGCGCGCCGCCGGAGCCGGCGAAGTTGTGGCAGCTGGCGCAGTTCGTCCGGAACAGCGCCCCGCCGAGCTGCAGGTCGCCGTCGTTCAGGTCGCCTTCCGGCACCGTCGGGCCGCCGCCGTTGCTCTGGATGTACTCGGCCAGCGCGTCGATCTCCTCGAGCGTGTAGCGCACCTGCTTGCGCGGGGCCTGCTGGACGCCGGCGGCAAGCGGCATCCGGCCGCTCTCCACCTGGAAGATCACCGACGAGGCGCCGACGCCGATCAACGACGGCCCACCCGACCCGCCGGCGAGGTCGAGCCCGTGGCAGGTCGAGCAGCCCGACAGGTAGAGGTCGCGCCCCTCCTGGACCAACTCCTCCTTCGTCGCGGCCGGCTCCTCCGCGGCCGGCTCCTCCACTGCGGACGTGGGGGCGGCCACTGCGGTGTACAGCGTGCCGACGACGCTGAGGGTGAGCAGCATCACCGCGTACCCGCTCAGTCTGATCTTCTTCACGGGGTCCCGTTCACTGGATGATGTAGATCGCGGCGAACAGCCCGATCCACACCACATCGACGAAGTGCCAGTAGTAGGACGTGACGATCGCGCTGGTCGCCTTCTCCGGGGTGAAGCGCCCGACGGTGGAGCGGAGCAGCACGACGACAAAGGCGAACAGGCCGCCGATCACGTGCAGCCCGTGGAACCCGGTGGTGAGGTAGAACACCGAGCCGTACGGCGCCGAGGCGATGGTCAGGCCCTCGTGGACCAGCTCGCGGTACTCGTTGACCTGCCCCAGCACGAACGCGGTCCCCATGATCAGCGTCAGGACATACCAGCGGCGCAGCCCGTAGACGTCGCCGCGCTCGGCCGCGAACACCCCGAGCTGGCAGGTGACCGAGGACGCCACGAGGATGACGGTGAAGAACAGGGCGTACGGCACGTTGAGCTCGCCGGTGAACTCGGCCCACACCTCGGCGCCCTGCACGGAGCGGATCGTGAAGTACATCGCGAACAGCGCCGCGAAGAACAT
>JAHWJP010000062.1 GCA_019348355.1 Actinomycetota bacterium
TCACCGGCGCCGGCGGCGGCCTCGGCCGCACCTACGCCCTCGAGCTCGCCCGCCGGGGCGCCGCCGTCGTCGTCAACGACCTCGGCGGCAGCGTCGAAGGCAAGGGGGGTGACCACACCGCGGCCCAGCAGGTCGTCGACGAGATCACCGCTGCGGGCGGCGACGCGGCGCCCAACTTCGACTCCGTCATGACGCCCGAGGGCGGCGCCAGCATCGTGAAGACCGCAGTGGACAGCTTCGGCAAGGTCGACGTCGTCATCAACAACGCCGGCTTCCTGCGCGACAAGAGCTTCCTGAAGCTCACCTGGGACGACCTCGACGCCGTGCTCGACGTGCACCTCAAGGCGGCGTTCTACGTCAGCCAGCCGGCGTTCGCGGTGATGAAGGAGAACGGCTACGGCCGATTCGTGTTCACCGCCTCCAACGCGACGTTCGGCAACTTCGGCCAGAGCAACTACTCCGCGGCCAAGATGGGCCTGGTCGGCCTGTCCAACACGATCGCGGTCGAGGGCGCCCGCGCCGGCATCCTGTCCAACGTGATCATGCCGGTGGCCAAGACGCGGATGACCGAGGAGCTGCTCGGCGACTTCGCGAAGTACCTCGCGCCCGAGCTGGTCACCCCGATGGTGACCTACCTCGCGTCCGAGGCGTGCGCGACGACGCACGGCGCCTTCTCGGCCGCCGGAGGCCGCTACGCCCGGGTGTTCTGGGGCCTGGCGCAGGGCTGGTACGCAGGGCAGGGCACGCCGCCGAGCGCCGAGGACATCGCCGCACACCTCGACCAGATCAGCGACCTGGAAGGGCATCTCGTCCCCGGCAGCATCACCGACGAACTGGTCGCGCTGAACGAGCTGTTCACGACGTAGCCAGCAGCACGCCGGGGTTGAGCAGCCCGGCCGGGTCGAGGGCGCCCTTGATCGCCCGCATCGCCGCGATCTCGGCCGCCGACCGCGACAGCGGCAGCCACGCCGCCTTCGCGCGCCCCACGCCGTGCTCGGAGCTGATCGAACCGGACAGCTCAGCGACCAGCTCCAGCACCGCCTCGGTCACCGCCTCCGCGAGATCGCCTGCGCCCAGGACGTTCACGTGCAGGTTGCCCTCGTTGACGTGCCCGAAGACGATCGGCAGCGCAGCCGGGGCAACCCCCGAGATGACTCCATTCAGCCGGTCGCACAGCTCGGGCAGCCGGCCGGTCGGCACCGACACGTCCAGCTTGACCGGCACCCCCGCGGCGCCGATCGCCTCGGTGTGCTGCTCGCGGTAGGCCCACAGCGCCCGCTGCCCCGCGCTGTCACTCGCGACCGTCGCGTCGACCAGGCCCGCCACCTCCGACACCGCCTCGACCAGCGCGTCGGTCGGGTCGGTGCGGTCGATGCACTCCAGGAGCAGGTACGCCGGGTGCTGCTCGGCGAAGGGCGCCGCCAGACCGGCGTAATCACGGACCAACTCAACCCCGGCCGGGAACATCAGCTCGGCGGCCGACAATGACGGCAGCCGCGCACGCAGCCCCGGCAGCAGCGCGACCGCCGCCGAGACCCCGGGAAGCACCAGCAGCGCCACGCACCGCGCACCCAGCCGGGGCACGAGCCGCAGCCGCGCAGCGGTCACCACGCCCAACGTCCCCTCGCTGCCGCACAGCAACGACACGAGGTCGTAGCCGGTGCCGTCCTTCTGCAGCCCCGCCATCCGGCTGAGCACCGAGCCGTCGGCCAGCACCGCCTCCGCGCCGAGCAGCTGCGCCCGCATCGAGCCGTAGCGCAGGACCCGGATCCCGCCGGCGTTGGTCGCGACGAGGCCGCCGACGGTCGCCGAGTCGCGGGCCGCGAAGTCGACCCCGAAATCCAGTCCGGCCGAACGGGCATGCTGCTGCAGCGCCGCGAGCGTCACCCCCGCGCCCGCCGTCACCTGCCCCGCCGCCACGTCGACCGGACCCAACGACGCCAACCGGGTCAGGCTCAGCAGCACCTCCCCGCCGGCCGGCGTCGCCCCACCGACGAGCCCGGTGTTGCCACCCTGCACCACGACCGGAACGCCGGCTTCCCGGCAGGCAGTCAGGACCGCCGAGACCTGTGCGGTCTCCGACGGCCGGACGACGCAGGCCGCGCGCCCCGAGAACCGCCCGGTCCAGTCCGTCTCGTAGGAGGCGGTGAGGTCGGCGTCGACCAGTACGTGCTCCGCGCCGACCGCGGCACGCAGCGCCTCGAGCGGCGCCGTCATGGCAGGACGCGCAGCCGTACCGTCTCCGGCATCGCCAGCAAGGCGCCGGTCAGCGCCGACAGGTCGACAGCGGCCACGTCGGTGATGACGTAGCCGAGCGGGCCGGCGGTGGCGAGCAGCTGGCCCTCGATGTTGATGCCGTGCTCCGCGAGCAGCGAGGTGACGGTCGCCAGCACCCCGGGGGTGTTGACGTGCAGGTGCAGCAGCCGGGGTCCGGCGGCGCGCGGCAACGCCACCGCGGGCAGGTTGACCGACAGCGAGGTGGTGCCCAAGGCGGCGTAGTCGCGCAGCTTGCCGGCGACGAAGTGGCCGATGTCCTGCTGCGCCTCCTCGGTGGATCCCCCGACGTGCGGGGTGAGGATCACGTTGGGCAGCCCGCGCAGGGTTGAGACGAACTCCTCGCCGGAGACCTTGGGCTCGACCGGGAACACGTCGACGGCGGCGCCGGTCAGGTGGCCGCTCTCGATGTGGCGGCGCAACGCCACGTGGTCGACGACGAAGCCGCGGGACAGGTTGAGGAAGATGCTGCCGGGGCGCATCCGGGCGAACTGCTCCTCGCCGAACAGGCTGCTGTTGGAGACGCGGCCGTCGACGTGCAGCGTCACGACGTCGGACTCGGCCAGCAGCTCGTCCAACGTGCCGCAGCGGCGGGCGTTTCCGAGGGTGAGCTTGTCGGCGGTGTCGAAGAACAGCACCGACATGCCCAAAGACTCTGCCAGCACGGACAACTGGCTGCCGATGTTGCCGTAGCCGACGATGCCCAGCCGGCGACCGCGGACCTCGTGGCTGCCGACCGCCGACTTGTCCCACCGGCCGGCGTGCATGTCGGTGTTCTTCACGGTCAGCCGGCGGGTCAACGCGATGATCTCTGACAGCGCCAGCTCGACCACGCTGCGGGTGTTGGAGAAGGGGGCGTTGAACACCGCCACGCCGTGCTGCGCGGTGGCGGTCAGGTCGATCTGGTTGGTGCCGATGCAGAATGCTCCGAGCGCCAGCAGATCCGGCGCGGCGTCGAGCACCCGCGCGCTCACCGTGGTGTTGGACCGGATCCCGAGCAGCGCCACGCCGGGCAGCCGCTCCACCAGCTCGTTCTCGCTCAGTGCCCGGTCGAGCCGCTCCACGTCGAAGCCGGCGTCCTTGAGGGTCCAGGCGGCGTCGGAGTGGATGTTCTCGAGCAGCAGGGCGCGAGCGGGGCTGGGCACCTGTTCGAGGCTACCGGCGGATATCAGCAGTCCATCGGATCAGCAACTGTCGCCGCAGCCCGCATCGGGCTCCAGGCCGGCCAGCAGGTGCGCGCAGATCTCCCCGAGCGAGCTCACCTGATCGGCGGTGAGCACGTCGAACAGGCTTCGGCGTACGGCCTCGACGTGTCCGGGGGCGGCGGCCTCGAGCGCGGCCCGGCCGGCGGGGGTGAGCGCGATGAAGGCGCCGCGACGATCCGTCGGGCAGCCCTCGCGGATCACGAGCCCGCGGCGCTCCATGCGGGTGAGGTGATGCGAGAGCCGGCTCTTCTCCCACAGCAGCTGGCGACCGAGCTCGAACGCGCGGCGGCGCCCGTCCGGGACGTCGCTGAGGACGACCAGGACCTCGAAGTCGGCCATCGACAGGCCGGAGTCAGCGAGCAGCTGGCGTCCCAGCCGCGCGTCGAGGCGGTTCTGCACCGTGACGAAACTGCGCCAGACCTGCTGCTCGTGGTCGTCCAGCCATCGGGTCACGGGATCAGCCTACCCGGAATGGTTGACACGACAACCTCGTTGCTGCACTGTGTAGATGACACGTCAACCACCGCCTCGAAGGAGCCTCCCATGACCACCACCACCGCCTCGACCCTGTCCGAACTCACCGGCACCTACACGATCGACCCCGCCCACTCCCGCATCGGCTTCGTCGCCCGCCACGCCATGGTGACCAAGGTCCGCGGCGCCTTCAATGACCTCGAGGGCACCGCGGTCCTCGACGGCGACGACCCGTCGCGATCCACCGCGTCGGTCACGGTCCAGGCCGCGAGCATCGACACCCGCAGCGAGCAACGCGACGGGCACGTGCGCGGCGCGGACTTCTTCGACGTCGAGAACTACCCCACCATCACTTTCGTCTCGACCAGCGCGCGGCAGAATGGGGACGTGTACGAGCTGACCGGCGACCTCACCGTCAAGGGCATCACCAAGTCCGTGACCGTCCCGTTCAGCTACGAAGGTGCGGCGACCGACCCCTATGGCAACCAGCGCGTCGGCTTCGAGGGCAGCGTGACCGTCAACCGCAAGGACTTCGGGCTGGACTTCAACGCCCCGCTCGCGACCGGCGGCGTGCTGGTCGGCGAGAAGGTCGTGCTCGAGTTCGAGATCTCCGCCATCAAGAGCGCCTGAGCCGGTGTCATGACGCTCGACGTGCGCCGCGCCGCGGACCGCTTCTCGACCCGGCTGTCCTGGCTGGAGTCGCAGCACTCGTTCTCCTTCGGCCGGCACTACGACCCGGGCAACACCTCGCACGGTCTGCTCCTGGTGCACAACGACGACGTCGTACGGGCGGGTGCGGGCTTCGAGACGCACCCGCACCGCGACATGGAGATCCTCACCTGGGTCCTGCAGGGCTCGCTCGTCCACCAGGACTCGACCGGACACTCCGGCGTGATCTACCCCGGGCTGGCGCAGCGGATGAGCGCCGGCTCGGGGATCCTGCACTCGGAGAAGAACGACGCCTGGCGTCTCGGCGGCGAGCAGCACGACGAGCCGGTGCACTTCGTGCAGATGTGGGTCGTGCCCGACGGCTCGGCCCGCACCCCCGGATATGAGCAGCTCGAGATCGACAGCGCCTCGCTGGCAGGCGCTCTGGTGCCGGTCGCGTCAGGGATGGGCCGGCATGAGGCGGCGATCCGGATCGGTCAGCGGGATGCGGCACTGCACGCCGCGCGCCTGACGCCGGGTCAGGCCGTGTCGTTACCGGACGCCCCGTGGCTGCACCTGTTCGTGGCCCGCGGCACGGTCGAGCTCGAGGGCGCCGGGGCGCTGGCCGCCGGTGACACGGTCCGGCTGACGGCGACCGGCGGGCAAGCGGTCACCGCGACCGAGCCGGCCGAGGTGCTGGTGTGGGAGATGCACGCCTCGCTGCCGGCGTGAGCCGGCTCGGGACAGGCTCGAGTTCACGGCTAACCGGCGCAAAGCGCCGGCGGCCGAACGCGTGCGGGGGTATGTGCTGGCTGGGCACCTGTACCGGATACAGTGCAAGTGAACTGTTTTCGGCGCACCCTGTACCGGAAACAGGTCATTCGACCTGGAAACGGGTCAGGGCCTCAGCGCCCTCGGTACCCCTGGTGTCGGCGGGCGGGATGGGCATCAGGTCTACGTGACAACCGACGAGTCACATGTCCCCGCCCGGTGGCGGCATCTCGACGGCACACCTTGTGCGTTCGTGACAAGAGAGCGGAGCGTACTTCGTCGTCATGGGCAAGGTCTCCCGGTTCGGATCGGGTAGGTCCAAGACATGACTTCACTACGCCTCACGCTGCCGGAGATCCTGCTCGAGCTGGAACCCACGGCGGCCAACAACCTGGACCGGCACCTGAAGATGGCCAAGGAGTGGATGCCGCACGACTACGTACCGTGGAGCCAGGGCCGCGACTTCGACACCGAGCCCTATGAGCCCGGTCAGTCCACGCTCAGCGAGATCGCCCAGATCGCCTTCGAGGTCAACCTGCTCACCGAGGACAACCTCCCCAGCTATCACCGGGAGATCGTCGAGGGCTTTGGCCGCGACGGCGCCTGGGGCACCTGGGTGCACCGCTGGACCGCGGAGGAGGGCCGGCACGCCATCGTCATGCGTGACTACCTGACAGTCACCCGAGGGGTCGACCCGGTGGCTCTGGAGCGCGGGCGCATGCAGCAGATGGAGACCGGTTACGACGCGGCCGGCAAGCCGGCGTTGCAGGTGCTCTGCTACGTCGCCTTCCAGGAGCTCGCCACCCGGATCAGCCACCGCAACACCGGCTTGTACATCGACGACCCGATCGCCGACAAGCTCCTGGCCCGGGTCGCCGCCGACGAGAACCTGCACATGGTCTTCTACCGCGACCTCGTCACGGCCGCGCTCGAGCTCACCCCCTCGCAGACGGTCATCGCCATCGCCGAGGAGGTGCTCGGCTTCGAGATGCCCGGCACCGGCATCACCGACTTCGGCGAGAAGGCCAAGATCATCGCCAAGGCCGGCATCTACGACCTCCGCATCCACCACGACCAGGTGGTGACCCCGATGCTCACCCACTGGGGCTTCTTCGAGCTGGAGGGACTCGACGCCGAGGGCGAGCAGGCCCGTACCAAGGTGTCGGAGTTCCTCGCCTCGCTCGACGAGATGGCCCGCCACTACGAGCAGAAGGCCGAGGCGCGCAAGGCCGCACTGGTCTGAGCGTCAGTTGGCGGCGAGCACGACCAGCAGGTCCCCGACCTCGACATTGCTGCCTGCCAGCGCCACCACCTCGGCGACGATGCCGTCGCACGGGCTGGTCACCGTGGACTCCATCTTCATCGCCTCGACCACGGCCAGCGCCTGACCCCTGGCGACCCGGTCGCCGACGGCGACCTTCGGCAGCACCATGCCGGGAAGCGCCGAACCGACCTGCAGCGGGTCGGCCGGGTCGGCCCGGCGCGCACTGCGGATGGTCGCGGTGACCGACCGGTCGAGCACCTGGATCGGCCGGGGCTGGCCGTTGACCCGCAGGTGCAGGGTGCGCCGGCCGTCCGCACCCGGCTCGCCGACCGTCTCGAGCTCGACGAGCACCTCGACCCCCGGCTCGAGGCGCACGGTGACGACCCGGCCGGTCTGCAACCCGTAGAAGAACGCCTCGGTGGGCAGCACCGAGACGTCACCGTGCGCCTTCTGTGCCGCGACGAACTCCTTGTACGGGCCGGGGAACAGCAGCCGGGACAGCACCGCCCGGCGATCCGCCCCCGACAGCGCCGCGTCGTCGTCCGGAGCCAGCGTCATCTCGCCGTGCACGACCTGGCGGCCGGCGACGGCCTGCGACCGGAACGGCTCGGGGAACCCGCCGGCCGGGGTGCCCAGCTCACCGGACAGAAAGCCGAGCACGCTGTCCGGCAGGTCGTACGCCCCGGGGTCCGCGCGCAGCGCCCGAACGTCGACGTCACCGCTGGCCAGGAACAGCGCCAGGTCACCGACCACCTTGCTGGTCGGGGTCACCTTGATCGGCTTGCCGAGCAGCTCGTTGGCCACCGCATAGAGCTCCTGCACCTCGTCCCAGCGGTCCCCGAGCCCGAGCGAGATCGCCTGCTGGCGAAGGTTTGTCAGCTGCCCGCCGGGGATCTCGTGCCGGTAGACGGTGCCGGTCGGGGCGCGCAGGCCGGCCTCGAACGGGGCGTAGAGGTCACGCACCGCCTCCCAGTGCGGCTCGAGCGCGGACAGCGCGGCAAGGCTCAACCCGGTCGCCCGGTCGGTGTGGTCGGTCGCCGCAACCAGCGCCGACATGTTCGGCTGGCTGGTGCCTCCGGAGAACGGGGCGGCGGCGCAGTCGACCGCGTCGACCCCGGCTGCGCTCGCCGCGAGCAGCGTCGCGAGCTGGCCGCCGCTGGTGTCGTGGGTGTGCAGGTGCACCGGCACGTCGAAGGCCGACCGCAGCGCGGAAACCAGCGTGGCTGCCGCGGCCGGGCGGAGCAGCCCGGCCATGTCCTTGATCGCCAGCACGTGCGCGCCGGCCCGGACCAGCCCTTCGGCCAGCCGCAAGTAGTAGTCCAGCGTGTACAGCGGTTCGGCCGGGTCCGACAGGTCGCTGGTGTAGCACAGCGTCCCCTGTGCGACCTTGCCCACGGCCTGCACCGCCTCGAGCGCGGGGCGCATCTGTGCGAGGTCGTTCAGCGCGTCGAAGACCCGGAAGACGTCGATCCCGGTCGCTGCCGCCTCCTCGACGAAGGCCTGCACCACCCGGTCCGGGTAGGGCGTGTAGCCCACGGCGTTGCGCCCGCGCAGCAGCATCTGCAGGCAGACCTGCGGTGCGGCCTGACGCAGCGCCGACAGTCGCTTCCAGGGGTCCTCGTGCAGGAAGCGCAGGGCGACGTCGTAGGTCGCCCCGCCCCAGCACTCGAGCGACAGCAGCCCCGGCAGCAGGCGCGCCATCGCCGGTGCCGCGCCGAGCGCGTCGGCGGTGCGCAGCCGGGTGGCCAGCAGGGACTGGTGGGCGTCGCGCAACGTCGTGTCGGTGACGGCGAGCGCCTGCTTCGCGCGCAGCTGCTGGGCCCAGGCCTGCGGGCCCACCTCGTCGAGCAGCTGCCGCGAACCCGTCGCCGACATCGCCGGCAGGCTCGGCAGCTTCAGTGCCGGGTCGAGCAACGGGCGGCGTGGGCGGGCCAGCCCGTTGACGGTCGCCTCGCCCAGGGCCAGCAGCAGCCGGCTGGTCCGGTCACCCACGTTCACGGCTCGGGTCAGCTCGGGGTGCTCGGCAAGGAAAGAGGTCGTGACGCCCCCGGCGAGGAAGTCAGGGTGCTCCATCAGCCGGCGCAGGAAGTCCAGGTTGGTACGGACGCCGCGGATCCGGAACTCATACAGCGCCCGGCGCGAGCGCAGCGCGGCGGTCGCCAGATCAGGGCCGCGGGTGGTGAGCTTGACCAGCAGCGAGTCGAAGTACGGCGTAATCTCGGCTCCGGCGTACACCGCGCCGTCGAGCCGCACCCCCGGGCCGCCGGGTGACTGGTAGGCGGTGATGGTGCCGGTGTCGGGGCGGAAGTCGTGCGCCGGGTCCTCTGTGGTGATCCGACACTGCACGGCGGTGCCCCGCACGCTGATCCGGTCCTGCGTCAGGCCGAGCTCCGACAGGCTCGCGCCTCCGGCGACCTGCAGTTGCGCGGCGACGAGGTCGACACCGGTCACCTCCTCGGTGACGGTGTGCTCGACCTGGATCCGCGGGTTCATCTCCATGAAGGTGAACGTGCCGTCGCCGGCCACCAGAAACTCGACCGTTCCGGCGTTGACGTACCCGACCGAGCGGGCGAACGCCAGCGCAGCCCCGCACAGCGCATCGCGGACCTCGCCGGACAGGCCCGGCGCGGGCGCCAGCTCGACCACCTTCTGGTGCCGGCGCTGCACCGAGCAGTCCCGCTCGAACAGGTGCACCACCTCGCCGCCGGTGTCGGCGAGCACCTGCACCTCGATGTGCCGGGGTCGCTCGACCGCCTGCTCGAGGAACACGGTGCCGTCGCCGAACGCCGCGGCCGCCTCCCGGGAAGCGCTGCTCACGGCGTCGGCGAGCTCGGGTGCAGTGCGGACCAGCCGCAGGCCGCGACCGCCCCCGCCGGCGGAGGCCTTGACGAACAGCGGGAAGCCCACCTGCGCAGCAGCGGCCGACGCCCCGGCGCCGTCCGGCAAGGGCGGCGAGGCGCGCAGCACCGGCAGCCCGGCGCGCACGGCCGCGTCGCGGGCGGTGACCTTGTCCCCGGTCAGGCGCAGCACCTGCGACGGCGGGCCGACGAAGGTCACGCCGGCATCGGCGCAGGCCTGCGCCAGCGCCGCGCTCTCGGACAGGAAGCCGTACCCCGGATGCAGCGCATCGGCGCCGGACCGCTTGGCGACGTCGAGCAGCCTCTCGATGTCGAGGTAGCCGCGCACCGGATGCCCGGGCTCGCCGAGCTGGTAGGCCTCACCGGCCTTGGTCCGGTGCAGCGAGGCGCGGTCCTCGGCCGTGTAGACGGCGACGGTCTGCAGGTCGAGCTCGTGGGCGGCGCGCAGGACGCGCACCGCGATCTCACTGCGGTTGGCGACCAGGACCTTGCGCACCAGCGGAGGTTACGACGCCGCGTCGTCCGGCTTCTCCTCGGAGCTGTCCGGTTCGTCGCCATCCTCAGGGCTGTCGAACACCCGGCTGCCGAGGAAGTCGTCCACCTTGAGGGTGAGCAGGTCCTCCCGGCTCAGCTGGTCGCCCATCTCGACCAGCCGCTTGGCCTGGCGCAACCGGGCCCGCTCCAGCGCGTTGCGCACGCTGCGCGTTGGCGAAGCGAGGCTGCTCGCGGCGGCGCGTGATGCGCGAGCTCATGCCGGGGTTGGACTCGAAGAACACGTCCATCCGGTCGGCGTGAGCCCGACCAGCTCCTCGTCGAGCGTGCGGAGCACGGCCTCGACCCGCTCAGCAGCGAGGTCGAGGGTGGCGGCGGCCGGGACGTCGAACCCGGAGTGGGGCACGGTGCGGGTGGCGGGGGTGACCACGGCGGCCGAGCGGGTGTTGCCCGACCTGCTCGCCCGCTTCCGCGCAGGAGCTGCGACCGCCGCTGCTGTACATGGGCAGCAGCGGCGCCGTCGCCGGCCTGGGGATGGCGCTGGTCTCCGAGGACGTCGTGGACGCGGTGCTCGAGCAGGCGCCCTGCGGGTGGTGGAGGTGCCGGAGCTGCCGCTGAGCCTGAGCCAGCCCTGGCACCTCGTAACCCGAGCCGCGCCCTCGCCGACGGCGGAGCTGTTCACCCAGCACCTGCTCGCCCCGGGCGGATGCTTCCGGACCGTCTGAGGCCCACCCTCGCTCTCTACCATCCGAGGGAGTAGTTTGCCCTTTGAGGCCGCTACCCTTTCGCCGAAAGTTCTGAGGAGGACGTGTGATGCACGAGCACACCGAGCGGCTGCACAGCACCGCACAGGCAATGGTCGCCCCGCCACGCGGCATCCTGGCAGCCGACGAGAGCCCCGGGACCATGAACAAGCGCCTGGAGAAGGTCGGCGTCGAGCCTACGCCGGAGGCCCGGCGCGACTACCGCGAGATGCTGCTCACCACCCCCGGACTGTCCGAGTCGGCCAGCGGCATCATTCTCGCCGACGAGACCTTCAACCAGGAGCTGTCCGACGGCCGCACCGTCCCCGAGGCATGCAAGGACGCGGGCGTGCTCCCGGGCATCAAGGTCGACACCGGCGCCAAGCCGCTGGCCTTCTCCCCGGGAGAGACGGTCACCGAGGGCCTCGACGGTCTGCGTGACCGGTTCACCGACTACGCGAAGCGAGGTGCCGCCTTCGCCAAGTGGCGCGCCGCCCTCGCGCTCGACGCCGAGCTGCCCAGCGAGCGAGCCGTTCTCGTCAACGCCCACGCTCTCGGTCGCTACGCCGCGCTGAGCCAGGAGGCCGGCATCGTCCCGATCGTCGAGCCGGAGCTGCTGATGGACGGCGACCACGACCTGGACCGGTGCGCAGAGGCCACGGCGTACGTCCTGGACGTCGTGTTCATGTCGCTCGTCGCGCAGGGGGTCGACCTCGCCGGCATCGTCCTCAAGCCCAACATGATCGTGGCGGGCGCCAAGTGCGCCACGCAGCCCTCCGTCGAGGAGGCCGCCGCTGCCACGGTGCGGGTGCTCAGCGAGCACGTGCCCAAGGAGGTCCCCGGGATCGCCTTTTTGTCCGGCGGTCAGCCGCCCGAGCAGGCCACCGCCCACCTCGCCGCGATGGCGTCCCTCTCGGCGCCCTGGGAGTTGTCGTTCTCCTTCGGCCGAGCCTTGGTCGACCCGGCCCTGAAGGTCTGGGCCGGCGACCCCGATCGCTGGAAGGACGGCCAGGCTGCGCTGGACGTGCGGGTGCGGGCCAACGCTGCGGCGCGCGCCAGCTGACGTCCCGCCTTCTTCACGGGGGCAGCGTCACCCGTACGGTCGTGCCCTCGCCCGACCGCCCGGTCACCTGCAGGCGGGCGCCCATGAGGCGGGCCCGGTCGCGCATGCTCGTCATCCCGTGCGTGTCGCCCGCTTCCCCTGGATTGATGCCGCGCCCGTCGTCGCTGACCTCGAGCAGGACCCGGCCGCCGTCGTGCGCCAGGCGCAACCGGGCAGCACTGGCGTCGGCGTGCTTGACGACGTTGTGCAGCGCCTCCTGCGCGATGCGGTAGAACGCCGTCTCCTGCACGGGATTGAGCGAGGCGGCGTCGACGTCGATGTCCACGTGGACATCGACGCCGGGCACATCGCGCGCGAGCGCCCGCAGGCTGGCCTCGAGCCCCAGGTCGTCGAGCAGCGGCGGCCGCAGGGCGCGCACCGCCGAGCGGGTCTCGGCGGCGGTGAGCAGCAGCAGCTCCTGGGCGCGCCGCAGCTGCTGCGAGGCGGCCGCCGGGTCGTCGACGAGCGCCTCCTGTGCGGCGGACAGATGGAACGACAGGGCCGCGATGCGCTGGGCCACCCCGTCATGCAGGTCCCGGGCGAGCCGGGAGCGCTCCTGCTCCTCGGCGTGCACCACCCGGGCGGACAGCGCCCGCTGCTCCTGCTGCCCCAGGTCGAGGTGACGCAGCAGGCGCGAGGTGTGCACGGTGCCCGCGACCAGCGCTGCGGTGGACTTCAGCAGGCTGAGATCGGCTGCGCTCCAGTCCCTGCGCTGCTCGGTGTGCAGGTTGAGCACCCCGACCACCTCGCCGGTCGCGGCGACCATCGGCACGGAGGCCATGGAGGTGAACTCCTCGCCGCGCAGCTGGGGGAAGCGCCGCCACCGCGTGTCGCTCGACTTGTCGACCAGCATCACGGGCGTACGCCGGCTCGCGACCCAACCGCTGACCCCCTCGCCGAGCGGCAAATGCACTGTTCCCACGGCAGACTCGAAGGGGGGCGTCGCTCCGGCCAGCGCCAGCTGGCGGTCGTCGTCGTCAAGGACGAAGACGAAGACCACGTCCACACAGAGCGTCTCGCGCACCAGCGCCGCGACCTGACGTGCCAGCACGCCCACATCCGCCACGTCGACGGTCAGGTCGACGACCTGCTGGAGCAGGTCGTGACCGAACGACGCGGGCGGCACTGCCGTCGCGGGGTGCCCTGTCACCGGAACAACCCTTCGCGCAGCGCGACCGCCACCGCCGCAGCCCGTTCGTTGACGTCGAGCTTGCGGTAGAGCCCGCGCAGGTGGGTCTTGACCGTCTCCTCGCCGAGCACGAGCTTGCCGGCGATGGCACGGTTGGACAGGCCGGCGACCAGCAGTTCGAGCACCTCGCTCTCGCGTTGACTCAGGCCCATGCCTGCCCCAGGCCAGAACTCCCCGCTCGCCAGCCGGGCGGCGTGCAGCGCCACCCGGCCCGCGAGGGTGCTGTCGATGACGACCTCGCCGGCGGCGGCGCGCTCGACGAAGGTGGCGAGGTCGGCCCCCTGCACCTGCTTGAGCAGGTAGCCGGCGGCACCGGCCCGCAGCGCCTGGTAGAGGTACTGCGGCTCGTCGTAGACGCTGAGCATCACGACCCGGGCCGATGGCAGCCTCGTCGCCAGCCGCTCGCAGACGTCGAGCCCGCTGGCGGCGCCGAGCCGTACGTCACACAGGATGACGTCGGGCTTGAGGTTGAGGGCGAGCCGCTCGGCCGACTCCGCGTCCTCGGCCTCCCCGACGATCCGGATGCGCTGGGTGTGCCGCGCGAGCATGGCGGCCAAGCCCTGGCGTACGACCTCCTGGTCGTCCACCAGCAGCAGCCGCACCGGCCGTGGCACCACGGCGCAACTCTACGGCGGCTCCCCCGCAGGACCACCTGCTTGGGGGAAGTGCGGCGTCCTGCCTGCCCCCTAGTGTACGAGTTCCACCCCGACCAA
>JAHWJP010000194.1 GCA_019348355.1 Actinomycetota bacterium
CGCCGACGCCTACATGGTCAGCCTGCTCAAGGCCTACTGGGGCGACGCGGCGACGCCCGACAACGGCTTCTGCTTCGACTACCTGCCGCGCCTGACCGGCGACCACGGGACCTACCGCACGGTGATGGACATGCACGACGGGAAGGTCGAGGGCTACTTCGTCGTGGGCCAGAACCCGGCGGTCGGCTCCGCGCACGGCAAGCTGCAGCGCCTCGCGATGGCGAAGCTCAAGTGGCTCGTCGTCCGCGACGTCAACCTGATCGAGTCGGCGACGTTCTGGAAGGACGGGCCGGAGATCTCGACCGGTGAGCTGCGCACGCAGGACATCGACACCGAGGTGTTCTTCCTGCCGGCCGCCACCCACGTCGAGAAGGCCGGCTCGTTCACCCAGACGCAGCGGATGCTGCAGTGGCGGCACAAGGCGGTCGACCCGCCGGGTGACTGCCGGTCGGAGCTGGAGTTCTACTACCGGCTGGGCGTTCTCGTGCAGGACCGGCTGGCCGGCTCGACGCTGGAGCGGGACCGGCCGGTGCTCGACCTGACGTGGGACTACCGGCTGGACACCCGCGGCGAGCCGGACGCGGAGTCGGTGCTGGCCGAGATCAACGGGCGCTTCCTCGCCGGGCCGCGCGCGGGCGAGCCGGTGGACGGCTTCACCGACCTACGCGCCGACGGGTCCACCGACGGCGGCTGCTGGATCTACAGCGGCGTCTACGCCGACGGCATCAACCAGGCGGCCCGCCGCAAGCCGGGTCAGGAGCAGTCGTACGTCGCGCCGGAGTGGGGCTGGGCCTGGCCGATGAACCGGCGCATCCTCTACAACCGCGCGTCGGCCGACCCGGAGGGCAAGCCCTGGAGCGAACGCAAGGCCTACCTGTGGTGGGACGAGCAGTCCGGCCGCTGGACCGGCCACGACGTCCCCGACTTCATCGCCGACCGGGCCCCGAGCTTCCGGCCCGAGGAGGGTGCGGGCGGCCCCGACGCCCTCGCCGGCGACGACCCGTTCGTCATGCAGGCCGACGGCAAGGGCTGGCTCTACGCCCCGAGCGGCCTGCTCGACGGGCCGCTGCCGACGCACTACGAGCCGCACGAGTCACCGGCGAGCAACCCGCTGTACGCCCAGCAGGGCAACCCGACCCGGCAGGTGTTCCGGCGGGAGGACAACCTGTCCAACCCGTCGGGAACGGAGAGCGGCGGCGACGTCTTCCCGTACGTCTTTACGACCTACCGGCTGACTGAGCATCACACCGCGGGCGGCATGAGCCGCTGGAGCCCCTATCTCGCCGAGCTGCAGCCCGAGTTCTTCTGCGAGGTGTCGCCCGAGCTGGCGAAGGAGCGGGGGCTCGAGCAGCTCGGCTGGGCCACGCTCACGACCGCACGCAGCGCGATCGAGGCGCGCGTGCTGGTGACCGACCGGGTGGTGCCGCTGAAGGTCGGCGGGAAGGTGCTCCACCAGATCGGGCTGCCCTACCACTGGGGCGTCGGCGGCGAGGCAGCCGTGCAGGGTGACTCGGCCAACGACCTGTTCGGCCTGGCGCTCGACCCCAACGTGCACATCCAGGAGAGCAAGGTCGCGACCTGTGACATCACGCCGGGGCGACGGCCGACGGGGCAGGACCTGCTGAGGCACGTCGAGGGCTACCGGGAACGGGCGGGTGTCACCACCGCCACCGGGAACTTCCGCAGCGATGCCGAGCCGCGGCCCGCGCGGGAGGCGCGATGACCGCCCCGCTGGACCCTGCCGCGGAGGCAGGCTGGGCCGACCCGCCGGCGCGCAAGGGCTTCTTCACCGACACCTCGATCTGCATCGGCTGCAAGGCCTGTGAGGTGGCGTGCAAGGAGTGGAACGGCGTGCCGGAGGACGGCCTGCAGCTGCTCGGCTCCTCGTACGACAACACCGGCGCGCTGGGAGCGAGCACCTGGCGGCACGTCGCGTTCATCGAGCAGCCGGCTGCTCCCGTCGTCGACCTGGGAATGCCGGGGACGCAGCTGCCGGGCGAGGCGGACGGCGCCCAGCGCACCGACTTCCGCTGGTTGATGGAGTCCGACGTCTGCAAGCACTGCACCCACGCCGCGTGCCTGGACGTGTGCCCGACCGGGTCGCTGTTCCGTACCGAGTTCGGCACCGTGGTGGTGCAGGACGACATCTGCAACGGCTGTGGCTACTGCGTCCCGGCCTGTCCGTTCGGCGTCATCGACCGGCGGATCGGCGAGAAGGGTGTCGTCAAGAACGAGGGCCTCGCCCAGAAGTGCACGCTGTGCTACGACCGGATCGGTGACGGCCTTACCCCCGCCTGCGCGCAGGCCTGCCCGACCCAGTCGATCCAGTACGGCGACGTCGACGAGCTGCGCGAGCGCGCCCAGCAGCGGGTCGACACGTTGCACGCGCAGGGCGTGCACGACGCGCGGCTCTACGGCGAGAGCACGCACGACGGCGTCGGCGGGCTCGGGGCGTTCTTCCTGCTGCTCGACGAACCGGAGGTCTACGGCCTGCCGCCGGACCCGGTCGTGGCCACGAAGGGCCTGCCGGGGATGTGGCGCAAGGCCGGGCTGGCGGCGGTCACGCTGCTCGCTGGTACGGTGGCCGCGTTCGCGGGCGGGCGGCCGTGAAGCGCGAGCGGGCGATGGTGCCACCGGCCGAGTTCACGTCCTACTACGGTCGGCCCGTCGTCAGGGCCGCGCCGTGGGAACTGGATGTCCCGGCCTACCTGTTCCTCGGCGGGGTGGCGGCCGGCTCGTCGCTGCTCGCCGCCGGCGCAGATGTCACCGACCGTCCGGCGCTGCGCCGCACCGGCCGGCTCGGCGCGCTGGTCGGGCTGAGCCTGAGCATGGTGGCGCTGGTGCACGACCTGGGCCGGCCGTCGCGATTCCTGAACATGCTGCGGGTCGTCAAGGTGACCTCGCCGATGTCGGTCGGCACCTGGCTGCTGACGGCGTACGGCCCGTTCGCCGGACTCGCAGCCGTCGCCGAGCTGCGCCCGCACCTGCCCCAGGCACTGCGGGACGGCCGGTTCGGCCGGGCGCTCGGGGCGTCCGGGCGCCCGGCGGGGCTGGCCGCAGCGGTGATCGCGCCGACCATCGCGTCCTACACCGCGGTGCTGCTGTCGGACACCGCGACGCCGACCTGGCACGACGCGCATCGACATCTGCCCTTCGTCTTCGCCGGGTCGGCCGCCGCCGCGTCCGGCGGGCTCGGGATGATCGGCGCGCCCGTGTCCGAGGCGTCACCGGCCCGCAGGCTCGCGGTCGGCGGCGCTCTGCTGGAGCTCACCGTCGCGCACCGGATGGAGCAGGCCATGGGCGTGAGCGCGCAGCCGCTGCACGAAGGCCACGCCGGCGCGCTTCTGAAGGCCAGCAAGGCGCTCACGCTCGCGGGCGCAGCCGGAGCTGTGCTGCTCGGTGGCCGCAGCCGCACCGCCGCCGTCGTCTCCGGGGCCGCGCTCATGGCTGGTTCGGCCTGCCTGCGCTTCGGCATCTTCGAGGCCGGTCAGGCCTCGGCGCGCGACCCGAAGTACACCGTCGTCCCGCAGCGTGAGCGGCTGGCTCGCCGCCTCGCAGAAAGCAGATGACCATGTCCTCGTTGACCTTCCTGGACCGGGAGCGCTCGGTCGCCGGACCGGGCTACAGCCGTTGGCTCGTGCCACCCGCGGCACTCGCGATCCACCTGTGCATCGGCCAGGTCTACGCGCTGAGCGTCTTCAAGACACCGCTCGTCGCCCGCTTCGGCACCAGCGAGACAGCGATCGCGATCGTCTTCAGCATCGCCATCGTGATGCTCGGCCTGTCCGCCGCTTTCGGTGGCAAGTGGATGGAGCGCAACGGTCCGCGAAAGGCCATGTTCGTCTCCGCGGTCTGCTTCTCCTCCGGCCTGCTGATCGGCTCGGTGGGCATCGCCACCGGCCAGTTGTGGCTGCTCTACCTCGGCTACGGGTTCGTCGGGGGCATCGGCCTCGGCATCGGCTACATCTCGCCGGTGTCGACGCTCATCAAGTGGT
>JAHWJP010000063.1:0-6163 GCA_019348355.1 Actinomycetota bacterium
GCGATCGCCAGCAGGTGCAGCACGGCGTTGGTCGAGCCGCCGAGCGCCATGACGACGGTGATCGCGTTCTCGAACGCCGCCATCGTCATGACCTGACGGGCGGTGATGCCGGCGTCGACGAGGGCGACGACCGCCTCCCCGGAGCGGATCGCGAACTCGTCGCGCCGGCGGTCGACCGCCGGCGGGGCGGCGCTGCCGGGCAGCGACATGCCGAGCGCCTCGGCCGCGCTCGCCATCGTGTTGGCGGTGTACATCCCGCCGCAGGCCCCCTCGCCGGGGCAGGCGGCCCGCTCGATCGCATCCAGCTCGGCGCGGGTGATCAGCCCGCGGGCGCAGGCGCCGACCGCCTCGAAGACGTCGATGATGGTGAGGTCACGGTCCCCGTCCGGGGTGGCCAGCTTGCCGGGCAGGGTGCTCCCCGCGTACAGGAAGACGCTGGCCAGGTCGAGCCGGGCCGCCGCCATCAGCATGCCCGGCAGGGACTTGTCACAGCCCGCGAGCAGCACCGAGCCGTCCAGGCGCTCGGCGAACATCACCGTCTCGACGGAGTCGGCGATGACCTCGCGCGACACCAGCGAGGCGCGCATCCCCTCGTGGCCCATCGAGATGCCGTCCGACACCGAGATGGTCCCGAACTCCATCGGGAAACCGCCGCCCTGCCGTACGCCGACCTTCGAGGCCTTGGCGAGCCGGTCCAACGACAGGTTGCAGGGGGTGATCTCGTTCCAGGACGACGCCACCCCGATCTGCGGCTTGCCGATGTCGTCGTCGGTCATGCCGACCGCACGCAGCATGGCGCGGGCGGGCGCGCGGCGGTCGCCCTCGGTGACGTCGGTGCTGCGGGGCTTGCGGTTGCTCACGCCCCGACTGTAGGTGAGACGATCCGGTGGTGAAGGAGGCGTCGGTACGCGAACAGAGCGGCGACGCGCCGCCCGCCGCCCCGGACCGTCGCCGCTTCGGGCCGGAGCGGATCGCGTTGCTACCCGTCACCGTCTTCGGCCTGGGCGGCCTGCCGGTCGCGGGCTCGCACCCGCTGCTGACCCTGCTGCTGCTGGTGCCGCTCGGCTGCGGCGCGTGGGTCCTGCGGGCCCGCGTCGTCGCAGCGCCAATCGGCGTCGAGGTCTGCAACGGCCTGCGCGCGCACCGCCTCGCATGGGCCGATGTCGAAGGCTTCACGGTGCCAAAGCGCGGACCGGTGCGGCTGCTCCGCACGGGCGGCCGGCCGCTCGCGCTCACGGCGCTGCCTCGTCGCGAGCTGCCACAGCTGGTGGCCGTCGCCGAACGGGCGGCCCGCTCGGCCGGCACCTGAACCAGACCACGCCGTGTCGAGCACCTTCGAGTTCCTCAGTGCCGACGGCATCCGGTTGCGCGGCTGGTGCAACGACGGCGCCGGTCCCCCGCTGATCGTCAGCCCCGGACTCGGGACGGTCCCGCAGATGTGGCCGTCGCTCGTCGGCGCCGACAGTGGCTACTCGACGTTCACCTGGTACCACCGCGGCACCTTCGGCTCCACACGTCCGGCGGAGTTGTCGCGAGTGCGGGTCCGGGACCACGCCGAGGACCTGGTGGCCCTGATGGACTCGCGCGGGATCGAGCGGGCGCTGGTCGCCGGGTGGTCGCTCGGCGTGGACGTCGGCTTCGAGGTGGCGCAGCGCCACCCGGACCGGGTCGCCGGCCTGCTGGCCGTTGCGGGGATCCCCGGCGGCACGTTCACGACGATGGGCGCGCCGCTGCGCATCCCGCGCGGACTGCGCCGCCCGCTCGCGACGGCGATCGCCCGTCTCGGCCGGCGGAGCGGTCCGGTGCTGAACTGGCTCGCTGCGAGGACGCCGCTCGACCGGCGGACCGCCTGGCTGCTCAGCCACTCCGGTTTCATGCTGCCCGGCGCCGAGCCCGAGTCCCTGCTCGCCGCCCTCGCGGCATTCCTTCGGCAGGACTGGGGGTGGTACTACGCGCTGGCGCTCGCGGCGACCGAGCACCGTCCCCTGGACCTGTCGCTCGTGCAGTGCCCCGCGACCCTGCTCGTCGCCCGGCAGGACGTGCTCACCTCGATGCGCGCCATCCTGGACGCTGCCCCAGCGATCCCGGACGCACGGACCCTGGTGCTTTCCGGCAGCCATTTCGTGCCGCTGGAGCACCCGGAGGTGGTCGTGGACGCGCTCGCGGCATTGTTCCGACGTTGCTCGCTGTATGCGGACAGGCTCTATGCCGCTGACAGCTAGCCGTAGATTGACAGGTCGCCAAGGTCGAAGGGGACAGCGCATGGCGCCTGAGCCTGCGGGACGAGGCACCGCTGTCGGCGGGGTGACCTACGCCCGACCCGCCGCCTTCTGGGTCGGGATCGCCTGCGTGAGCGCCGGGGTGCTGCTGCACCTGCCGATGTACGTCGGCGCCGCCGACATGGGCTATCGCCTGGCCGGTATGGCCATGGACCCGCCGATGATCGCCGGCATGGTGCTGATCGTTGTCGGGCTGGTGGCCACCACGTTCGGGCTGGTGTCCCGCCGGCCGGGGCCGCAGGCCGACGAGGTCGGTCAGATCCGGGTGCGCGCCCTCGACGACGCCCCGATCCGCCCGGCCCACATCGGCCTGCTGCTGGTCATGGCGGCCGCAGTGACGATCGACGTCATGAAGCCGACGACGCTCGGCTTCGTCCTGCCAGGCATGACGACCGAGTACGGCTTGAAGTCGGCCCTGAACCCCGGCGGCAGCACACCGGCCGCCCTGCTGCCCCTGTTCGGGATCACCGGCACGGTGATCGGGTCGTTCACCTGGGGATGGCTCGGGGACCGCATCGGCCGCCGCGCGTCGATCCTCTTGGCGGCCGTGCTGTTCATCGCGACCGCGGTGTGCGGCTCGATGCCGTCCTTCTCGCTCAACCTGGTCATGTGCTTCGTCATGGGACTGGGCGCCGGCGGGATGCTGCCGATCACCTTCGCCCTGATGTCCGAGACGATCCCCGCCCGGCACCGCGGCTGGGTGATGGTGCTCATCGGCGGGGATGTGGCGGGCGCCTACATCCTGACCAGCTGGTTGTCGGCCACGCTGGTGCCCGACTACAGCTGGCGCATCCTGTGGCTGATCGGGCTGCCCACCGGCCTGCTGCTGCTGGTCCTCAACCGCTGGATCCCGGAGTCGCCGCGGTTCCTGCTCGCCGAGGGCCGGGATGTCGAGGCGCGGGCGGTGATGGAGCGCTACGGCGCAGTCGTGGTGCGCGACGAGCAGGCCCAGCCGGCAGTCGACGCGGCGGTGGACAGTCGCTTCACGCAGCTGTTCCGACAGCCGTTCGCCGGGCTCAGCGCGGTCGTGGTGCTGCTCGGCCTCGGCGTCGGCCTGGTCACCTTCGGCTTCCAGCTGTGGATGCCGTCCAACCTGCAGCGCCTGGGCTACACCGAGGTGACGGCCAGCAACATCCTGCGGGACTCGGCTCTCATCGGCTTCCCGCTCAACTTCGCGGTCGCCTGGCTGTACGGCGTGTGGAGCAGCAAGAAGACCATCATCCTGCTCGGCGCCCTCACCTCCGCCGCGCTGACAGGGTTCGCTGTCGCCGGGGACGGGGTGGCCGACAACCCAGGGCTGCTGCGGGCGCTGCTCGTCGTCCCGATCTGGGGGATCAGCTCGATCGTGGCGGTGCTGTTCGCCTACAGCTCGGAGGTCTTCCCGACCCGCATCCGGTCACGGGGCACCGGGCTGGCCGCAGGTGCCAGCAAGGCCGGCGGGGTGGCCATCATCGCCCTGGTGGTCGCTGCGGTCGCGCCGCCCAGCATCGTCTGGACCGCGCTGCTGGGCGCGGTCCCGATGGCGCTCGCCGTCGTGGCCGTGGCGGTGTACGGCGTGGAGACCCGCCAGCGCGGGCTCGAGGACATCACCGCCGAGGAGCTGGGCGCCGAGCCGGTCAAGGTGGGATGAAACGGATAGCTCGAGGCGTTGATCCGATGTCTCACCCACCTGCCCCTGGAGAACGATGAGCGGGATGGAACGGTCGGCTGCGGTGCAGGAGCCCCCTGCCCCGGCGCCCGAGGCAGCTGAGCCGACCCCGGGCACTGCAGGTCGGCGTGTCGCCACCTGGCTCGCTCTGGCGGCGCTGGCGATGAGCGCACTGGTGGGTGGCAACGTGTTCGGCGCCCGGGAGAGCCTGTTCCCGGCCGAGCGGCGCGAGGCCAAGGCGCCGGCGGTCAGCCGGGTGGCCGAGGGTCCGGCGGGCCCCGTCGCCCCCCGGACGACCCTGGTGCGGTCCCAGCCGTGGTGGCAGGACGTGGCCACCCTCGACGGGACCGGGACCGGCCCGACCACCGGCGTCACGATCGACGACGGCTCCCTGCAGTGGCGAGTCCGGGCGACCTGCGGCTCCGGGCGCATCGTGGTGAGCCTTCCCGACCGGCCCCAGCCGCTGCTCGAGGCGGACTGCACCGGGGGTGAGACAAACTTCGGCTACAGCACCACAGCCGGGGCGACCACCCTGCAGGTCGCGACCGACGGACCGTGGCAGCTGCGGGTCGAGCAGCAGGTCGACGTGCCGCTCGAGGAGCCGCCGCTGCCGTCGATGTCGGCTCCCGGGACGACGGTGGTGCGTACCGGCTCGTTCTACCGGATGGACCAGACCGGCCAGGGAACCGCCACCTTCTACCGCCTGGCGGACGGCTCCCACACACTGCGCCTCGACGACGACTTCTTCGTCAGCGCCAACGTGGACCTGCTGGTCACGCTCAGCCCGCTCGAGGCTCCCCGCACCACGCCCGAGTTCATGGCCGCGCCCTGGGTGGTCGCTGCGCCGCTCGACATCACCGCGGGCTCACTGAACTTCACCCTGCCGCCGGGGGTGGACCCCACGGCGTACAAGTCGGTCGTCATCTGGTGCCCGCTGATCGACAGCGCCTATGCCGCCGCCACCCTGACCGCGCCGGCGTGACAGCGACGACCACCACGACAGCTGCGCCGCCCCCGGCACCGGGCGGGCGCTCGATCGTCGTGCGGGGACAGCGGATCCCGGTCGTGCTGCCGAACCGGCGTGACCCTCGGCTGCACCTGTCCGTGGTCGTGATGACGCTGCAGGTCCTCGGCCAGACCGTGCTCGACTTCAAGGTCTCGATCGCCCAGATCCTGGTGACGCTCGGCTTCTGCGCCCTGGTGGAGGTGGCTGTCACCTTCCGGCGGGAGGCACGGCTGGTGTGGCCGGCCAGCGCCCTGCTCACCGGCAACGGGGTGGCGTTCATCCTGCGCACCACCGGCACCGAGCACGGCGACTGGTGGAGCCTCAACGGCATCCACTACTTCCTGCTCGCGGCCCTGCTGGCGCTGCTGTCGAAATACCTGATCCGACCCGGTGGACGACACCTGTTCAACCCGGCCAACGTGGGGCTGGTGTGGTGCCTGCTCGTCATCGGTCCCAGCCAGGTGTTCCCTCAGTACCTCTGGTGGGGTCCGAGCATCCCCGGCCAGACGCTGGCCTACGCGGTCATCGCCGTCGGGGCGTGGTGGATCCTGCGCAAGGTCCGGATGCTGGAGATGGCCGGGGCGTTCCTGCTGACCTTCGCCCTCCTGATCGGCCTGTTCGCGGTCGCGGGGAACAGCTTCTTCGCAATCTGGCAGCAGGGGCCGATCAGCGGGTTCTCCTACTGGGCCAACATCGCTCTCTCGCCCGAGCTGCTGATCTTCGTGTGCTTCATGATGTCGGACCCGCAGACCGCCCCGAAGGCGCGCGCCGGCCGGATCGTCTACGGCGCGGCCACCGCTGGGGTGGCAGCCGCGCTGACGTCGTTCCAGACCACCGAGTTCGGCATCAAGCTGGCCATCCTGTCGAGCCTCACCGTGGTCTGCGCCGTGGTGCCGCTGATCGAGAGCGCCATCCGGCGCCGTTCGGCGCGGCCGGAGCTGACACCGGCGGCGGCCGTGACGCAGGCCCTGCCGAGCCGGCCGCAGCTCGTGTCCGCCGCGCGCAACCCGATCCTCGTCGCCGCCGCCGTCATCGCGATCGCCGCCCCGCTGAACACCGCGGCGCTTGCGGGCAACGAGCAGGTCCTGCTCATCGAGCGGGGTCTGGCCGGCAAGAACGCGCAGTAGCCGGAGCGGCTCCCCACGTACGACGGTGATCTTCGCCTTGTGGGGCTGCGCCGAGCGTGTCCCGCCCCAAGAAGGCGAAGATCGTCGCGAGGTGGGGGCGCGC
>JAHWJP010000063.1:6263-13714 GCA_019348355.1 Actinomycetota bacterium
GCGCCCACGGCGCCGACGGCGGCTGCCGGTGCGGCCGCGGGCCGAGCTGCTGCGGGGGCGGGCTGGTCCGGCGGGCCCGCGAGCAGGGGCCGTCGAGCATCGAGGGGCTGGTCGACGCCGCCACCGAGGTGTGGATCCTGGTCGACGAGTTCTCCTCGGCGGTGGCCGACGCCTACCGGGAGACCGAGGCGGACTTCGCCCGCCGCAACGACCGGCGGCGCGACGCACTCGTCGACGCACTGCTCGAGGGCCGGGGCAGTGAGCGCGGGCTGGCCGACGTCGACGTCGCACACCGCCTCGCCGAGACGGCCCTGCAGGGCCTACCCGCCGGGACCCCGCTTGTCGCCGAGCTCGACACTCGGCTGCCGGGAGCGCTGCTGGTCACCGCTCCCGACCTGTCCGCACGCCTGGTCCGGCGGACCCTCGGCCCGCTGCTCGACCTCGAGACCGACGAGTGCACGCTGCTGCGCGAGACCCTGCGCACCTGGCTGGACACCGGCGGATCGGCCAGCCAGACCGCAGCCAGGCTCTACTGCCACCGCAACACCGTGCTCAACCGGCTGCGCCGCCTCGAGGCGCTGACCGGCCGGTCGGTGGACCGGGCGGACCACCTGGGTGGAGCTGTCGCTCACGCTGCTGGCGCTCGACGTCCTGCCGAGCGGGCGGGCACCGGAGGCGGGAGCCGTCCGTTAGGTGCGGCGACGCCCGAGCCGACCGAGAGTGAGCCCTTTCGTGAGCCCAGCCCTGGCCCTTCACCGTCCGTCCCGGTGGTCCGTGGCACTCGTTCTCATAGTTGTCGCGGCCGTCACCGGCTGCGGCGGTGGGGCGGAGCAGCCGGCCGCTTCGGGCTCGGCGTCCCCGTCGGCGTCGGCGTCCCCGCCGGCGTCGGAACCGCTGTCGCCGCCCCCGTCCTCCGCTGCACCCGCGCCAGCCCTTTCGGCACCGGCCCCGCCACCTGCGGCCCGCAGCCTCGACACCGGCCCCCCCGAGGTGCTGGTGACCGGGTTGGACACCCCCTGGGGGCTGGCCTTCCTGCCCGGCGGCGACGCCCTCGTCAGTGAACGGGACAGCGCCCGCATCCTGCGTGTCCCGGCGGCCGGTGGCCGGCCGCAGGAGGTGGTCGTCGTCCCGGGTGTGCGCCCTCGCGGCGAGGGCGGCCTGCTGGGCCTCGCGGTGAGCCCGAGCTTCGCGACCGATTCGCTGGTCTACGCCTACTTCACCGCGGAGAACGACAACCGGATCGTACGGTTCCGTCTCGACCGGCCGACGGATCTCGAGCCGGTGGTGACTGGCATCCCCAAAGGCGTGATCCACAACGGCGGACGCCTGGCGTTCGGGCCGGACGGGATGCTCTACGCGGGGACGGGGGACAGCGGCGACTCTGACCTGGCGCAGGATCCGCGCTCGCTCGGCGGGAAGGTGCTGCGCATGACGCCGACCGGCCAGCCGGTCGAGGGCGGCACGCTGGTCTTCTCGCGCGGCCACCGCAACGTGCAGGGCCTGGCGTTCGACGAGGCCGGGCGGGTCTACTCGGTCGAGTTCGGCCAGAACCGCTTCGACGAGGTCAACCAGATCTCGGCCGGCAGCAACGGCGGCTGGCCGGACGTGGAGGGTCCCGGTGACGGGGGCGGCCGGTTCCTCGCGCCGATCACGACCTGGGAGACCTCCGAGTCCTCCCCGAGCGGTGCCGCCTTCGTCGACGGGAGCCTGTGGGTGGCGGCGCTGCGGGGTGAACGCCTGTGGCGGGTTCCGCTCGACGGCAGGGGCGGTGCGGCTGAGCCGGAATCGCTCTACGAAGGGGACTTCGGCCGGCTGCGCGCCGCCGAGCGAGCGCCGGACGGCTCGCTCTGGGTCCTGACCAGCAACCGGGACGGGCGCGGGGACCCGGTCCGCGACGACGACCGGATCCTGCGACTCGGGGTCCGGTAGCAGCGGTCCGCCGTTCCGTCCGTCACCATGGTGCGGTGGAACCCCTCGAGCCGCTGACGCCCGGCGGCGTCGTGAGCCGGCAGGTGGCCGAGCTGAAGGCCGAGGCCACCGCCCGCGAAGCCCGGCGCCCCCCCGCACCCGACGCGACCCGGTGGTTCGGCCGGCTCTTCCTCGAGGTCATCAACAAGGCCGACCGCGACCGACTGCTCGGCCTCGCCGCGGAGACCGCCTTCTTCGCGGTGCTCACCCTGTTCCCGGCGCTGCTGGTGGTAGCCGCCGTGCTCGGCCAGCTCGGGAGCATCGTCGGGCAGGACAACGCCCTGCGCGTCGAGGAGGCGGTCCTCAACTTCCTGGACGAGCTGCTGACCGACAACGCCGGCGGGGCGATCCAGACCGTACGACGTCTGTTCGACACCGGCGCCAACGCCCTCACCTTCGCCACGCTGCTCGCCTTGGTCTCGTTGTCGACAGCCTTCGCGACGCTGGTCAACACCGTCAACCTGGCGTACGACGTGCCGGAGACCCGGGGCTGGTGGCGCCGGCGCTGGCTCGCCCTGCTGCTCGGGATCGGCAGCGTGCTCACCGGCGCGGTCGCGCTCACCCTGCTCGTGGTCGGTCCGCTGTTCGGCCAGGCGGAGGACGTCGTGGGACGCATCGGCCTCGGTGCCGAGTACGAGTTCCTGTGGTCCTATCTGCGCTGGCCGATAGCGTTCGGCTCGCTCGTGCTGTGGGCGACGACGATGGACCACCTGATGCCGAACCGGCGGACCAAGTGGCGCTACGACCTGCCGGGCGGGCTGCTCACCGCCTTGCTGTGGCTGGCCGCAACGTGGGGATTGAACCTCTATCTCGAGTTCGTCGTCACCGCCTCGCCGCTGTTCGGCGCCCTGGGCGGCGGACTCATCCTCATGACCTGGTTCTACCTGCTGTGCGTCGCCCTGCTCGCCGGCGCCGAGCTGAATGCGATCCTGCTCGCCCGGCGCCGACACCGGGCGTCGCTGCGGGCGGCGGCAGGGGAGGCGGCGGTCGAGGCGAGCGCGGTCGACTCGGCTTCGCAGGTGGCTCCCCCCCGACCAGAGCTTTCCCCGGCGATCCTTCGCGCTGAACCTTGAGGCGCGCAAAAGGCGTCCGGCGCTGGGCTGAACTCTGCCCTCTGTACGGGCGGGCTGCGGGGTGCATGCTCCAGTAGAAGGCCAACGAGCCATACACCAGGGGGAACAACGGGATCAGCTCTCGCGCCGATCGGAGGCCGAGGGGCACGTGGAACCTCGGTACGTCCGACCAGGGACGCTTCGAGAAGGAGTACCTGCTCGCCGTCGGCACGAGAGCCTGAAGGGCTGACGGGGCGCTCGCCCGAGGCGCCGACCGACGGCGGGATCAGGCCGCCTCGACCACGTCGTACACCTCAGCGGCAGCCAGCCCCATGACGAGGTCGAACATCTCGAGCTTGAGCCGGTCCAAGCGCTCTTCCTGCGTCGAGGATCGGCCGTCGGTACGGGCGAGCGTCACGAATTCGTCGGTGACGATGCCCTCGCGGACCGCGAGCGTCACTGCGGCGTCGCGGTAGCCGATCCGGAAGACGAACTGCTCCAGAGTGGAACCTCGCTGGGCGAGCGCGAGGGCGGGGTCGACGGTGTACCGGTCGCCGGTCGCCGCCCGGGTCACGAGCTCGATGGCGTCGCGGGCACCGGGTCCGGCGAAGGCAGTCCGCACGGAGATCTGCCGTCGCTGCGGCGGCTGCGCGGGATCGAGCAGGGGCAGTGCTCGCTCCAGGATCTTGAACCCCTGCGCAACGCCTCCTGGGGAACCCGGTCCGGAGTACCTGAGCATCTCCTCGATCGAGAATGCGAGCAGCTTTCCCTCATCAAGGACCTCGATGGTGCCGGCCATGGCTGTTCCTCCCGTTCGGCGGTCCTGCGCTGGGCAAGGACAGCATCCCGTACGGCGCCGCAACAGCTGGGAAAGCCGGATGTCACATTCTCGGGCCGGGCGGTGCTGTAAGCACATGAAGCTGATGCGGGAGGTACGAGCGGCGCCCGCAGCCGTCCGAACGGTCGCTGTCGTCGCGGAGCAGCGGGGCGAGAGAGAGGAGCGCGTGGCGGTGCGGGGTGTGCGTGGCGCCGTGCGCGTCGACCTGGAGGAGGTGTTCCGGCGCGACTACCAGCTGGTCGTGGGAGTGGCCGCCCGGGTCCTGGGCTCGCGGGACGAGGCCGAGGACGTCGCCCAGGAGGTGTTTCTCTCTTTCGGTCGCACGTCGGTGCCGGCCGGACAGGCCCGTGGTTGGCTCTCGGTCGCCGCCGCCCACACTGCGCTCAACCTGCTCCGCTCGGGGCGCCGCCGCGCCTCGCAGGAAGTGAGCGCCGCCGGAGCGGACGACGCCGTCGTCTCCGACGTGGCCGACGCGGTGGTGACGCGCGAGGAGCGCAGCCGCGTCCGCGCCGCCCTCGCCGGGCTGCCCCGCAAGCAGGCTGTGTCCCTCGTGCTGCGGCACAGCGGCCTGAGCTACGCCGACGTCGCCGCGGCGCTCGGCATGTCCCCCGGCAGCGTCGGCACCACCGTGCGGCGCGCCGAATCCGCCCTTCGCAAGGAGTTGAACCGTCATGCGTCACCCCACTGAAGGAGTGCTGCGCCGCCTGCTCGACGAGCCGGCCGGGGTGGCCGAGACCGACCGCCAGCACGTCGTCGGCTGCTCGCAGTGCCTCGGCGGGCTGTCCGCCACGCGCGAGGACGCCGCCCTCGTCGGCACGGCGCTGGAGACCGAGGGCGACGCGGACGTCGATGTCGCCGCCGCCTGGCAGCGCCTGGCGACGGCTGCTCCAGCCGCAGGGCCAGGGCGAGCGGAGGCACCGCCGCGCGCCGGTCGGCTCCAGGAGGTTCTGCGGCGTCCCGCCGCCGCGGTTCTCGCCTTCGCGGTCGTCCTGGGCGGGGCCGGCACCGCCGCAGCGGGCGGCTGGTTGCAGATCTTTCGTACCGAGCGTGTCGCTCCGGTCAGCATCACCACCGCCGATCTGCTCGCCCTGCCCGACCTGAGCGCGTACGGCGACCTGGCGGTGACCGGCGACCCGGACGTGCACCAGGTCCCCGACGCGGCAACCGCGGCGGCGGAAAGCGGCCTCGACGTGCCGGAGGTGACCGACCTGCCCTCCGGAATCAGCGGCGAGCCGGTCTACCAGGTGGGCGGGAAGGCGAGCGTCACCTTTACTTTCTCGGCCGACCGTGCTGCGCAGGCCGCCGCCGAGACGGGGGAGCCGCTGCCGCCTCCGCCGCCAGGGCTGGACGGGAACTCGGTGCGGCTGGACGCCGGCCCGGGCGTGGCGCAGATCTGGGCGTCCTCCTCCGGTGTGCCCGCCCTGGTCGTGGGTCGCGCCCTCGCGCCGACGGCCTTCTCCTCCGACGTCCCGTTCGAGGTGGTGCGCGACTATCTGCTGTCGGTGCCCGGGCTGCCCGACGAGGTCGCGGAGCAGCTGCGCACGTTCACCGCCGACGGCTCCACCCTGCCGCTGCCCGTACCCGCCGACCAGGTCACGACGAGGTCGACACAGGTGGACGGGGTGCCGGCCACGGTGCTGACCACCCGCGACCGGACGCTGGTGGCCGTCGTGTGGGTGGACGACGGCGTGGTGACCGTCGTCGCCGGGGCGCTGGACGACAGTGAGGTCCTGTCGGTCGCCGGGGACCTGCAGTGACGGTCGGCCGCCTCACCGACGACGCGTCACGTCGCGACGTGGCGCCCCCGCTTCCCGTCCTGCCGCCGTCGCCCGCAGTCTGGTGCTCCGGCCTGCGCAAGCGGTACGGCCGGCAGCAGGCCGTCGAGGACGTGTCCCTGGAGGTGGGGCGCGGCCAGGTCGTCGGGCTGCTCGGTCCGAACGGCGCCGGCAAGACCTCGGTGATCAAGATGCTCCTCGGCCTGGTTCGCCCCGACGCGGGCGAGGTGCTGCTCCTCGGGCAGCCCGCGATCGATCCAGCTGCGCGGGCCCGCGTCGGCTACCTGCCGGAGCTCTTCCGCTACCAGTCGTGGCTGAGCGCGGCCGAGGTGCTGACCCTGCACGTGCGGTTGTCCGGGACGGACGTGACCGCGCAGGAGCAACGCGAGTGCCTGGCGCTCGTGGGCCTGGCCGAACGATCCGGCGACCGGGTGGGTGGCTTCTCGAAGGGCATGCAGCAGCGCCTCGGGCTGGCGGTCGCCCTGGTGGCTCGTCCGCAGCTCGTGGTCCTGGACGAGCCGACCAGTGCGCTGGACCCGCTCGGCCGCGTCGACGTCCGCGACATCGTGCTGGACCTGCGATCGAGGGGCGTCGCGGTGCTGCTCAACTCGCACCTGATCGGCGAGGTGGAGCGGGTCTGCGACCGGGTCGTCATCCTCGACCGGGGACGGGTCGCCGCGTCGGGCACGCTGGCCGAGCTGCTCGGTCAGCGTGAGCTCCGGCTCCAGCTGACCGACCTCACCGCGACGGCGCAGGCGCGGCTGGCCGCGACCGGGAAGGCGGAGCGCGAAGGCGACTGGTTCACCGTGGCGCTGCCGCCTGGCGATGACGGGGCAGCGGTGCCCGAGCTGGTGGCCGACCTCGTCGCCCTCGGTGCACGGGTCCACGCCGTCGAGCCAGCACGGATCAGCCTGGAGGAGCGCCTGCTGGGCATCCTGCGGGACGGCGCTGACGACCGGGCGGGAGATGTCCGGTGACGACGGCCCGGACGGTCCTGACCATCGCCGCGCTCACCCTGCGCGAGGCGTCCCGCCGGCGCGTGCTGCTCGCCCTCGCCGTCCTCACGGTCGTCCTACTCACGTTGAGCGGCTGGGGCTTCTCACGCCTCGCGGCGGAGTCAGGCGGCACGCTCACCAGCGGCGAGGCCCGCCTCACGGCTTCCATCGTGCTCAACCTGGTGATGTTCGGCTTCAGTCTGATCGCGGCGCTCGGCACCGCCTTCCTGGCCGGCCCCACATTGTCCGGTGAGACGGAGTCGGGCATCGCTCTGGCCCTGCTGTCCCGGCCGATCCGTCGCTCCGCCTTCCTGCTCGGCAAGTGGCTGGGGCTGGTGGCCTTCGGCAGCGGCTTCATCGTTCTCGCCGGACTGGCCCAGATCCTCGTCGTCGGGACGACGGTCGGCTACTGGCCGCCGGAGCCGGCGACCGCCCTCGCGCTGCTCGCCGCCCAGACGACCGTGCTGCTCACCCTCGCCGTGCTGCTGTCGACAGCCGTCTCGCCGATGGCCTCGGGGGTGGTCGCGGTCGGCCTGTTCTGCACGACCTGGGTGGCCGGCGTGGTAGGTGGCGTGGGGGCGTCCCTCGACAATGCCGCCGTCGAGCGCGTCGGCAACGTGTCACGGATGCTGCTGCCCACCGACGGCCTGTGGCGGGGAGCGATGCACGCGTTCCAGGACCCGTCAGCGCTTCTCCAGATCAGCGGCGGCGCGGACGCTGACGCGTTCCCCTTCCTGGGCGTGGCGCCCCTGACCGCCGGCTATCTCGCATGGGCCGCGGTGTGGGTGGCGATGGTCTGGGGGCTGGCTGCGGCCGCCTTCCT
>JAHWJP010000195.1 GCA_019348355.1 Actinomycetota bacterium
TCGACCTCGACCCGGTGTTCCTCGTCGCGCCGAGCAGCACCGACGAGCGGATCGCGGTGATCGGGCGCACCAACCGCGGCTTCGTCTACGCGGCCGCCGTCATGGGCGTCACCGGTGCGCGGGCACAGGTCGGCGCGGGGGCGCGGGAGCTGGTCGGCCGGGTCCGTGCGCAGACGTCGCTGCCGGTCGCCGTCGGGCTGGGCGTGAGCACCGGGGCGCAGGCCGCCGAGGTCGCGGGCTTCGCCGACGGGGTGGTCGTCGGCTCGGCGCTGGTGCTCGCGCTGCGCGAGGGCGGGGTCGAGGCGGTGCGCCGGCTGGCGGCTGAGCTGGCGCAGGGGGTGCGTTCTTCCGTACGCGCCTAGGCTGGGGCATGTGAGCCTTGCCTACCTGCCCAGCCCGTCGACGGGTGTGTGGCAGGTCGGGCCGTTGCCGCTGCGCGCCTACGCGTTCGCGATCCTGCTGGGCGTCGTCGCCGCGGTCGTGATCGGCGAGCGCCGCTGGGTCGCGCGCGGCGGCACGAAGGGCGTCGTCACCGACGTCGCGACGGTCGCGGTGCCCTTCGGCATCGTCGGCGCGCGGATCTACCACGTCGTGACCAGCCCGGCCGCCTACCTCGACGACCCGGTCAGCGCGCTCTACGTCTGGCAGGGCGGGCTCGGCATTCCCGGCGGGATCGCCGGCGGGTTCCTGGCGGCCTACGTCATGTGTCGTCGGCGGGGGCTGTCCAAGGGCGCCTTCGCCGACAGCGTCGCCCCGGGCATCGCCGTCGCCCAGGCCATCGGCCGGCTGGGCAACTGGTTCAACTCCGAGCTGTTCGGCCGGCCGACGACGCTGCCGTGGGGCCTGGAGATCGACCCGGACAACCCTGACGCGGTGCCCGGCGCCGTCGCCTACCACCCCACCTTCCTGTACGAGCTGTTGTGGAACCTCGGCGTCGCCGGCCTCGTGATCTGGGCCGACCGACGCTGGAAGCTCGGCGGCGGAAGGGTTTTCGCGCTCTATCTCGCTGCGTACGCGGTCGGTCGCTTCTGGATCGAAGCGCTGCGGATCGACGACGCCAACACCTTCTTCGGGCTGCGGCTCAACGAGTACATGGCGGCGGTGGTGTTCGTCGGGGCGGTCGTCTACCTCCGGCTGCGTCGCAAGGTCGGCCGGGAGTCGCAGGTCGAGCCGGAAAAGGCGCCGCCGCCCGAGCCCGAGTCGAAGCCAGAGCCCGAGCTCGAGGACGCGTCGTGAGCACTCCCCAGACCCGGCGGGTGACCCCGGAGCACCACCACGACCACCGCGACGTCACCGGCGGCTGGCTGCGCCCGGCCGTCTTCGGGGTGATGGACGGCCTGGTGAGCAGCACCGCCCTCATCGCCGGGGTCGCCGCCGGTGTCGACGACCCCCGAACGGTGCTGATCGCCGGCTTCGCCGGGCTGGCCGCCGGGGCGTTCTCGATGGCCACCGGGGAGTACGTCTCGGTCGCCTCCCAGGCCGAGCTGACCCGGGCCGAGATCGAGACCGAGAAGGCCGAGATCCGGCGGGTGCCCGACGCGGAGCAGGCCGAGCTCGCGGCTATCTACCGCAGCCGCGGGGTCGACGCGGCCACCGCAGACGAGGTTGCCCGGCAGCTGTCCCGCGACCCGGAGCAGGCCTGGCGGGTGCACGCCCGCGAGGAGCTGGGCATCGACCCGGACGACCTGCCCTCGCCCTGGGTCGCGGCCGGCTCGTCGTTCGTGGCGTTCACCGCCGGGGCGCTCGTCCCGCTGCTGCCCTATCTGCTCGGCGGCACCGACCTGCTGGTGCCGATCCTGCTGGCGATGGTCGCGCTGTTCGCCGCTGGCGCCACGGTCAGCCGCTTCACCGACCGCAGCGCGCTCTACAGCGGCACCCGTCAGATGGTCGTAGGCGGTGCGGCGGCGGTCGCCACCTACGGGGTCGGCAGCCTCGTGGGGACCGGACTCTAACCGGCGATCGTCGACTTACGCGGCTGCCACGCCTGCCCCGCGGCCTGCAGCCGGACCTCGACGGTGACCCAGCCGCTGTCGCTGTGCACCTGCACCGAGCCGCCGTGCACCTCGACGAGCCGGCGGACGACGTAGAGCCCCACCCCGATGCCCTCCCGGCTGCGCGTTGCCCCCGAGTCGGCCTGCGTGAACGGCTCGAACAGCCTTCCTGCGCAGGTGAGGTCGACGGCGCGCCCCTCGTTGCTCACGGTCAGCCAGACCCCCTGCTCGTCCTCCCCGCCGGCGATCAGCGGCACCGACCCGGGCGCCCCGTGGGTCAGCGCGTTGTCGACGAGATTCGCGAGCACCTGGTGCAGCGCCTGTCGCTCGATGCGGGCGGTCGTGCCCGCGGTCACCACCACCGAGACACCGGGCGAACCGGTCCGGCCGGCGGCCGCGAGCATGGCCACCTCAGCGGCCACGGCGTCGACCTCGGCGGAGGCCGCGGGGTCCACCTCGGTCGCCCTGGCGGCGACCAGCATGTTCTCGAGCATCCGGCTCAGGCGCTCTTGCTGATCGAGAATCGCCATCAGCAGCCGGTCGCGATCGTTCTTGTCCAGCCGGTCCCCGTGCTTGAGCAGGGTCAGCGCCGCCCCGCGGATGCCGGTCAGGGGGGTGCGGAACTCGTGGGAGACGGTGGCGATGAGGTCGGCCCGCATCCGGTCGGTTGCCTCCTGCTGCGCCTGCATCGTGCTGTGACCGGCCCGCAGCTCGGTGCGGATGTGCCGGAGGCGGAGCAGCCGGCGGATCATCGCGGCCACTCCGGCGCCACGCGACCGCCGCGTGAAGAAGCGGTAGGCGAAGGCAGCATGCTCTGATCCTGCACCCGGACGGCGCAGTGCACCATGACCCGAACGGGTCATTCGGGCTCGAGCCTGCGGAGGCCGGACGGGCGAGCGCACTGCGGTCCCCGTGTAACCTCTAGGACATCTGCAGCAGGGCCAAGGACGTCCCGGGGCGCAGCGCACGAGCTCATCGAAACCCCCCCGGCGAGAGGCCCGCCTGATGACGTCATACTTCGCGACCCCGCCGGCCAGGCAGGGGCTGTACGACCCCGCGTACGAGCACGACGCCTGTGGTGTGGCCTTCATCGCCGACATCGCCGGCCGGGTCACGCACGACACCGTCCTGCAAGGCATGACCGCGCTGCGCAACCTCGATCACCGCGGCGCGTCCGGGGCCGAGCCGGAGACCGGCGACGGCGCGGGCATCCTCACCCAGGTCCCCGACGCCTTCGTGCGGGCCGTGCTGGCCGAGCAGGGCTTCGAGCTCCCGCCAGCCGGCCACTACGCGATCGGCACCGCCTTCCTACCGCAGGACGAGCAGGAGGCTGCGGCGGCCAGGAGCGCCATCGACGCGCTCGCGGTCGAGGAGGGCCTGCGCACCGTGACCTGGCGCGAGGTGCCGGTCGATCCCGAAGGCGCAGGCGTCGGTCGGACCGCCCTGTCGGTGATGCCGCGCTTCGTCCAGCTGGTGCTGGTGAGCGCGGATCCTGACCTCACCCCGTATGGCCTGGAGCGCCGGGCCTACGTCACCCGCAAGCGGGCCGAACACGAGACAGGGACCTACTTCGCGTCGCTGTCGTGCCGGACCCTGGTCTACAAGGGCATGCTCACGACGGTCCAGCTGCAGTCGTTCTTCCTCGACCTGGCGGACGAGCGGTTCGCGAGCTCCCTCGCCCTCGTGCACAGCCGATTCTCGACCAACACCTTCCCGAGCTGGCCGCTGGCCCACCCCTACCGCTACATCGCGCACAACGGCGAGATCAACACCGTGCGCGGCAACCGCAACTGGATGCGCGCCCGGGAGGCCCTGCTGCGCGGTCCGGCGGAGCTGCCGGACGACCTGTCGCGGCTGTTCCCGGTGTGCACGCCGGGCGGGAGCGACAGTGCCACCTTCGACGAGGTGCTCGAGCTGCTGCACATGGGTGGCCGCTCGCTGCCGCACGCCGTGCTGATGATGGTCCCGGAGGCGTGGGAGAACG
>JAHWJP010000196.1 GCA_019348355.1 Actinomycetota bacterium
TGCTCATCGCCTACTGCACCAAGTACATGCCGTACGGCATGCGCTACGCGTCGACCTCGATGCACCAGATCTCCGGTGAGCTCGAGGAGTCGGCGCTGGTGAGCGGCGCGAGTTGGTGGAAGACCTTCCGGCGGGTGCTGCTGCCGCTGCTGTCGCCCGGGCTGCTGGCCGGCTGGGTCTACATCCTGGTCGTGTCCTTCCGGGAGCTGTCGAGCTCGATCCTGCTCTACAGCCCGGGCAACGAGGTGCTGTCGATCCTGATCTTCGAGCAGTTCGAGAACGGCCAGTTCACCGTCCTCGCGGCGCTCGGCGTGATCATGGTCAGCACGCTCGTCGTTCTCGTGGCCATCGCCTACAAGCTCGGGGCCAAGGTCGGCCTCCAGCAGAACTGATCGTCCCCCCGAGACCCGGAGAACGACATGCTCGTCATTGACCACCTCGTCAAGACCTTCCCTGCGGACAAGCAGTCGCGCCGCAAGCGCGCCGCCGGGGAGGAGGCGCCCTCGAAGGTCTTCGCCGTCAACGACGTCAGCTTCGAGGTCAAGGAGGGTGAGCTCTTCACGCTGCTCGGGCCTTCTGGCTGCGGCAAGACGACGACGCTGCGCGCGGTGGCTGGGCTCGACGCACCGGACTCCGGGCGCATCGCGGTGGGAGACCGCGTGCTGTTCGAGAACGATGGCAGCGGCAGGGCGACGACCGTCCCGGCAAACCAGCGTGGACTGGGCATGGTCTTCCAGTCGTACGCGATCTGGCCGCACATGACCGTGTTCGACAACGTGGCCTTCCCGCTCCAGGTGCGCAGCCGCAAGACCCGTCCGAGCAACGCCGTCATCCGCGAGCGGGTCGAGCGCGTGCTCAACACGATGGAGCTGGTACAGCTGGCGGACCGGCAGGCCACCAAACTGTCCGGCGGGCAGCAGCAGCGGCTCGCGCTGGCACGTGCGCTGGTCATCGAGCCGCCGCTGCTGCTGCTCGACGAGCCGCTCTCGAACCTCGACGCCAAGCTGCGCGAGTCGTTGCGGTACGAGCTCAAGCGCCTGCAGCGCGAGCTTGGCATCACCTCGATCTACGTCACACACGACCAGATCGAGGCGCTGGCGCTGTCGACCAAGATCGCGGTCATGAACGCCGGCCAGGTCGTCCAGCTCGGCAAGCCGCGCGAGATCTACGAGAACCCGAACTGCAAGTTCGTCGCTGAGTTCATCGGCACCTCGAACTTCCTCAACGGCAAGGTCGAGTCGCGCAGCGGTGACCTGTACGCGGTGACGACCGCCGGCGGGCCGTTGTCGCTGAGCTCGCAGGCGGACCTCGCTCCGGGCGACGAGGTCGTCGTCTCGATCCGTCCCGAGGCCCTCAGCCTGGACCTCGAGGGCACCCACTCGGGACAGCCGAACGTCTGGCAGGGCAAGGTGCAGACCCGCGCTTTCCTCGGCGACGCCGTGGACCACATCGTCCTGGTCGGGGAGCAGGAGCTGCGATCGCGTGGAAACCCCTCGGTGTCGGTCCAGCCGGGGACGCAGGTCCAGGTCCACCTCGACCCGTCGAAGCTCTCACTGGTCCCGGCCGGCTAGAACCCGCCTTGGCCCTTCCACTCCCGACGCCTTCGGAGGCCGGCCCTCGTGGCGCTGCCTGACGTCTTGCGCAACCGCGACTTCAACCTCTACTGGTCTGGCGTCGTGCTGTCCCAGATCGGGACACGTGGCACGATCGCGGCCAACTTCTACCACGTCTACGACCTCACCGGCTCGGTCCTGCAGACCGGTTTGGTCGGCGCCGGCCAGGCCGTCGCGCTGCTCGTCCTCAGCCCGCTCGGCGGTGCGTACGCCGACCGGCTCGACCGCCGCAAGCTCCTGCAGTGGGCGCAGGCCCTCAGCCTGCTCGTGGCTCTCGCCCTCGCGGTCCTGACCTTCACCGGCGAGGTGCAGGCCTGGCACGTCGTGGTCAGTGCCCTGCTCACGACGGCGGCGGCGACCTTCGACCAACCGGCGCGCCAGGCGATCATCCCGGCAATGGTGCCCAAGCGGCAGCTCGCGTCCGCCATCGCGCTGCTAAACCCCTCGCGTGAGGTCGCGGTCCTCGTCGGCCCCGCTCTCGCCGGCGTGCTCATCGCGGTCGGCGGGCCGGGGCTGATGTACGCCGTCGACGTCGCGACCTACGCCGTGCTGGTCGGCGTCCTCGCCGTCCTGCGGGTGCCGCCGCTGGTGCAGTCCGGGCCGCCCCGCTCGGTCTTCGGGTCCATCGCCGAGGGCGCGCGGTACGTCGTGCACCGCCCGCTGATCACCCGGCTGATGAGCCTGGACCTATCCGCCACCGTCTTCAGCGCCTACCGCGTCCTGCTGCCGGCACTCGCCCTCGACGTCCTCGACGTCGGGCCGACCGGTTACGGGCTGCTGTCGTCGGCGCCGTCGGCGGGGGCACTGCTGGCCACCTACACGATCTTCCGGACCGTCGAGCGCAGCGGCCGGCTCGGCCGGATCGTGCTGGTGTCGACCGTGCTGTACGGCTGCGCCGCGATCCTGCTGGCCCAGTCGCGCTGGTTCGCCCTGGCGCTGGCCGCCGCGCTGCTGCTCGGCGCGTTCGACGCTATGGCGACCACCATCCGGCACGCGGCGGTGCAGGTCGACACGCCCGACGAGATCCGCGGCCGGGTCACTGCCTTTTACCAGATGTCGTCCCGCGGCGGCCCGGCCATCGGGGACGTCGTCATCGGCGCGTTCGCCTCCGTTGTCGGACCCGCCGCGGCACTCACGATCGGCGGCTTCGGTCCCATCCTCGTCGCCGCCGCGTACCTGTCGCGGCCGAACGTCGTCCGCGAGTACGCCAGCGCCACAGTGCCCGATGAGCCGGAGGCGCCCGTGCCGCCCGCTGCCGAGGCCGTCGACGCGCGGCCCGTGAAGTAGCCCCGGGAGAGCGCTGTGACCTCACGTCCCTGCCCGCACACGCCGCCGTGCCCCGCTGCCGAGGCGCCCGACCACGACGCCGCGCGCCTGCTGACGGCGCACCCCGAGCAGGGGTGGGCCCTGCTCTGCAACGGCGTCGTCGTCTTCGACGACACCGGTGAGCTGCTCCCGGACGGGCGCGCCGTCGCGCCGCACCGCCCGCGCTGCCGCGTCCGGGCGCCGCGGACCGACGACAGCGCCCGCGCCTCGGTCTGACGCTGGTACCGGCCGGACCCGAGTGCGGCGCTGCACCCGGGTCCGGCCGGAGCTCTACTTGAACTGGCAGACGACGTCGACCAGCGCGGGCTTGCCGGTGGCGAGCACGTGGTCCGCCGCCCGCTGCACCGCGTCGTGCACCTTCGACGGGTCGTCGATCGGGCCCTCGGCCCACCACCCGAAGCCCTGCGCGATCTGCGCGAAGTCCGGTGCCGGCTCGTTGATCGCCATGCCGATGTTCGCCCGCTCCACCGGCGTCCCGCGCTGGCGGGCCAGCCGCTCCTGGTGCTCCCAGTCGTTGTAGTACGCGCGGTTGTTGAACATCACCGTGAGCAGCGGCAGCTCGTACGCCGCCGCGACCCAGAGCGCGCCGACGTCGAACATCAGGTCGCCGTCGGGCTGCAGGTCGACGACGAGCCGGCCGGTGCCCTTGTGCGCCAGCGCGACGCCGAGCGAGATGCCGATCTGCGTCGCGGTGCCGAGCTGCTTGCCCGGGTGGCGGTGCGGCCGGTCGAAGTCCCACGTGCGCAGCGCCCACTCAGCTGCCGTGCCTGCGGTGAGCACCCAGTCGTGCTCCTTCACGACGTCCCAGACCTCCGCGGCGAGCCGGGCGGTCGACACCGGCGACTGCTCGGCGACCTCCTGCGCCTTGTCGGCCCAGCCCTGCCACACGCGGTCGTGCCGCGCGGCGAGGTCGGCCCGCCGCTGTTCGCGCTCCGCCGCGCGCTCCGCCGGCTCCGACTCGACGATCCCGCGGCACAGCTCGAGCAGCAGCGGCAGCGCCACGGCGGTGTCGGCGGTGACGCGCAG
>JAHWJP010000064.1 GCA_019348355.1 Actinomycetota bacterium
GTGCAACCCGACGAGCGCTCCCGACTATTTCCTTGACGTGAAGTTCCCTTGACGTTGCACCATTGCGGGCATGGACATGGAAGTCACCGCCTGGATGTCGATGTACAACACGATGTACGCGCAGCAGGACAAGCGGCCGTTCTCGCGGGCGACACTGCTGCGGATCAGCACCTTCGCCCGACCGCATCGCGGGCGGCTCCTGCGCTTCCTCGTCCTGACGGTCGTCATGGCCGTGCTGGCCGTCGCGACGCCCGTTCTCGCCGGCCGGGTCGTCAACGCGATCGTCGAGGGCGACGACCCGTCCGTGGTCTACCGGCTGGCCGCGCTGATCGCCGTCATCGCGGTGCTCGAAGCCGGCCTGGGGCTGCTGACCCGCTGGCTGTCCTCCTCGATCGGGGAGGGGCTGATCCTGCACCTGCGCACGGCCGTGTTCGACCACGTGCAGCGCATGCCGGTGGCGTTCTTCACCCGTACCCGCACCGGAGCACTCGTCAGCCGGCTCAACAACGACGTGATCGGTGCGCAGCGGGCGTTCAGCGACACCCTGTCCGGCGTGCTCGGCAACCTGGTCACGCTGCTGCTCACACTCATCGTCATGCTCGGGATCTCCTGGCAGATAACGCTTCTGGCGTTGGTGCTGCTGCCGGTCTTCGTCATCCCTGCCCGTCGCATGGGCACCCGGCTGGCGCGGCTCGAGCGTGAGGCGGCCAACCACAACTCGACGATGAGCACCCAGATGACAGAGCGCTTCTCGGCGCCGGGCGCGACTCTGGTCAAGCTTTTCGGTCGGCCGGCCCGGGAGTCGGCAGAGTTCGCCGCGCGGGCCAGCCGGGTGCGCGACATCGGAGTACGCACCGCCATGGTGCAGTCGGTGTTCATCACCGCCCTGACGCTCGTCTCCGCCCTCGCCCTCGCGGTGGTCTACGGGCTCGGCGGCTTCTACGCCCTGCGCGGCAGCCTGGACCCGGGCGCCGTCGTGGCCCTCGCGCTGCTGCTGACCCGGCTCTACGCGCCGCTGACCGCGCTCGCGAGCGCGCGCGTCGAGGTGATGAGCGCGCTGGTCAGCTTCGAGCGGGTCTTCGAGGTGCTCGACCTGGTGCCGCTCGTGCAGGACCCGCCCGCGCCGAAGGCGGTGCCCGCCGGAGCGGTCTCGGTGGAGCTCGATGACGTGCGGTTCGCCTACCCGTCGGCGGACAAGGTGTCGCTCGCCTCGCTCGAGGAGGTGGCCCAGCTCGACACGCGCGGCGGCGTCGAGGTGCTGCACGGCGTGTCGTTGCGCGTCGAGCCGGGTCAGCTCGTGGCCCTCGTCGGCTCCTCCGGCGCCGGCAAGTCCACCATCGCCCAGCTGCTGCCGCGCCTCTACGACGTGGATGCGGGGGCGGTCCGCATCGGCGGCGTCGACGTGCGCGAGCTGTCCGCGCAGAGCATCCGCGAGACGATCGGAATGGTCACCCAGGACGGTCACCTGTTTCACGAGTCGGTACGCGCGAACCTGCTGCTCGCGCGTCCGGAAGCCGGTGCGGTCGAGTTGTGGGACGCCCTGCGCCGGGCCCGACTTGCCGACCTGGTGGCCTCGCTGCCGGACGGGCTCGACACCGTCGTCGGCGAACGCGGCTACCGCCTCTCGGGTGGGGAGCGGCAGCGCCTGACCATCGCCCGGGTGCTGCTGGCGCGCCCGCGGGTCGTCGTCCTCGACGAGGCCACCGCCCACCTGGACTCCACCTCCGAGGCGGCGGTGCAGGAGGCGCTCGCCGAGGCGCTGGAGGGGCGTACGGCGGTCGTGATCGCGCACCGGTTGTCCACGGTCCGCGCCGCTGACCTGCTGCTCGTGCTCGAGAACGGCCGCATCGTCGAGCGGGGCACCCACGCCGAGCTGCTCGCCGCCGGAGGCCGCTACGAGCAGCTCTACCGCACCCAGTTCGACGACTCACCGGTCGTGGCGGCGGTCGACTGAGGTGACCCACCCCTCTCGCGCCGATCTTCGTCGTCTGGCGGTCGACACGCCGCACGCGACCACCAGATAGCGAAGATCACCGCAAGAGGGGGCCAGTCGTGCGAACGGGGCAGGTGCACGTTGCGCGGGTCAGGTCAGCGCGAGCCCCACCAGCCAGGTGGCGACCATGAGCACAGCGGCGGTCAGCTCGGCCAGGATGCCCAGCCCGACCGCCTTCAGTACCTGCACGGTCGAGCGGCGTGCCTCCGGCCCGTTGCCGTGCCGGCGGGCCTCGGCGACGTACACCCCTGCCACACCGCCGATCAGCAGGCCGAGCGGCGGGAGCAGGAAGAATCCGGCCACCGCGGCGACCCCGCCGTAGAGCAGCGTGGTGCGGGTCAGCTGTCCCGACAGCCGCTTGCCCGGCAGGGCGTACTTCAGTGCGATCCCGGCCAGGAACAGCGCCGCCATGATGGCGACGACGACCCACCGGCCGGATCCCTCGTCGACGACCAGCAGCGCCCAGGCAACGCCGGCGGCGAGGATCAGCGCCGTGCCGGGCAGGACGGGGATGACCACCCCGAACACCCCGACGACCATCACGACACCGACCAGCAGCGAGCCCACCGGCTAGACCGGCAGCGCTGTGCCGAGCAGTTCCTCGGTCAGCTCCCACAGGCGGGCGGCGACGGCGGGGTCGCTGCCGGTCGGGTAGACCTCGAGCAGCTCGGGCCGGCCGCGGAACTGCCCGAAGCGGGCCGGCCCGACGAAGGCCCCGCTCGGCGTGCTGTGGTCGAGCGCACGCAGGGTGGGCATCGCCCCGGCCGCCGCGGACTGCAGGACGACCTTGGTGGCCAGCGTGGCCACCGGCGCCAGCCTGGACCAGCCGTTGTCCGTGAGCGTGCGGGCGAACAGCGAAGTGCCGCTCACGCCGGGATGTGCGGCGACGGCGCTGACCGGTGATCCGGCGGACCCGGTCCGGCGGTGCAGCTCCTGCGCGAACAGCAGGTTGGCCTGCTTGGTGTTGCGGTAGACCCGCTGTGCGTTGTACGGCGCCGGCTCGACGAGCTGCTCGCGGGTCGTCCGCGCGCTGAGCTGACCACCACGCGCGGCGATGCTGGAGACCATGACGACCCGTCCACCGGCCGCGTGCAGCAGCGGCCACAGGGCGAAGACCAGCGCGGCATGGCCGAGGTGGTTGGTGGCCATCTGCCGCTCGAAGCCCTGCGCTGTCAGCAGGAACGGACCGCCCATGACCCCGGCGTTGCACACCAGGGCCGACACGCTGGAGTGCTCGGCCGCTAGCGCCTTCGCGCCGCCCGCGACCGAGTCGAGGTCGGCCAGGTCGAGCTCGACCACGCTCGAGGTGCCCGGTCCGGGAAGCCTGCGGCGGGCCTGCTCGCCCTTGCCTACGTCGCGGACCGCGAGGATCACGTGCGCGCCCCGCGAGCTCAGGTCGCGCGCCGCCTCGAGGCCGATGCCGCTGTTGGCGCCGGTGATGACGAAGGTGCGGCCGTTCTGCTGGGCGAGCTGCCGTGAGTGCCAGGTCATGCGCACGAGGGTACGGGCGGGCTCAGCCGTCCAGCGCCAGCACCAGCGGCAGCACCGGTCCGGCGCCCGCTTCCCGCAGCACCCGGGCGGCCTCGGTCAGCGTCCAGCCGCTGTCAGACCTGTCGTCGACGAGCAGTACCGGTCCGCCGTCCAGCGTCATGCCGGCGGGGACGGCGAAGGCACCGTGTACGGCGCGCAGCCGCTGCGCGCTGTTGCTCCGACCGGCGCCGGCGGGGGTGTCCCGGACGAGCTCGAGGGTGCCGAGCAGCGGCAGCCGCCCGACCTGCGCGAGGCGCGCCGCGAGACTGCCGACCAGGTGGGGACGCGAACGGGACGGGACCGCGACGACCCCGCCCGGCCGGGCCGACCAGCCCCACCCGGCGAGGACCTCGACGACGGCGGCCAGCACCTCGTCGGGCACCTCGGCGTCGGGTCCGCCGCACAGCGCCCGCAGCCGGCTGCCCCAGCCCAGGTCGGACAGCCGGCCGAGGGCTCTCCCGCTGTCGGCCTGCAGCCCGGCGGGGATGCGTCCGGACAGCTCGATACCCACGGCGGCCAGCCCGGTCGGCCACATCCGGCGGGGCTCCAGCTCGACCCCGGGCCGGCCGAGCGCCCGCTGCGCCGCCTCCAGGGCCTGCGCCGAGACGGCAGCCGGCAGGGACGTTCCACCGCACCGGTCGCACCGGCCGCAGGCGGCGGCCGTGCCGTCCAGGAGCTCCGGGTCGTCGAGCTGCCGGCGCAGGAAGAGCATCCGGCAGTCGGGGGTCGCGGCGTAGTCGCGCATCGCCTGCTGCTCGGCTGCCCGGTCGGCGGCCACCCTGGCGTAGCGGTCGGCGTCGTAGCGCCAGAGCTGTCCGGTCGCCGTCCAGCCGCCGCTCACCCGTTGCACGGCGCCGTCGACGTCGAGCACCTTGAGCATCGTCTCGAGCCGGGTCCGCCGCAGGTCGACGTGCGCCTCGAGCGCCGCGGTCGACAGCGGCCGGTCGGTGGCCTCGAGCACGGACAGCACCTGGCGTACCTGATCTTCGGTCGGGAAGCCGAGCGAGGCGAAGTAACGCCAGATCGCCGCGTCCTCCACGCCCGGCAGCAGCACGACCTCGGCGCGCTGCACGCCGCGCCCGGCGCGGCCGACCTGCTGGTAGTAGGCGATCGGCGATGGCGGCGCGCCGAGATGGATGACGAAGCCCAGGTCGGGCTTGTCGAAGCCCATCCCCAGCGCGCTCGTCGCGACCAGCGCCTGGATGCGGTTGGCCAGCAGGTCGTCCTCGGCCTGTCGCCGCTCCGCGTCGTCGGTCCGGCCAGAGTAGGCCGCGGCCCTGATGCCCCGGCTGCGCAGGAACGAGGCGACCTCGTCGGTCGCGGCCACGGTGAGGCAGTAGACGATGCCACTGCCGGGCAGCTCGCCCAGGTGGTCGGCGAGCCACGCCCATCGGTGGGCGGCGCTCGGCAGGTCGAGCACCGCCAGGTGCAGCGAGTCCCGGTCGAGCGCCCCCCGCAGCACCAGCGTCTGGCCGCCCCCCGTCGCGAGCTGCTCCGCGACATCGGCGACGACGCGGCCGTTCGCGGTCGCGGTGGTCGCGAGGACCGGCGTACCGGCCGGCAGCCCGGCGAGCAGGGTGCGGATGCGCCGGTAGTCCGGACGGAAGTCGTGACCCCAGTCGGAGATGCAGTGCGCCTCGTCGACGACGAGCAGCCCGGCGCTTGCGGCGAGGCGCGGCAGCACGGCGTCCCGGAAGCCGGGATTGTTCAGCCGCTCCGGGCTGACCAGCAGGACATCGACCTCGCCCCGCCCGACGCCCGCGTAGATCTCCTGCCAGTCCTCGACGTTGCTGGAGTTGACGGTCACGGCTCGGATGCCGGCCCGCTGGGCGGCGGCGATCTGGTTGCGCATCAGGGCGAGCAGCGGGCTGACGATGACCGTCGGTCCGGCGCCGGCCGCTCGCAGCAGCGCGGTCGCGACGAAGTACACCGCCGACTTGCCCCAGCCGGTGCGCTGCACGACCAGCGCCCGGCGGCGCCCGACCACCAGCGCCTCGATCGCCGTCCACTGGTCCTCGCGCAGGACGGCCGAGTCACCGGCGAGTGAGCGCAGGTGCCGCTCGGCCTGCTCGCGGCCGGCGGCCGGGGCGTTCGTCGTCGTCATGGCCCGACTCTGCCAGCAGGCATCCGGCCAGACCGCCCTGACAGCGGTCCGGGCTCAAGGGGGAGGCAGCGGCAGGCGCTGGCCGCGCTCAACGGGGCGTACGCCGGTCAGCCCGCGCTGCTCCACCTCCGCGAGGAAGTCCGTCACCGGGCTACGGAAGACCGGGTAATCGCCGTGGTGGATCGGGACGGTGCGCTGCGGTCGGACCAGCTCGAGTAGATCCGCCCCCTGCCGTCCGTCCATCGTCACGAGCAGGCCCAGCCCGAACGCGCCCGGGATGCGGGTGCCTCCCAGGTGCCACAGACCTACGTCCAGGTGCGGGTGGCGCTGCGGCACCTCACGCAGGTCGTCGTGCATCAGCGTGTCACCGGTGAGGTACACCTCCAGCGGCACGTCGTCACCGGTCGGCGCGTAGGACAGCACGCTGCCCATGACCGGCGGCAGCAGGCCCTGCAACACGCCAGGTGCGTGGCGGCCGGGAGCCGCGGTGACGGTCAGTCGGCTGCCGTCACTGCGCGCCAGCTCGTGGCTGTCCCAGGTGCCGAGCGCGACAGCGTTCACGAACCCCCACAGCCGAAGCCTGCGCGCCGCCTGCCGGGTCGTGACGATCAGCGTGTCCTTCGGCAGCCCATGGCGTGCCCGCCGGTCGAAGTGGTCCCCATGCAGGTGCGACAGAACGACGGCGTCCAGCGGTGGCAGCTCACCCACCTGCAGCGAGGGCTCGCTCGACCGCTTCGACCACAGACCCTTGCCGAGGTAGGCGCGCTCGCCGCGGTGCAGAAAATTGGGGTCGGTCAACACCGTGAAGCCGCCGTACTCGAGCAGCGTGGTGGCGGTGCCGATCCAGGTCAGGTGTCCGGTCATGGCGTTTCCGCTACCCGACAGGCGGTGGCTCACCCGCCCGCGTAGGCGCTCGAGGGGTCCCCCGCGCGCATGCGGGTCCCCGTCCCGACACCGCCGGTCGCCGAATCGGCGAGGATGGACGCGAGCACGGCCTCCATGGCCGGGCAGGCGCGCCGCAGCGGCGCTCCGCGACACCGGAGGTGAGCGCCATGAGCGAGTGGGGTCGGATCGACGACGAGGGCACCGTCTACGTCAGGACGGAGGACGGCGAGCGGGCGGTCGGCTCGTGGCAGGCCGGGACCGCAGCCGAAGGGCTCGCCCACTTCGCCCGCCGCTTCGAGGTGCTCTCGACCGAGGTCGCGCTGCTGGAGCAGCGGCTGCGTACCGGGGTCGGTGACCCGCAGCAGGTCGCCTCCAGCGCGCAGCGGCTGCAGCGCGACCTGCCCACGGCGCCGGCGGTCGGCGACCTCGCTGCCCTGGAGCGGCGGGTGCAGGCCCTGCTGAACCAGACCGCGGCCGCGGTCGAGGCCGGCAAGGCCAAGAAGGCCGAGGCGCGCGCCCAGGCGGCGCAGGCCAAGGCAGCGCTCGCCGAACAGGCGGAGGCTCTTGCGGGCAGCTCGGAGTGGAAGGTCGCCGGCGAACGGTTGCGCGCCCTGGGCGAGGAGTGGAAGCGCCTTCCGCACCTCGAGCGCACGGCCGAGGAGGAGCTGTGGCAACGCGTCGCGGCGGCCCGCAAGCGGTTCACCGAGCGGCGTACGGCGCACTTCGCGGCCCTGGAGCAGCAGCGCGGCGTCTCCCAGGAGCGCAAGGAGAAGCTGATCGCGGAGGCCGAGTCACTGTCGTCGTCCACTGAGTGGGGACCGACGGCCGGGCGTTACAAGCAGCTGATGACCGACTGGAAGACCGCCGGCCGGGCGCCGCGGGAAGCGGAGGACGCCCTGTGGGCTCGCTTCAAGGCCGCGCAGGACGTCTTCTTCTCGGCGCGCAACGCCCACTTCTCCGGTCAGGACGAGGAGCTGCGCGGCAACCAGAAGCTCAAGGAGGAGATCCTCGCCGAGGCCGAGACGATCGACCCTGCGCAGGGTCCGGACAAGGCCAAGGCCCGGCTGCGCACGCTGCAGGAGCGGTGGGAGCGGGCCGGAAAGGTGCCCCGCGACGTGATGCGTTCGCTCGAGGACCGGATGAGCGCGGTGGAGGAGAAGGTACGAGCGGCCGGCGAGACCAGATGGCTGCGTTCGGAGGAGTCGCCGTTCACTGCCAGGCTGCGGGAGAAGGTGGTCGAGCTGGAGGGCAAGCTGGCCAAGGCGAGGGCCGCCGGCCGGCCGACGGCTGAGCTCGAGGCGGCCCTGACGACACAGCAGCAATGGCTGGCCCAGGCCGGCGGGGGGGCGGTCAGTCCGGCACCGGTCGCTCCCGCGCCGACGCCCGTCGCCAAGAAGCCGAAGAGCACCGGCGGCTGGGTCCGCGCCGACGAGGGCTAGACGACGGTGTCGCGCAGAAACAACACGGTGCGCCCCCAGGCCAGCCGGGCGCACTGCTCGTCGTAGGTGCCGAGGGCGTTGGTGTCGTTGTGGAAGGCGTGTCCCGCGTCGTAGGTGAAAAACTCGACGTCCGCGCCCGACTCCTGCCGGATCTGCTGCTCCTGCGCCTCGGCGTCAGCGATCGGGTAGAAGTCGTCGTGCTCGCCGTAGTGGCCCTGCACCGCCGCGGTCAGCCCCTCGTAGGTGGACGGGACCGCCGGGCCGACGCCGTAGAACGGCACGGCCGCGCTCAGCTTCGCCCCCTGCTGGGCGGCGAGCAGCAGCACGAAGCCGCCGCCCATGCAGAAGCCGACCGCGCCGACGGTGTTGCTCGTGACGGCCTCGTGGCCGAGCAGGAAGTCGACGGCTCCGCCGAGGTCGCGGGCGGCCTGCTCGACCGGCAGCTCGCTCATCAAAGCGCCGGCCTCGTCGGCGTCGTGGGTGGTCGTGCCGCCGAACAGGTCCGGCGCCAGCGCGACGAACCCCTCCGCGGCGAGCCGGTCCGCCACCTCGGCGATGTGATCGGTCAGACCCCACCACTCCTGGATCACGATCACCCCGGAACCGGATCCGGAGGTCGGGATCGCCAGGTAGCCGTGGGCCTGCGCGTCGCCACTCGGGAAGGTCGTGTTCTGGCGGGAGTTCTGCTCGGTCATGGGTGCCTCTCGGGTGCCTCAGACGGGTTCGGGCTCGGGTGCAGGCAGCACGTCGGGGGAGGGCTCGACCGGTGCCGGCGGCAGTGTCTCGGGCACCTCCAGCGGCCCCGGGTCGTCCGGCACCGGCGTCTCGGGGTCCAGCGGCGGAGCCTCGCCGGGTGGGGCGGCGGGCGGAGGTTCGAGCGGGTGAACGGCATCGGCAGGCATGACCGGCCCCTTCCCGGTGCCGGTCGGCTCAGACAGGCACACGTATCTCCCGTGATGATCGTCCGCGGGAAGGTCGCGCTGGCCGCGCGACAGCGACCGCCGACCCGGACGGGTCGACGGTCGCTGATTCGCGAAGGGGGCGGCTACGCGACGTACTCACGGAGCGCGTCGGCGCGACCACCGGCGCGGATCTCCGCCAGGGTGTCGCGCTCGATCTGGCGGATCCGCTCCCGAGTCAGCCCGAGGTGGCGACCGACCTCGTCGAGGGTGCGCGGCCGCCCGTCCTCGAGCCCGAAGCGCATGCGCATGACGATGGCCGAGCGCTCCGGCAGGCTGTCGAGCACGTCCGACAGCTGCCCGTGCAGCATCTGCGTCTCGACGGCCGCCTGCGGGTCGATCGAGTCGGTGTCGGTGATGAAGTCGCCGAGCACGGCCTCGTCGTCGCCGACCGGCGCCTGCAGCGAAAGGGTGTCGCGGCCGTGCCGCAGGATCTCCTCGACCTTCTCCGCCGTCATCGCGAGCGGCTCGCCGATCTCCTCGGACGTGGGCTCGCGGCCCAGGCTCTGGGTGAGGTCGCGGCGGGTGCGGGTGACCTTGGTGATCAGCTCGGCCATGTGGACGGGCACGCGGATGGTGCGGCCCTGGTCGGCCAGCGCGCGCTGCAGCGCCTGGCGGATCCACCAGGTGGCGTAGGTGGAGAACTTGTAGCCCTTGGCGTAGTCGAACTTCTCGACCGCCCGCACCAGCCCGAGGTTGCCCTCCTGGACCAGGTCGAGCAGGTCGAGCCCGCGTCCCTGGTAGCGCTTGGCGAGGGACACGACCAGGCGCAGGTTGGCCTCGAGCAGGTGACGCTTGGCCACGCCGCCGTCCCGCTCGATCTCTACCAGGTCTCGCCGCATCGCCGCCGCGATCTTGGCCTCACCGCAGGTGTGGCGACGCAGCTTCTCGGTGGCGAACAGGCCGGCCTCGACACGCTTGGCGAGGTCCACCTCCATCTCGGCGGTCAGCAGGGCGACGCGGCCGATCTCGCGCAGGTAGGCCTTCACCAAATCGATGCCGGGCGGCGGCTCGTCCAGGGCGAGCGGCTTGTCCTCCTCCGGAACGGCGACGGGCGTCGGCGTCGACTCGGCGAACACGGTGTCACCGTCCGGCAACGCGGCCTCGGCGACCGCCGCGGCGGCCTCCTCCTTGGTCTGCCGAACGGGCTTGGGCGCGGTCGAGGCCTTGGCGGCCCGAGCGGCGGCGGCGCGGGGCAGGACGGCGGTGATCGTCTTGGGCATGGGCTCCTCCACGGGCAACTCGGCCGGGACGCCACCCGCCACAGTGCGTCCGACGGGACGCTTCTCCTTCGGGCCGGTGGCCCGCGTCGCCGGCCGGGCGGCCGACACCTTGCTGGAACGGCGGCTGCGCGGGCTCGCCTTGTCGAGGGTCGCCGGCTCCGGGCTCGTCAGGTCCACCACCGCGTCCTGCTCACGGACGAGCGTCGAGGTGGTGTCGGCGGGACGGGCGGGGGCGGACATGAAACGGCTCCGGTGGCAGAAGGCGGTGGGTCGGGTGGATCCGGTCGATCGACAGCCGCCCTGAGGCGCCCGGGGGCACCGTGCGCGCAGACGACATGACGTACCGGTGGCGAGCACCCCAACAGCAGGTGCCTGCGAGGTCCTAACGATCCTCTCACGGACAAGATTCCGGTAGCACCTCGGCGGGTGAGCCTGCTCACAGGCGGGGCGTTGCGCCTGGCTCAGTCCCAGCCGAGCACGTGCAACCGTTCGTCATCGATCCCCATGTGGTGGGCGAACTCGTGCACCACGGTCACCTGGATCTGCTCGATCAGGTGGTCCAGGTCGTCCGCGAGCAGGCACAGCGGGATGCGGTAGAGGCTGATCCGGTCCGGCAGGGCGCCGGTGTAGTGCTCGCGCTCGGTCAGCGCGATGCCCTCGTACAGACCGAGCAGGTCGGGTTCGGACTCGTGCTCGTCCTCCACCACCACCACGACGTTGCTGAAGTGAGCCACCAGCTCGGCGGGCAGCTCGTCGAGCGCGTCGGCGACGTAGCCCTCGAACTCCGCGGGCGAGACCGGCTGCATACTGTCCTTCTCAGTCGAGATAGTCCCGCAGCTTCTGTGAACGGCTCGGGTGGCGCAGCTTGGACAGGGTCTTGCTCTCGATCTGGCGGATCCGCTCGCGGGTCAGCCCGAACTCCCGGCCGATCTCGTCGAGGGTCCGTGGCTGGCCGTCGACCAGGCCGAAGCGCATCTTCACCACCGCAGCCTCGCGGTCGGTCAGCGTGCGGAGGACCTCGCCGAGCTGCTCCTGCATGAGGCCGTACGACACGACCTCCGCAGCGATCGGGGCGTCCGCATCCTCGATGAAGTCACCCAGACTCGAGTCCTGGTCGTCACCGATCGTGGTCTCGAGCGACACCGGCTCGCGGGCGTAGCCCTGGATCTCCACGACCTTCTCCGGGGTCATGTCGAGCTCCTTGGCCAGCTCCTCCGGGGTGGGCTCGCGGCCCAGCTCCTGGAGCATCTCGCGCTGGACCCGGGTCAGCTTGTTGATCTGTTCGACCATGTGCACCGGGATGCGGATGGTGCGCGCCTGGTCGGCCATGGCGCGGGTGATGGCCTGCCGGATCCACCACGTCGCGTAGGTGGAGAACTTGTAGCCCTTGGTGTAGTCGAACTTCTCGACCGCCCGGATCAGGCCGAGGTTGCCCTCCTGGATCAGGTCGAGGAACAGCATCCCCCGGCCGAGGTAGCGCTTGGCGATCGAGACCACCAGGCGCAGGTTGGCCTCCAGCAGGTGACGCTTGGCCTTGCCGCCGTCCAGGACCAGCCACTCGAGGTCCCGGCGTAGGGCTGCGGACAGCTTCGCCGCCTCGCCGGCCTCGGCCTGGCGGACCTTCTCCGCTGCGAAAAGGCCGGCCTCGATGCGCTGCGCGAGCTCGACCTCGAGCTCTGCGGTCAGCAGCGGGACCTTGCCGATCTCCTTGAGGTAGGCGCGAACGAGGTCGGTCGAGATGCCCACCTCGCCCTCGGCGGCGAGCGGCTTCTTGTCGTCCTCGTCCTCGTCGTCGTCGTCGTCGGACTTCGCCTTCGGCGCGTCCTCGTCGTCCTCGTCGTCGTCGTCGTCCTGCGCACCGGCCGCGGCGACGGCGGCGAGCGCCGGGTCGGCCGCGGCCATCACCGCGGGGTCGAGCGCAGCGCCGTCGCCGCCAGTCGGCTCGGCAGCGAGCTCCGCCTCGAGCAGCGCCGGGTCGATCACCGCCTCGAGCTCCTCGGCGGTGGGCTCGGCGACGTCGGTCGGAACGCCGGCCACCGCGGCGGGCTTGCTCGCCGCCTTGCGCGAGGCCCTCTTGGCCGGCCCGGCCCCCGGGTCAGAGCTGGTGGCCACGCGGGAAGAGCGGGGCGGGGTCAATGTCGATCCTTCGTCAGCAGGGACGTGCCGGTGCAGGGCTTGACGGTGAAGGGCCCGACCGCAGGTGCCAACTGGCCGGACCGTGTGGGTGCCGCTGCAAGACCGCGCCTGTGGCTGAGGGCCCCGGTGGGGGCGGGCACAGACGTGACCACTCTCGCGAGCGATACGCCACCCGACCAGTATCGCTGTTGCTCGGCTCGGCATGGACGGCTTCGCTCAGAGCAGTGAACGCAGCACGAACGGCAGGATGCCACCGTGTCGGTAGTAGCCCTGCTCACCCGGCGTGTCGATCCGGACGGTGACGGCGAAGCGCTGATCGTCGGCCTGGACGGTCAGCTGCCTCGGGACCGGTCCGTCGCCGGCGACCCCCTCGATCGTGAACACCTCACGGCCGGTCAGCCCCAACGAGGCGGCGGTGTCGCCGTCGGCGTACTGCAGCGGCAGCACGCCCATGCCGATGAGGTTGGAGCGGTGGATGCGCTCGTAGGACTCGGCGAGCACCGCCCGCACCCCGAGCAGCGCGGTGCCCTTGGCGGCCCAGTCGCGGCTCGACCCGCTGCCGTACTCCTTGCCGGCCAGGATGACCAGCGGGGTGCCCTCGGCCTGGTAGGCCTGCGACGCCTCGTAGATGGTCGTCTGCTCGCCGTCCTTGACGGTGAAGCCGCCCTCGGTGCCCGGCGCCAGCTGGTTGCGCAGCCGGATGTTGGCGAAGGTGCCGCGGATCATGACCTCGTGGTTGCCGCGCCGCGAGCCGTAGCTGTTGAAGTCCGCCGGCGCGACGCCGTTCTCCCGCAGATAGGCCCCGGCAGGGGAATCGGCCCGGATGTTGCCGGCCGGGCTGATGTGGTCGGTCGTGACCGAGTCGCCGAGCACTGCCAGCACCCGCGCCCTGCGGATGTCGGTGAGCGGGGTGGGCTCCTGCGTCATGCCGTCGAAGTAGGGCGGCTTGCGTACGTATGTGGACTCCGGGTCCCAGGCGAAGGTGTCGCCCGCAGGCACCTCGATGGCCTGCCAGCGCGCGTCGCCGGCGAAGACGTCGGCGTAGGAGGCGGTGTACATCTCGCTGGTGATGGCCTCGCCGACGACGGCGGCCACGTCCTTCGCGGACGGCCAGATGTCGGCGAGGTGAACCGGCTCGCCGTCGCTACCCGTGCCCAGCGGCTCTGTGGTGAGGTCCACGTCCATGGACCCGGCCAGGGCGTAGGCGACCACGAGCGGTGGTGAGGCCAGGTAGTTCATCTTGATGTCGGGGTTGATGCGGCCCTCGAAGTTGCGGTTGCCCGACAGCACCGAGACGACCGCGAGGTCGCCCTCGT
>JAHWJP010000197.1 GCA_019348355.1 Actinomycetota bacterium
AGAAGCTGACCGAGGGTGAGTACGACCACCTTCCCGAGCAGGCGTTCTTCCTGTGTGGCGGCATCGACGACGTCGAGGCCAACGCCAAGAAGTTGTCGGGCGATGACGGCGATGACAAGGACAGCGACAAGGACAGCAGCAAGGACAGCGACAACGACAGTGACAAGGGCAAGGACAAGGACAAGGACAGCAGCAAGGACAAGGACAGCGACAAGGACAGCGACAGCCACAAGGACAGCGACAGCGACAGGGACACCGACGCCGACGCCGACGCCGACAAGCCTGCCGAGAAGTGACGAGGCCCTGACATGGCGGAACTGCACGTCGAGGTGGTCGCGGTCGAGAGCGAGGTCTGGCGCGGCGAGGCCCGTGAGGTCATCGCCCGTACGACCGAGGGCGAGCTCGGCATCCTGCCGGGGCACGCGTCCCTGCTGGGCGAGCTGGCGCCCGGCGCCACCGTCCGGATCCTGCAGGAGGGGGGTCAGGAGGTGGTGGCCGCCGTGCACGGCGGGTTCCTGTCGGTCACCGAGGAGGGCGTCACGATCTTGGCTGAGGTTGCCGAGCTTGGCGACGACATCGACGTCGGCCGGGCTCGCACTGCACTCGACAACGCCCGCAGCGAGCAGGACTCGGCCGCTCAACGACGGGCCGAGAGCCGTCTCGCGGCGGCCGGCGAGTCGGTCTAGTCCGGACTAGTCCGATAAGCCGGCCTGGCGCCGCGCGTCCCGGCTGCCCCCCAAGATCAACGCCGTGTTTCGGGCGGTTCCGCCTGACTGGAAGCGCACGAAGTCCGGCGTTGATCAGGCGTCGGAGTTCCGCTCCCCGCCGGGCTGCCAGAGGATGTCACCGCCGGGATTGGCGATGCGGGACAGGATGAACAGCAGGTCCGAGAGCCGGTTGAGGTAGCGGGCCGGTTCCGCGCCGGTGGTGTCCGGCTCCTCCTGCAGCAACGCCCAGGTCGAGCGCTCGGCCCGGCGCACGACCGTTCGCGACACGTGCAGCAGCGCCGCGGCCGGCGTGCCGCCGGGCAGGATGAAGCTGTCGAGTTTGGCGAGCCGGTCGTTGAAGGTGTCGCAGGCCGTCTCGAGCCGCGCCGTGTAGTCGGGCGTCACCCGCAGCGGCGGGTACTTCGGCTCCGCGACGACCGGTGTGCACAGGTCGGCGCCGACGTCGAACAGGTCGTTCTGGACCTGCTGCAGCAGGGTGGCAATCTCCTGGTCGGGCCGGCCCACGGCCAGCACGACGCCGAGAGTGCTGTTGGCCTCGTCGACGTCGGCGAAGGCCGCGAGCCGTGCGTCCGTCTTGGCGACCCGGCTCATGTCGCCGAGCGCCGTCGTCCCGTCGTCACCGGTCCGGGTGTAGATGCGGGTCAGGTGGACGGCCATGGCCCGCACCCTACCGAGGCTCAACTGCAGCCGGTCTCGCCGCAGAGCAGGTCGGAGACGGGGCGTTCGAAGGTCTGCTTCCCGTCACCGTCGAGCAGGACGATCGAGTCACCCTCGGCGCCGAGCTCCCGGTCGACCAGGGCCACCCCGTCCAGCCCGTCGACCGTCACCGGCCGGCCCTGGGCGGTGGCCGACGTCTTGTAGAGCACCTCCCCGGTGCCCGGTCGCGGGACCACTACCAGCTCATCGGTCGTCCGTCCCGGGATCTCGGTCAGCAGGATCGCGACCGCAGCCGTGCCCGGCTCGGTGACCGGCCGCAGCTGCGGCTCCGGGTCCCGACCCGGTGACTCGACCCAGCCGAAGACCTGCGCCGGCTGCCCGGTGACCCAGGCCTGCAGCACGGTGTAGCGCTGCCCCGGGTCGTTGTTGCCGGTGACCAGCACCGAGAAGCTCACCTCTGCGCGGGCGACGCCCTTGGCCTGTGCGAAGCCCCGTGCCGCCCGCTCCTCGAGTGCGGCGTCCGCGACCCCCCGCACGGGCCAGCCCAGCACGTTGTCGGGATCCCCGGTGGTAGCGGGCTCGGGGGCATCTGCGTCTGGCGCCAGCCCCGAGAAGACCACCTGGCCGTCCGGTCCGAGCATCCGGACCTGGTCGGCAGCGGGATCACCCTCGAGGGGGGTGATAGCCACGCCATCCGCGATCGACGTCATCGCCGTCCACCCGCTCGCGTCGTCCGGGCCGTACTCGATCCGGCCCACCGAGGGAGCGGCGACGACGAGCAGGCGGGCCACCTCGTCGCCGGGCAGAGCGGCGGGTAGCGCGGTCGTGCCGTCCGGCAGCGGGACGTCGACGAGCAGCTCCGGACCGGATTCGCTCGCCTGGACGACGCCCCACCACGAGTCGCCGCTGGAGGTGACGGTGGCCACATAGAACAGCTCCGGGACGGACGGCTCATAGACCTGGCCGAACAGCGGGGTCAACCGGACGTCGTCGGTCAGCACGCCCCGACGAGCGGCGAACTCGACGGTGTAGGCGTCGAGATCGCCCTGCGTCCTGACCTCCGGGTCGCCCCGGTACGGCCACGGGTCGGCGGGATCCAGCGCGTACGGGTTGACCTGCTGGGCCGGGCTGGGCGCCGGGCTCGGGGCCACCGTGGGTCCGGGCGTGGCGACCGGCGGCGGCAGCTGGTCCGGCAGGGCACTGGGCGCCAGGGCCGGCACGGCGAGTGCGATCGCAGCGACGGCGAGGGCCGATCCGGCCACCGACGCCGCCACCCGGTTGCGGCGGATCCGCTTGGCGCGGCGTTCGATGCCGGCCAACGGGTCAGGAGCGGGAGTCAGGACGGACGCGCGACCGCGGAGTGCGGCGCGCAGTTCGTCGTCGAGAGGGCTCATGCGTGGACTCCGTCGATCGCAAGGGCAGTCCGGGGGTCGCCCGGGGCGGTGGTCAGCAGCGAGCTCTCGCGCAGCTTGACCAGTGCGCGGGAGGTGGTGGACTTCACCGTTCCGACCGACACACCCATCACCCGGGCGGTCTCGGCTTCGGAGAGGTCCTCGTAGTAGCGCAGGACAACCATCGCGCGCTGCCGCTTGGGCAGCGACGACAGCGCCGACCAGAGCGCGTCGTGCAGGTCCAGATCGGCCGTCACGTCCCGGCCAGGTTGCTCGGGGGGTTGCTCCGTCGCGTACTCGTCGACCTTGCGCCGGCGCCAGAACGAGGTCTGGGTGTTGACCAGGCCCCGGCGCACGTAGCCGTCGAGCGCCTCCCGGTCGCGGATCCGGTCCCAGGACAGGTAGGTCTTGGCCAGCGCCGTCTGCAGCAGGTCCTCGGCGTCGGCGCGGTTGCCCGTGAGCATGTACGCCGTGCGCAGCAGGGCCGGTGAGCGGGCGGCGACGTAGGTGCGGAAGTCCTCCCGCGCCTGCTCGTCCACGTCGTCTCCTCCGGGATCGGGAAATCGTCTCAGATGGCAGGACGCAGGCCCTGGGCTCCAGGTTGCTCCCTAGACTGCCGGGATGGACCGCTTCCTCGTCACCGGCGGTGCACGACTCGCCGGCTCGGTCTCGGTCAGCGGCGCCAAGAACAGCGTGCTCAAGCTGATGGCTGCCTCGCTGCTGGCCGAGGGAACGACGGTGCTCACCAACGTGCCGGACATCCAGGACGTGACGGTCATGGGGGAGGTGCTGCGCCGGCTCGGTTGTGACGTCCTACGCGGGGATGCGCGCGTGACGATCACCGTGCCGGCCCGACCGGGTCATGAGGCGGACTACGACCTCGTGCGCCGTATCCGCGCCTCGATCGCGGTGCTCGGCCCGCTGCTCGCCCGCTGCGGACAGGCCAAGGTGGCGCTGCCCGGCGGCGACGCCATCGGCTCGCGCGGGCTCGACATGCACGTGGCCGGCCTGATCAAGCTCGGCGCCGAGGTCGTGAGCCGGCACGGCTACCTCATCGCGCAGGCGCCCCGGCTGACGGGCGCCTCGGTCTGGTTGGACTTCCCGAGCGTCGGCGCCACCGAGAACCTGCTCATGGCCGCGGCGCTCGCCAAGGGCACGACGGT
>JAHWJP010000198.1 GCA_019348355.1 Actinomycetota bacterium
TAGAGCAGCGCCCTTACAAGGCGAAGGTCGGCAGTTCGAGTCTGTCTGGGTCCACATGAGCGCCCGCCTGGCCGACGTCGTCGCGGTCCTCGAGGACCTCTACCCGCCGTCGTGGGCCGAGCCGTGGGACGCCGTCGGCCTGGTCTGTGGTGACCCCGATTCGGTCGTACGCCGGGTGCTGTTCGCGATCGACCCGCTCGAGGCGGTGGTGGACGAGGTGGTCGCCGGCGGGTTCGACCTGCTCGTCACCCATCATCCGCTGTGGCTGCGCGGCACCACGTCGGTCGCGGCGACGTCGGCGAAGGGCCGGGTCGTCCACCGGCTGATCGGCGCCGGCGCGGCGTTGCACGTCGCGCACACCAACGCCGACGTGGCCGAGCCCGGGGTCTCCGACGCGCTCGCGGCGCTGTTCGACCTTCGCGACCTGCGACCGCTGTCGCCGCGACCGGAGCCGCTGGACAAGCTGGTCGTCTTCGTGCCGGTCGAGGCCGCGGACACCCTGCTCGACCGGCTCTCGGCTGCGGGCGCGGGGGCTCTGGGCGACTACGAGCGGTGCGCCTGGTCGACCACCGGCACCGGCACCTTCCGGCCGCTGGCCGGCGCCGCACCCGCGATCGGCCAGGTGGGGCGGGTCGAGCAGGTTCCCGAGACGCGGCTCGAGCTGGTCGTCCCACGCCCGCGCCGCGAGGCGGTGCTGGCGGCCCTGCTGGCCGGCCATCCGTACGAGCAACCCGCGTACGACCTGGTGCAGCTCGCCGACGTGCCGGGCCGTCGAGGTCTCGGGCGGGTCGGTGCGCTGCCGGAGCCGATGCGGCTGGGGGAGCTGACAGCGCTTGCGGCGCACGTCCTTCCGGCTACGGCCTCGGGAGTGCGGGCGGCGGGCGACCCGGACCGGCTCGTGGCGACGCTCGCGGTCTGCGGCGGCTCGGGGGACAGCCTGCTCGGCGAGGCGGCATGCGCCGATGCCTACCTGACGGCGGACCTGCGGCACCACCCGGCGAGCGAGGCGCCGGAGGGGCTTGCGCTGCTGGACGCCGCGCACTGGGCCACCGAATGGCCGTGGCTCGCCGACGCGGCCCGCCGGGTGGCCGCGCGAACTACGGTGGAGACCGTGATCTCGACCCGCGTCACCGACCCCTGGACGCATGCTGCGAGGAGCCCCACCGCGTGAAGGCCGACCCGTTCGTCCAGCTCCGCCTGCTGGAGCTGCAGGCGCTCGACAGCGCCCTGGACCGGCTCCGGCACCGGCGACGCACCTTGCCCGAGATCGCCGAGATGGCCCGGCTGGACGGGCTCGTCGCGGCGCTGCGTGACGCCGTCGTGCGGGCCGAGACCGAGGTGTCCGACCTCGCCCGGGAGCAGGCCAAGTTCGAGCGCGAGATCGACCAGGTGCGCAGCCGCAAGGACCGCGACGAACAGCGCTTGACCTCGGGCAGCATCACCGTCGCCAAGCAGCTGCAGGATCTCGAGCACGAGGTCGCGACCCTCACCCGCCGGCAGTCCGACTTGGAGGACAGCGAGCTCGAGGTGATGGAGCGCGCCGAGACGGCGCAGGCCGAGCTCGACGGGTTGACGGCGCAACGTGCCGCTCACCTGGATGCGCGGGCGGCGGCGGAATCCGCGCGGGACGCGGCATTCGTCGAGATCGACGCCGAGCTGGAGCGGACCGCCGCCGAGCGCGCCGAGCTGGCGGGAAGCTTCCCCGCCGACCTGCTGGCTCTCTACGAGAAGCTGCGCGCCGCCGAGGGCGGCGTCGGTGCCGGGGAGATCTCCCGCGGCCGCTGCGGCGGCTGTCACCTCGACCTGATGAACAACGAGAAGTCGGCCGTCCGGGCCGCTCCCGTCGACGAGGTGCTGCGCCACGAGGACTGCGGTCGCATCATGGTGCGCACCGCCGAGAGCGGGCTGTGACCCGACGGCTGCTCGTCGAGGCCGACGGAGGGTCGCGCGGCAACCCGGGACCGGCCGGTTACGGCGCCGTCGTGCGGGATGCGGTCACCGGTGAGGTGCTCGTCGAGCGGGCCGCCGGGATCGGCCGGGCGACCAACAACGTCGCGGAGTACGGCGGGTTGATCGCGGGTCTGTCGGCAGCCCTCGAGCTGGGCCCGGCCGAGGTCGAGGTGCGGATGGACTCCAAGCTGGTGGTCGAGCAGATGAGCGGGCGCTGGGAGGTCAAGCACCCGTCGATGCAACCGCTCGCGGCGCAGGCCTCCGCCCTCGTCCGGCAGATCGGCCGGGTGCGCTTCTCCTGGATCCCGCGGGCGCAGAACGGTCACGCCGACCGGCTCGCCAACGAGGCGATGGACGCCGCCGCGAAGGGCCAGGTGTGGCGACCGGGCGGTGACAGCGGCCCGGCGGACGGGGCCGATGCGTGGCTGGCGGCGCACGAGCCGACCGCGTCACTGTCCGCACCGGTGCCGAACCGCCTGTCGGGGTGGATGGACCCGGGCGCGGCGCCGACGACGACGCTGCTGCTGCGGCACGGGCAGACCGAGCTGTCGGTGCAGAAGCGGTTCTCCGGGGTGGGCGATCAGGCGTTGACCGAGGTGGGCCGGGCGCAGGCCGCGGCGGCGGCGTCCCGGCTCGCGGCCAGCGGCGCGGTCGCCGTGGTGAGCAGTCCGCTGCGCCGGGCGCAGCAGACCGCGGCGGTCGTGGCGGGCGCACTCGGTCTGGACGTCGCGGTCGAGCAGGGGCTGCGCGAGACCGACTTCGGCGACTGGGAGGGCTACACCTTCGCCGAGGTGCGCGAGAAGTGGCCGCGCGAGCTCACCGCCTGGCTGGCCGATCCGGCGGTCGCACCGCCGTTCGGGGAGAGCTTCGCCGACACCGCCAGCCGGGTTCGGCAGGCGCGCGACCGGGTGCTGGCTGCGTACGGCGGTGACGTGGCTGTGCTGGTCAGCCACGTCACACCGATCAAGATGCTGTTGCGGTTCGCCCTCGACGCGCCGCCGCACGCGATCTACCGCATGCACCTGGACCTCGCCTGCCTCGCCGAGGTGCAGTGGTTCGCCGACGGCGCCGCTGTCGTGCGGTCGATGAACGACACGGCGCACCTGCCGGAGACGCTGTAGCAACCCGCTCCGGCGGATCCGGTTCCCACACCTCGCGTCAGTAAAGCGGCCCGCCCGGGCTGTCGAGAGATATGGCATGGATCCGTTGGAGATGCTCGCTGCTGAGGTGTACGGGGACGTTGCGGTCACGGAGGTGCTGCGCCCGGCGGCCGTGCTGCCTGAGGAGGCGGCCCGGGTCGTGCTCGTCGAGCTCGCGTATCGCGACGTTCGCTCCGGCGGCTGCTGGGCGAGCAGTCCGACGTTGTGGCAGCGCTACGACCGGCCGTGGAACGGCGCCGGGATGTCGAGCCCGGGCGACGCCGAGCTCCTGGGAAGCCTGCAGGTGAGCTACGGCTCGCCGACCCGCTACGCCATCACGGTCTACCGCGCCACCATCACCACTGTCGGTACGGGATATGGCTGGACCGTCGAGGGGCTCTGCGACGAGGCGCTGGGCTACGGCGGCTATTCGCTCGCCGCGTGCCCGCGGGCGGACCTCAAGCCGCCGCCCAAGCCGTTCCGCATGGGGGCGTAGCCTTTCCCTCGGGACGAGTTGGCCGGACGGTCGCGGCACCTTCGGGGTCGAGGAAAGTCCGGGCTCCACAGGGCAGGGTGATCGGTAACACCGACCCGGGGTGACCCGCGGGAAAGTGCCACAGAAAACAGACCGCTGCCGCGGCGCCTTCGGGCGAGGTGGCAGTAAGGGTGAAACGGTGCGGTAAGAGCGCACCAGCGCCCGGGGTGACCCGGGCGGCTCGGCAAACCCCACCCGGAGCAAGGTCAAGAGGGAGCTCTCCGGAGCTCCTGCGCAGGCGCTCGAGGGCGGCCCGTCCGATGCCTGCGGGTAGACCGCACGAGGCCACCGGCAACGGTGGTCCCAGATGGA
>JAHWJP010000013.1:0-6892 GCA_019348355.1 Actinomycetota bacterium
GAAGCGGGTCGACCTCGACGCCCGGCTCGCGCGCCGCGACCCGCGCGGCGACCGCTACGTCCTGCACGGTGTCGCTGATCGGCACACTGACGGCGATGGTGACGCCGAGACTGTCGAGCACGCTGGGCAGCAGCACGTCCACCACCCGCCGGTAGCCGTCCGCCGACGGGTGGAAGCGGTCGGCGCTCCACAGGTGGGGCTGCTCGGTGAAGTCCTGCACCAGCAGGTCGCCCAGCGACACCGCGATGCCGTCCTCCCCGACGGTCGCGACGGTCTGCGCGGCGGCGAGGCGCCGGCTCCAGTGGGCGGCGACCGTCCGCAGTGGCTGCATGACCGGCTTGATGGTCCCGAGGTCGGGGCAGGTGCCGACGATCACCACCGCCCCCGCGGCCCGCAGGGTGTGGACGGCCCGGCCGAGATCGCGCGCGGCCGCCGCGACAGGCACCTGGTGGGTGACGTCGTTGGCGCCGATGATGATCACGGCCGCGTCCACCGGCCGGCGCAGGGCCCGAGTGACCTGCCGGTCCAGGTCCCCCGAGCGGGCACCGGTCACCGCCACGACCTCGAGATCGACCCGGCGGCGCAGGTCGCGGGCGATCCCACCGGCGAGCAGCGCCCCCGGTGTCTGCTCCGCCCGCTCGCAGCCCAGACCGGCTGCCGCGGAGTCGCCGAGCACGGCAAGGTGCAGCGGCTTGTCCCGGCGCCGCCCGGGGCCGTACGAGCCGGCTGCCAGCGGCGCCTGCTCGGTGGGGGTGCCGATCACCCTGCGGGCCAGCTTGGCCTCGGTGGCGAGCAGCACGAACGCCGCACCGGCGAGCCCGCCGAAGGTGCCGCCGCCGTACGCCGCCTTCACCGCGACATAACGGGCACGGCGACCCGGTCGCGGGATTCGGGCTCTCACAGCGGGTGCCTCACAGCGAGGCAACCTACCTGGCCGCCGTACGCTGCGGACGTCGTCGTCGCGTGAGCGGAGGGCCTTCCATGCAGGTCAGCGACTCCCTGATCGACCTGGTCGGCAACACCCCGCTGGTCCGGCTGGGGCGGATGGCCGCCGGCCTTCCCCCACAGGTGATCGCCAAGGTGGAGTACTTCAACCCTGGCGGCTCGGTCAAGGACCGCATCGCGCTGGCCATGGTGGAGGCCGGTGAGCGGGACGGGCTGATCGGTCCGGGCGGCACCATCATCGAACCGACCAGCGGCAACACCGGGGTGGGCCTCGCGATCGTGGCGAACCAGCGAGGCTACAAGTGCCTGTTCGTCATGCCGGACAAGATGAGCGCCGAGAAGGTCGCAGTGCTCCGGGCGTACGGCGCGGAGGTCGTCGTGTGCCCGTCGGCTGTGGCGCCGGAGCACGCGGACAGCTACTACTCGGTGTCGCGCCGCCTCGCTGCCGAGACGCCCGGCGGCTGGAACCCCAACCAGTACGCCAATCCGCTCAATCCGGCCGCCCACTACGCCACCACCGGGCCGGAGATCTGGCGGCAGACCGACGGGCTCGTGACGCACTTCGTGGCTGGCATCGGCACCGGCGGCACGATCAGCGGCGCCGGCCGCTACCTCAAAGAGGTCTCCGAGGGTCGGGTGCAGGTGATCGGCGCCGACCCGGAGGGGTCGGTCTACTCCGGCGGCAGCGGCCGGCCGTACCTCGTCGAGGGGGTCGGCGAGGACTTCTGGCCGGACACCTACGACCGTAGGATCGCCGACCGGATTCTCGCCGTCAGCGACCGCGACTCCTTCCTCACGACCCGGCGGCTCGCCCGGGAGGAGGCGCTGCTCGTCGGCGGCTCGTGTGGGCTCGCGGTGGCGGCGGCGCTGCGGCTGGCCCAGGAGCTGACGGTCGACGACGTCGTCGTCGTGCTGCTGCCGGACTCCGGCCGCGGCTACCTGTCGAAGATCTACAATGACGAGTGGATGGCCGACTACGGCTTTCTCGTCCCCGACGACTCCCAGCCCACAGTCGGTGACGTGCTGCGCCGCAAGGGAAGCGACCTGCCGGAACTGGTGCACGTCCATCCGCAGGAGACGGTCGGCTCGGCGATCGCGATCCTGCGGGAGTACGGCGTGAGCCAGATGCCGGTCGTTCAGGAGGAGCCGCCGGTCATGGCCGCCGAGGTGGTCGGCGCGGTTCACGAGCGGGATCTGCTCGATGCCGTCTTCGCCGACCGGGTGGCGCTCGACCATCCGCTCGCCGACCACATGAGCGCACCCCTGCCGACGGTGGGCTCCGGTGAGGCGCTGGCCGTGGCCATGGCCGTGCTCGAAGCGGCCTCCGCGATGCTCGTGCTCGACGACGGCAAGCCGGTCGGCATCCTCACCCGCTCGGACCTGCTGGGCTTCTTGTCACATGGTGGGTTGTCGCCCGGCTGACCGTTTGCCGTCGGGCTCAGTCGGTGCGGCTGCTCGCGAAGCGGGCGAAATGCGGCACGGTGAAGGCGACCGTCCCCCGCTGCTCGCTGTAGATCAGCCCCTTGCGCCGCAGGGTGTCGCGCGCCGGGCTGAGGCTGGCGGCGCGCCGGCCGAGGTGCGTGGCGACAGCGGCGGTGGGGACGGCGCCGTCACGCCCGCCGAGCAGCTCGGCCATGGCGAGCAGGTAGGCCCGCTCGGCAGGTGTGGCCCGCTCCCACCGGGAGCCGAAGAAGCCGGTCGCCAGCTCGGCGTCGGCTTCGCGCCGGCCGGCCTCGACGTCGTCGAGCCCGATCGGGTCGAGCGGGGCGGCGTCCCAGGCCGCGGAGCCGTACGCCTGCAGGAAGTAGGGGTAGCCGTCGGCCGCCCGCAGCAGCGCGGCGAGCCCTTCGGCGGTGAAGCCGACGCCCTCGCGGGCGGCGGGCGCCGTGAGGGCAAGGGCCGCGGCCATCGGGTCGAGCCGGTCCACCGTGCGGTAGGTGAACAGCCGCTCGGCGTAGCTCTTGGCGGCGGTCAGCACCGAAGGCAGGTGCGGCAGCCCGGCCCCGACGACCAGCAGCGGGGAGCCGACCTGGCTGACATCGTGCACCGCCGCGCACACCGCCGACAGGTCCTTCACCGGCGCGTCCTGCATCTCGTCGAGGAACAGCGCGATCCCGGTGTCGTGGTCCGCGCCGAGCTCGGCTGCGTCCGCGAACAGCTCGACGAGGTCGATCTCGAGGTCGCCGGAGTCGGCGCGTCCGCGCGCTGCCTCGACGTCCAGCCCGACCGTCCAGCCGCCGTGCGGCTCCGAGGTCAGGCTGAACGCCTTGAGCACGCTCCAGAAGCTCCGCACCCGGTCACCGGCCCGGCGCCGGACGGACAGCTCCCGGGTGGCGGTGAACAGCGCGGTGGCGAGCGGTCGCCGCAGGCCCTGCTCGAAGCGCGCCTCCAGCTTGCCGGTCGCCCAGCCGCTGTCGATCGCCTGCGAGCGGAGCTCGTTGAGCAGCACCGTCTTGCCGACGCCGCGCAGGCCTGACAACATCAGCCCCCGAGCCGACCGGCCGCCGGACAGCCGGTCCAGCGCGACACCGAAGGCCTCGATCTCGGTTTCCCGGCCGGCGAGCTCCGGTGGCCGCTGCCCGGCTCCAGGGGCGTAGGGGTTGCGCCGCGGCTCCATGTCTCGAATCGTATGCCGCTTTCTAGGTGATTCGCTAGACAGATCTCGACAAGGCTAGACGGGGCGTCGTACGGTCGACCGATGGACGCGGAGCGGGATCTCCCTGGCGACCGCTGGGCGGGCGGCGGTTACGGCTTCGAGACGCTCGCCATCCACGCCGGCCAGGACCCCGATCCCGCCACCGGCGCGGTCATCGTCCCGATCTACCAGACGTCCACCTACGCGCAGTCCGATGTCGGAGAGCACCGGGGGTATGAGTACAGCCGCAGCGGTAACCCGACCCGTACCGCGCTCGAGACCTGTCTCGCCGCGCTGGAAGCCGGTCGCACCGGGCTCACCTTCGCCAGCGGCCTCGCTGCCGAGGACTGCCTGCTGCGGACGGTCACCGGACCGGGTGGGCACGTGCTGGTGCCGGACGACGCGTACGGCGGCACCTATCGCCTCTTCGCCCGGGTCCTGGCCCGTTGGGGGGTCGAGCACACGCCGGTCCCGCTCGGTGACCTCGACCGCGTCCGGGCCGCGATGCGCCCGGAGACGTCGCTCATCTGGTGCGAGACGCCGACCAACCCGCTGCTGGCCGTCGCCGACATCGCCGCTCTCGCGGCGATTGCGCACGAGGCCGGTGCGCGCCTCGCGGTCGACAACACCTTCGCGAGCCCGTATCTCCAGCAGCCGCTGGCGTGGGGCGCCGACATCGTCGTGCACTCCACGACCAAGTACCTCGGCGGACACTCCGATGTCGTCGGCGGGGCCCTGGTCACCTCCGACACCGGGCTTGCGGAGGAGTTGGCTTACCACCAGAACGCGATGGGCGCGGTGCCCGGCCCTTTCGACAGCTGGCTGGTGCTGCGCGGCGCCAAGACCCTGGGCGTACGGATGGACCGTCACTGCGCGAACGCCGCCCGCGTCGTCGAGCTGCTGACCGGGCATCCGGCCGTCGCTGCGGTGCTCTATCCGGGCCTGCCGGACCACCCCGGCCATGCGGTCGCGAGCCGGCAGATGAGCGGGTACGGCGGGATGGTGAGCTTCCGGCTCGCCGGTGGCGAGGCGGCGGCGCTCGAGGTCTGCCGGCGGACCCGGTTGTTCACCCTCGGGGAGTCACTCGGCGGCGTCGAGTCGCTGATCGAGCACCCCGCTCGGATGACCCATGCCAGCGTCGCCGGTTCGCAGCTCGAGGTGCCGGCCGACCTGGTCCGGCTCTCGGTCGGCATCGAGACGGCGGACGACCTGCTCGCCGACCTCGACGAGGCGCTCGCCGGCGGGTGAGACCCGCTCCGACTTGACCAGCGGCCTCCTGGCGGTGACTCTGTGTACATGACTGATCCGGCTGCGCGCCGACGCACCCGCCGGGTCGTGGAGGCCACGCTGTGGACCGTCGCGGCCGCGGTCCTCGTCGGAGCCGGCGTGTTCCTGCTGATCGACCGGCCGACAGCTGAGGCCGGGCCGGTGGCGATCCCGGTCGTCACCGCGCCCTCGCCGAGCCCCAGTCCGAGCCCGAGTCCTGTCCCCAGCCCCAGCGTCGTCCCGGTCCTCGAGCCGCCGCCTGTGCCGAGAGCCGACCCCAACATCCGGGCCGCCGCCCAGCCGGAGCTCGATGTCGAGAGCATCCTCGGGCCACCGCCCGGTCCGCAGAACGACCCGCGTCCGCTGCGCACCGCTGCACCCGCGGACCGCTACGCCTTCCTCGTCGGCGTGACCGACTACCGCCCGCCGACCAAGGACACGATCGGCAGCGCAAATGACGTGCGCTACATCGCCGCCGAGCTGGAGAAGAGCGGCTGGTTGCCGCAGAACATCCGCATGGTCACCGACGGCCAGGCCACCGGGGCGGCGATCCGGGAGGGCATGTCCTGGCTGACCGCGAAGTCGACCCCGGGGACGTTCGCGCTGTTCCACTACTCCGGCCACGTCAAGCAGAAGGGCGGGACCAAGGAGGCCCTGTGGCCGGTCGACCGTGCCTTCATCGACGACCGCGAGGTCACTGCCCTGCTCGGTCGCTCCCAGGGCCGGCTCTGGGTCGACATCGCCGGCTGTGAAGCCGGCAGCTTCATGGATGGCCTGCCCAGCGACCGCGTGCTGTTCAGCGGCAGCAGCAAGGGCACCGAGAAGTCCTACGAGTACCCCCCGTGGGCGAGGTCGGTGTGGACCGGACTGGTCTTCGATCTCGGCCTCGCCCAGCGGCAGGCCGACGCCGACGGCAACGGGCGAACGACGATGGGCGAGACCCTGCGCTACTCCCAGTACTACGCCCAGGCCATCACGCTCGGACAGAAGCCGTACGGCCGGCAGACCCCGCAGTTCGCCGGCGCGCCCGACCTCGGCTGGACGCTGGCAGATCCCCCGGCGTAACGGGCGGTCGTCGGGCCAGCGGCAGACCGGCTGGGTCATCGGTTTCAGGACGACGCAGAGGGCGCACGGCTTGCTGCGGGTCGGCGCTTCGGGGCAGAGCGAACTACCCAGGTGTTGTCACAGAAGGGGCTGGTCATCCCGAACTACTGCTCAACGACGCCGTCCAGCCGGTGATTTGTCCCAGCAGGCGGCGTCGTCGGCGACGCCCGAGCACGAAGGCCGCCAGATGTCACGCGGTGAACCGGCGGAGGGACGATCGGTTGCACGCCGGCTCGGCCACCGGTGTGTCGCGTCCCGATGGCAGCGGTGTCTAGGCGGGTCGATGCAGCAGGTCCCGCGTGACGCTCCGCGCTGACCAGCGCACGCCATCGGCTGTTCGGTGACCGTCGCTGTTCAGTACGGCGGCGAGCGTGTGTGGACCTGCGCCCTGCTCGAGCAGGGCCAGGATGCGGGCCGGCGGGGAGATGCACGGGGCGTCGGCCTGGGATGGGGGCGCGGCGGTGGTCACATGCCGGTCGAGCCACGCTTCCAGTGCCGCTGCATCCACCGGACGGCTGAACAAGTAGCCCTGGGCGAAGTCACAGCCCAGCTGCTCGAGGAGCGTGAACTGCTCGATGGTCTCGACACCCTCGGCGACACAGCGCACTCCGAGGTTGTGCGCCAGGGAGATCAGCGACGCGACCATCGCGGTGTCGTAGCTGTCGACGCCGAGACCACGGACGAACGAGCGGTCAATCTTGAGGTCGTTGGCTGACAGGTGTTTGAGGTACAGCAAGGTGGAGTAGCCAGTGCCGAAGTCGTCGATGGCGACGCCGGCCCCCAGCGTCTGCAGTTGCTGCATGGACTCGATTGCGGTCGACATGTCGGTCACCAGGGCCGTCTCGGTGACCTCGAAGACGAGCCGGCCAGCCGCGCAGCCGTGCGCCTGCAGTGCTGCGCGAACGGTAGCGACGAGCCCCGGGTCCGACAGCTGTCGGCCCG